>DILC01000058.1:17590-22537 GCA_002424865.1 Rhodocyclaceae bacterium UBA5602 | reverse complement strand
GCGCTGGAAGACGCGCTGCTTGAATTTGCCGGTTGCGCCATGGTCATCAGCCATGACCGCTGGTTTTTGGACCGCATCTGCACCCACATTCTGGCGGCGGAAGGCGAATCGCAATGGCATTTCTTCGCCGGGAATTATCAGGAATACGAAGACGACAAGAGAAAGCGGCTGGGCGAAGAAGGGGCGAAGCCCAAGCGGATACGCTACAAACCGGTGACGCGGTAAAAGTTCCCGCAGGCGACCACCCGAGGGCAGCACAGCACAAGCATCGCGCTGGCGCTGGCGATACGGCGCACGGTCGCCAGCTTAGCTTAGCTGCCGTCCGACGCTGCTTGCGTTGCCTTGTCCAGCGTCGTCCATTCAATGACTAAACTGTAGCCGACGGCAAGCAAGGTCGGGCCGAGGAAGGCGCCAATGACGCCGAAGGCCAGCACGCCACCCAGCACGCCAAGGAATACGATGGCGAAAGGCAGGTGGGCGCCGCGGCTGATGATGAAGGGTTTGATGACGTTATCCACCGTGCTGACCAGAAAGAAGCCCCAGGCCGCAACAAAAATAGCCCAGCCAAGCTGCCCTTGCTGGAACAGCCAGATAGCCGCGCCGCCCCAGACGATGGGTGGCCCCACCGGCACCACGGAGAGGAAAAATGTGGTCACGCCGAGAAGCACCGCACCGGGGACACCCGCGATGGCAAAACCGATGGCGGCCAGCACACCTTGCGCCAGCGCCGTGCCAAGAATGCCGTAAACCACCCCGGTGACTGTGCCGCGGGCAATATCCAGCAGATAAACCGCGCGGCTGCCGGCCAGATGTTCCAGGGTAATGTGCAGGCGTTTGGCCAGCGCTTCGCCATGCAGCAAGAAGAAGAAGGCAAGAAAGATGGACAGCCCGATATCCACCGCACCACGCGCCATCAGGCGCCCGCCGGTGAGCGCCGCGGTCTGCGCGGGTTCGGCAAACTTTTTCAGTGTATCCATCAGCCCTTGGCTGTCATGGGCAAGATGCTGCCAGTAGTCATGGATGATTTGCCCCACCAACGGCAAGTGGGTGAGCCAGGCAGGTGCATCTGGCAGGCCGTTTTCGATCACGGAGGCGGCAGCACGCGCTAATTCGGCTACGTCGTCGGCCAGCGCCAGTGAGACTGCAACGACCGGTCCGAAAAGTGCCAGGGTGACCAGCAGGGTCATCAGGCTGGCGGCCAAGGTACGCCGCCCTCCCAGCAGTTGGTCCAGTTTAAAAAAAACAGGCCAACTGGTGGATACCAGAATGGCCGCCCAGATCAGGGCAGTCAGAAATGGCCACAATATCAGGGCGCAACCAATTCCCAGCAAGATGAGTGCAAGATTGGCAAGCAATTGGTCATAAGATGGTTTTTTCATGTTCTCGTACGGGCATAAAATAAGTTGCGCGCTGGCCATCGCTTGCTGGTTTCATCGTTCAATCATCGGTCAATAGCGGTCAGGCACTCCAGGCGGGTACGCGATTAAAGCATTGAATTCCTGTCTTTTCCTGATAATCAAGCAAGCCCTTTTATTCAATCGTTATCCCCTCGTGCGCAATCGCCCCCTGTACCGCAGGGCGGGCACGTGCGGCATCCATGATACGTGCATGGTTGGGATACGCTTGCCGCATGGTCAAGCCTATGCGCTTGCCCCAGCAATAGAACACCAAAAGGCACATATCGACGACAGAATAGTGTTCACCCAACGCCCATGGCCGACCGGCAAGGCGTGATTCAATGTCCGCATAACCGGCCAGAACGCTTTTCATGCCGCGCGCTTTGACTGCATCGGCAGCCGCCGGATCACTCACAAACCGATCTGGCCGCAACACAGTCCGCACGCCGCCCGTGTGCATCGTGGAACCCAGCCAGCTCATCCATTCCATCGCCCGCACAAAGGGCAAATTGTCCTGGGGCAATAAATTGGCGGCAGGATACGTTTTCGCGAGATAAATCAAGATCGCGGAAAGCTCAGTCAGGATTTGTTCTTTTGCTTCATCGCCCGGCGCCGCATGGTCGCTAATTGCCAATGTCGGCACACGGCCGCGCGGATTGATGGCCAGATACGCGGGAGTTTGATTTTGCCCTTCGGCAATCACCACCCGCACGGGCTCATAGGGAATCCCCAACTCTTCAAAAGCAATATGTGCGGCGAGCGATCAAGCGCCGTGCGAGTGGTACAGACGATAACTGGGCATGGCATCCTCCTGTTTAGTTAATGTGTCGCTGTCGTTGATTTATTGCGTGTATTTATTTTTTCTTGAAAAGCCTGTTTTACGTAAACCTGGGTCGCCTTGCAGAAAATAAGGCATTACGCCGACGGCGCTGTGCGCTTTCTTCAATGGCCCTGGCTAAAGCAATACCCGCCTGACAGCTCCGACAGGTAACGGCGCATCAATGCGCCGATCTGGCTGCACGTTGCTTGAACAGCAAAATACTGACCAGAATAAAAGCGAGCAGCGCCACGGATGCGGAATACCGGCTCAACGCCAATCCGCCTGCACTGAGCGGCTTATCCAGAAAGTCCCCGACCACGGCGCCCAGCGGGCGGGTCAAAATGAATGCCGCCCAAAAAAGCAAGGTTCGGGAGATAGGCGTCCACCAGTAGGCTGCAACGGCCAAGGCCAGAAAAGAACCGAACACAACCGCCGCGCCGAGGTAACCGAGCCCGGCGGTATCTGCTATCCAGTCGCCCAGCGCCGTCCCCAAGGTCTGGGAGAACATGATCGTCACCCAGTAGAACATCTCCGCTTTGGGTGAGTTGACGGTATTGACCGAGACCGAACCGAGCGTGCGATGCCAGGTGAACAGGGAGCCGAGCAGCAAAGCCAGGAGCAAGGCCGAGCCACCAGCGTAGCCGATTCCCAGGGATCGGTCAGCAAAGTCAGCTAGCGTCGTACCGACCGTGGTGGTGGCAATGATGGTTGTCCAATAAAGGGAGGGATGAAAGGCCTTGGCCTTGATTTGAGCGAAGACTGCCACTAGAAATACAGCTGAGAAAATGGCCGTGCTCAGCAGGTAGCCTAGATTCATCGACATGGAAACGGCATCGCCGCCTGTTTCGCCAAGCGTGGTGGCAGCGATTTTGATAATCCAGAATAACAAAGTAATTTCTGGAACTTTGCCCAACGCGTTTTCTGTTGAATTGTTCATATTGCCTCTCCCTTATATGTCGAGCGGGAAATGCACGCCGAGATAGATGCGCGCCCAGGCATTTTGCGGCATGGGTATCGCGCGTCTACAGGACTGCGGTTCCCTTGACTTTGTTTGCACAGGACGAACAGACATCAAAACATACTCTGGCCGGATCAATGGAAAGCTCCAGCCCACAAAAGCGTCAGATGGCCGCTCGGGAAAGTACCCGAAAACACCTTTTTGGTGCCGAATTTTTTGCCAATCTGCACAACCCTGAATGTCCTGAATAGATTCAATGCCCGCTATGCCCAGAGGGTTTTCTCACGTGCACTTCAATGTCTTCTGGCTTGGCTTTTTTTTCCGCTCGCGGCATGGACTGCCCATCGCTTGCTGCTTTTCTCACCGGCTCGCCCACGGGGCCCGCATATTCTTTCGCCACCGTGCCCGCCGGATGCTTGAACCAGCCCGGATCACTGTAGTCGCCTGGCTTTTGGTTTTTACGCACTTTCAACACGCTAAACATGCCGCCCATTTCCACCGAGCCAAAAGGCCCTTCGCCCGTCATCATGGGCAGGGTATTTTCCGGCAATGGCATGTGCATATCGGCCATATCCGCCATGCCGCTCTCGCCCATTGCCATGTAATCCGGGATCAACTGGGAAATTTTCTCGGCGACCTCCGATTGATCCACGCCTATCATGGTCGGCACAGTATGGCCCATGGCATTCATGGTGTGGTGGCTTTTATGGCAATGCACTGCCCAATCGCCTTCGGCATCGGCGATAAACTCGATTTGCCGCATTTGTCCCACCGCAATGTCGGCCGTCACCTCCGGCCAGCGCGCGGTTTTTGGCACAGGGCCGCCGTCCGTTCCGGTGACCGCAAACTCATGCCCATGCACATGAATCGGGTGGTTGGTCATGGTCAGATTGCCAATCCGCAAGCGCACCTTATCGTTCTGCCGCACATTGAAGGCATCAATCCCGGGGAATACCCGGCTATTCCATGACCATAAATTAAAGTCCAGCATGGTCATGGTTTTCGGCGTGTAGCTGCCCGGGTCAATGTCATACGCATTGAGCAAAAAGCAAAAATCGCGATCCACTTCGTCTATCAATGGGTTACTCCCCTTGGGGTGCGTAACCCAAAAACCCATCATGCCCATGGCCATTTGCGTCATCTCATCCGCATGCGGGTGATACATGAAGGTGCCCGGCCGCCGTGCGGTGAATTCATACACAAAGGTTTTGCCAGGTTCAATCGCTGGTTGCGTCAAGCCCGAAACACCATCCATGCCATTGGGCAAGCGCTGCCCGTGCCAATGCACGCTGGTGCGCTCCGGCAAGCGGTTGGTGACAAAAATTCGCACCCGATCGCCCTCCACCACCTCGATGGTCGGCCCTGGCGATTGCCCGTTATAGCCCCATAAATGCGCCTTCATGCCCGGTGCCATCTCGCGCACCACGGGTTCAGCCACCAGATGAAACTCTTTCACACCCTGCTTCATGCGCCAGGGCAAGGTCCAGCCATTCAATGTGACTACCGGGTTGTACGCACGGCCCGTAGCGGGATGCAAAGGCGGCATGGTCTCGCTGCTGGTTTGCGTGACCAGTTCTGGCAAGGCGGCCATGGCCACGCGGCTCACGCCCGTTGCAGCGGCAACGCCCACCAGCGCCCCGCCCGCCAAACCTGCCTGCTTGAAAAACTGCCGTCGGGACTGCTTGCCGTTATGGTTATCGGTGCTCATTCATTATCCTTGAATACCTTGATGCCCTGGACTCAGCAAGGCCTAGTGTGAAGCATCGCTCGCG
>DILC01000058.1:0-17381 GCA_002424865.1 Rhodocyclaceae bacterium UBA5602 | reverse complement strand
CATCCCGATAGTTTTTAGCAACCAAATAAGCGCTGCGATAAGCAGAATACCGCTCGCGCAAATGCGCACTGGCGGCGCGTGCCGTGGCGTCGAGCTGGTTGGCCAAGGCCAACGTTTGCGCGTTCATGGCGCTGCGCTGGGCGTCGCCTAAATCAAACAAGGGCAGCCGTATGCTGATCTCGCCACCCCGTCCGGTGTTGGACGAGCCTGCGGCTTGGTCAACCGTGGCATTGCGCCGCAGGCCCAACTCAATATCCGTCACACTCGTCACTGCCGTTAAACCCTGCGCCTTGGCCGATGCGTTGAATCTGGCTTCGGCAATGCGCACATCCAAACGATCCCGCCTGGCAAGAAGGCTCAAGTCTTCTGGCGCGCGCAGGGCTTTAGGCAGTTCGGGCAAGCGCTCGGGTAATTGCAGCTGCAGCGCCTCTTCGTCCACCAGCCCCAAAAGGCGTACCAGTGCTTCCTTCGTGGCCAGCGCCTGATGCGTCGCCTGCTGGTGCTGATTCACTGAATCGGTTAAAAACACTTGCTGTTGCGAGCGCGCCAACTGACTGAAGTTGCCCGCCTTTTGCATATTGACAGCCAGCGCGTCACTGGCTTCGGCCAGGCTCAGCACTTGCGCGCTGTAAGCCAGACGCTGTTTGGCCGCTACGGCCGCCACCCAAGCCTGACGCACATCGGTGACCTGTTGCACCACATCCGCTGTGAGCTGTAATTGCGCCACGTTGATTTGTTGTTTCGCTACCTCCAGCCGTTGCGGCAAGGTCAGCAAATCCAGCAAACCAAACGAGAGTGTGCGTTCAATATCCACTTCGCCCGTAAAGCGCATGCGCGAGAAAGAGAACAATGGGTTGCTTACGCGCCCTGCTTGATCTGCACGCGAGGCAGCCGCCCAGCTTTGCGCCAGTAAAGCCTGCAAGGCCGGGCTATGCACCAGCGCCAAATGCACCGCCTCATGCTGCGCCAGCGGTTTTTTGAGCAGTTCATTCGTCAGTGTTTGGGCGTCGTTTCTTTCTTCCGCGGTGGTCAATAAGCGCAACTGGCCTTGCGTGAAGCCAGGCGCGGCCTGGTTGGTTTTCGCCAGCGTTGATTCAAAGGGCACCTGCGCACAGCCGGATAAACCAAGAAAAGCGAACCCGGCCAGCAATGCAACCCGCAGGCGGGAAACCTTAAGTCGGCTACAGGGCAAGGAATTCGGCATGGATTTGATTATTTTGGGTTATTAAAACAAACGGGGCGGATGGCGTATTTTCCCGCAGGTTTGACTATATTTGGTCATCATAGCAAAGCTCAAAGCTGCGACGCGTTTTTGACCAAGCGACACCCCTTGGGTTCAATCGCAAGCCAAACGGCAAGACAATTTATTTTCTGGTTGGCTGTTTCACTCTTCTGCGCCATTATCTTGCCAATACCGTCGCCGCGAGTCCCGCGCGCGGTCGATGGCAACACCCGCGGCAGACAGCGTCACCTTTACCGCGCCAGCTTGATCTGTCCGATGCAACGCTGTGCCTTGCCGGATATAGCGTGAAACCACGTCAAGCTTGGGGTGGCCAAAGCGATTGCGATAACCCACGGTAAAAATCGCTGCCTGAGGATGGACAGCGGCGATGAAAGCTTTCGTCGATGATGTCAAACTGCCGTGATGCGGCACAATGAGCACATCTGCCGCAAGCAGTGAAGGCACCACCGGGCCGGGCGCATTGGAGCCGATTTCACGGCCGGTTCCAGCCGCGTGTTTTCCATTGCCATCAAGGCGGCTGTCGCTTGAAAACACATATTCACGCCGTCCCGCCACCGCCGACTTTTCTGCGGCAGGGCCTTTGCCGCGCGCGATCAATTCCTCCTCTTGCGCCGCCTCAATGTCGGCAGTGATCAACAACCGCCGTCCACCGGCAGCGATCATCATCACGCACGATATGGCATTGCTTTTAACTGCCCGCATGACATTTTCCGGATACAAAACCTCAAACCGGACACCATCCCACACCCACGCGTCTCCTGCCCGGCAAGGCTGTTGTGGCACAGCTTGCGCGAGCAAAAAATGGTCCTGCGGCAAAGAACTGCGCAACAAACCCACAGGCACGGCGGCCAGCACAGAAGCCGCGCCGCCGGAGTGATCGGTATCCGCGTGGCTCACCACCATTTCATCCAGATGCCGCACACCCATAGAGCGCAAATACGGCACAATGAGCCGATTGCCGCTATCGGCCTCTTTGGAATAAGCGGGGCCTGCGTCGAACAACAAATCATGCCGGGCGGTTTGCACATGAATCGCCAATCCCTGCCCCACATCCAGCACATTCACCACTGCCTGCCCGGCATCTGGCCGTGGCGGGGAGGAGGTGAGCAAAGGCAAAAACGCCAAATATCCCAGCCAGCGCGCGGGAAAGCCCTTCGGCAGCAACAACCACACGCCACCCGCCAAGGCCAACAACAGCCAGGCCGCGGGCGGCGCAGCCTGCTGCCAGGTAGCCCCAGGCAGGGCGGCTAACCAGGCAATAAACAGCATCAAGCCTTGGGTCGCTGCATGCGCCAGCCACAGCAAAGGGTTAAAGCCAGCGTGAACAATAGGTAAAGCACCCAACACAGCGCCCAGCATGGCCAAAGGCGTGATGACAAAACTCACCAGCGGAATCGCCACCGCATTGGCCAGGGGCGACACTAACGAGAACTGTCCAAACAGCGCCAAGAGGGCGGGCAACATGCCCAGCGTCACCGCCCATTGCGCCTGCCCCCAGCTTTGGATCCCCTGCAAACGCCCCTGCCGCCCGCTGCTGATATAAAACAGCACCGCGACAGCACCAAACGATAACCAGAATCCGGCAGAAACCACCGCCAATGGATCAAGCATGAGAACAAACAGCAAAGCCCAAGCCAGAATGCGTGAGGCCGCGAGCTCGCGATGGGCCAGGCGGGATAAAGCCACCACGCCCAGCATCATCATCGTGCGTTGCGCGGGTACAGCAAAGCCTGCCAGCAAACTGTAAGTCAGCGCCGCCACAAATCCACCCACGGCTGCGGCCTTTTGCGCCGGAAAATGCAAGGGCAAAACGCTGGATCGCCGCCATAGCCAGCCCACCAAACCATAAAACAAGCCAGCCAGCATCGTCACATGCAAACCGGAAATGCTCATCAAATGGGTAATTCCCGTCTGCGCAAACTGCTGCCATAGCGCGGGCTTGATCGCTTGTTGATCGCCGATCACCAGCGCAATCAAAATGCCGGCAAAAGGGCTATCCGGCAAACCCGCCTGCATATGGGCGCGGATTGTTTCACGCAGCCTCTCCACGGCATAAGCGGGTTGCCATATCGTCACAGTGTCCAAGCGTTCAGCCGTGCGCGGACGCACATAGCCCGTGGCGCGGATATTGCGCTCGAACAACCAGGCTTCATAGTCAAACCCGTGCGGATTCACATTGCCATGCGGACGCTTCAAGCGCACGGTAAATCGCCAGCGCTCGCCCGCATGCACCGGCAAGCCGGTCATGCCAAACGCTTCTTCCGAGTCCCTTCCCCCCGGTGCGCCACGATACCAAGCCAATGAAATATGTCCAGGTATTTGTATGCTTTGCGTGTTGGCCGTGCCCGCTGGCTCTGCAGGCTTATCCAGCCAGCGCGCCGATTCCACATCAAACCGAAAGCGCACGCCACGGCTCATGGCTTCGGGCAGAGCGCTCACCACGCCGACCACCACGATATCCTGCCCTTCCAGTGCCCCAGGCAAGGTATCCGCCAGACGCCACTGGCTAACAGCCGAAGCCCAGACAAACCCCAGCACGCAACCCGCGATGACTCGCAGAAAACCTGTCAAAAATACCGCTTTTTTTTCGCTTAACCGCCATCCCGAAAAGAGACTTTCCAGAGACGGATTCAAAGCTTCGCGGCGTCTCGCCAGAGCCGACTTTTTAAGCAGCCACAGGATAGCGCTGAACAACACCGCCACCAGACCAATGGCGAGCAAAGTCCGGCCATCTGGCAAAGCAGCCTGTTGCTGCACCAGCCACACACCCAGCGCAAAAGCCAAGACAAACAAACGCATTTAAAAACCTAACAGCCAAGGCTATTCAACAAGATCAGATCCCTTCCCGCCAAGCTTCCTGCCGGATGATCAAATCACCCTGATTTTTATAAAAATATCATCGGTTAAGTTAGCACATCCCCCACACCCCATGCACTGCATGCCATCCACTGCCGATTGATCAAGAGAACAACAAAGTAGAATTGTGAAGATATCCATTGGAGTGTTTACTTTTGTTCAAGACCAGTACACAAGGCGATAAACCATTGCGCGGCATGGGAAAGCTATTGCTCGGGCATCTGCACCCATCCCACCAGCCCGCCATGCGCGGTGTTATGGCGATACTGCTCATCCTCGCGGCGGGTCAGTTCCTGGCCTGGTTAATACCAGCCCAACCAGGCGCCCAAGGCATTAGCTTCTATCTGATTTGGCACACCTTGATGGAATTTGCCGCCATCGTAGTGGCCATGATGGTGTTTATCGTTGGCTGGGGAGCCCATTGGAAGCGAGGCAATGCCGGTAACCTGACGCTGCTTGCCTGCATTTATTTTGCCGTTGGGGCATTGGACTTTTGCCATACCGCTGCTTATGTTGGCATGCCTGATTTTTTTTCGCCGAATGACAACGCCGACAAGCACCTTTATTTCTGGTTATCGGCCCGCTTCTTGGCGGCAATCGGCTTGCTTGTCGTGAGCTTGCGCTCCTGGGAAGAAAGCCTCCGGAAAAAAAGCAAGTACCTGATTTTATTTTTACTCATAGCCGCTGTCCTGTTCATCAACTGGATCGTCATCTGGCACCATGAAGTCTTGCCGCCTTTATTTATTCCAGGGCATGGCCTCACCCCATTAAAAATCAATCTTGAATACCTGTTCATTGCCATCAACGGCGTAACTGCCGCTGTGCTCTGGGTCAAGATGCGCCGTCCGCAATCGTTTAATGCCGCCTTGCTGCTGGGTGCCGTAGGCGCGATGGCCATGAGCGAATTGTTTTTTACTTTTTATATAACGATGACCGGCACTTACAACGTGCTCGGCCATATTTATAAAGTGGTCAGCTACTGCTTTGTTTATCGTGCGTTGGTCGCTTCCGCCATCGAGCGGCCCTATATCGAGCTGGCCGAAGCGCAGCAGAATCTGGAACTGGCGGTATCAGCCGCCAATACAGGCCTGTGGCAGTGGAATGTTTCATCCGGGCAGGTATATTTTTCATCTTCCTGGAAAAAACAGCTCGGCTATGGCGAGAATGAGCTTGCTGAAACATTTTCTGCCTGGCAGGAGCTCATACATCCTGATGACCGTGCGGACATCATGGCGCACATTGAGCGTTTCTTACACTCGCCAGAGAAGATGGATTACGAAGCCGAGTTCCGCTTGCGCCATCATGACCGCAGCTACCGCTGGGTGCTGGCACGGGGCAAAAAAGAGATCAATGCCCAAGGCAAAGTCACCCGCATCATTGGCGCACAGATTGATGTCACCGAACGCCGGCATGCCGAAGACCGCTTCAAAAGTGCTGTTGAAGCATCCCCCAATGCGATGGTGATGGTGGATGAGCAGGGTTTGATCGCGCTAACCAATTCCCAGGCCAATGTCATGTTTGGCTATCCGCCCAACGCCTTGGTTGGCCAGCCATTGGACATCTTGATTCCCACGCAAGCGCGTAAAGCCCATGCACGCCATGTGGCTGGCTACATGCAGCATGCGGCTGAACGCAACATGAGTGCAGGGCGCGAGCTGTATGCCCTGCATAAAGACGGCCATGATTTCCGCGTCGAGATCCGGCTCATCCCGATCACCGCAGAAACTGGCCATTATGTGATCGCATCCATAGTTGATCTCACCGCCCAAATCGAATCGGAGCAAAAAATCCACCAGTTGATCAACTTTGATCCGCTGACGGGCTTGCCAAACCGCAGCCTGCTCAATGACCGCGTGCATCAGGCCATTAGCATGGCCAACCGCGAAGGGGAAAAGTTCGCGCTCCTGTTCATTGATCTGGACCGTTTCAAGAACATCAACGACACCCTGGGGCATCGCATTGGCGACAAGTTGCTGGTTGAGGTTGGAGAGCGGTTGAAATCATGCTTGCGGAATATTGACACGGCCTCGCGCGTCGGCGGGGATGAGTTTGTGCTGGTCTGCTATGGCATTCAGGAAGGCTTCATCGCACAACTGGCAAGCAAATTATTGGCCAAAATATCGCAACCTTACCTGATTGACGCGCATGAGCTGATCATCACCCCCTCGATCGGCGTGGCTATTTATCCCGAAGACGGCAAGGATTTTGATACCTTGTTTCAGCATGCTGATACCGCGATGTACCAGACCAAACAGGATGGGCGTAACGACTTCCGATTTTTTACCCCCGAAATGCGCTTGCGCACTTCCCGCATCATGGCGCTGGAAAACGCCATGCACCATGCCCTGGACCGCGATCAGTTTCATCTGGTCTATCAACCGCAACTCGCGCTTGATTCAGGCAAAGTGGTCGGCTGTGAAGTGCTGTTGCGCTGGACGCATCCGGAGCTAGGCGCCATTTCCCCTGCGGAATTCATCCCCTTGGCAGAAAACAATGGCCGCATCGTGCTCATTGGCGCCTGGGTTTTGCACACTGGCTTGCAACAACTCAAAACATGGATGGATGCCGGCCTGCCGGAAATGAGCCTGGCGGTGAATCTTTCCGCTGCCCAGTTCCGCCACAAGGGTTTGCCTGGCCTGGTGGCCCAGCTTCTCGCCGAAACCAAAATCCCCCCGCATTGCCTTGAACTGGAACTCACCGAGAGCGCCGCGATGGATGACCCGCTGGGCAGCATCGGCGTGATGAATGAATTCCACCAGCGTGGCGTGCTGATGTCAATTGACGACTTTGGCACAGGCTATTCATCCTTGAGTTACCTTAAGAAATTCAATATCAGCAAACTCAAAATTGACCAGTCTTTCGTGCGCGACATTGTCGCAGACGCCGACGATCGCGCCATTGTCACAGCCATCATCCAGATGGCGCACAGCCTGGGCTTTAAAACCATTGCCGAAGGCGTGGAAACCGAAGCCCAGCGCGACTTTCTTGTCCAGCAAGGCTGCAATGAAGCCCAGGGCTACTTGTTCGCCCGCCCCTTGCCCTCCGATCAGTTCGCGCTGTATTGTCAGGAAAATCTCAAGAAAACAGCAGCAAACTGACTGCACCTTGCTCACACTGCCGTCTTGTCAGGGCCGACTTTTTAACGTGCAATACCTGGGGCAAGCGCGCTATTTGATAACCGAGCGAAGCGGGCCATGGCATGCTGGTCAGGGAAACGCTGATTATTTCGGCTCCCGTCGCTCCCGCGGCGGCGGGAGCCCGGTAGAATCAAGGCGCTGTATGCCCGCCCATGCGGGCATGACGAATAAATCAGCGCTTCCTTGACATACCCCATGCGCCGCTCACTCAAACGCCTGTTGCCAGACCACAGCGTCATCCACGGCAACCGTTGGTTCGCCCCGTTTGCCAACACCCTGCTCCACCCCAGGCTGTGGCATCTGAATCGCCGCTCAGCGGCAGGCGCCGTTGCTGCCGGGCTGTTTTGCGGGTTGATTCCGGGCCCTTTCCAGATGCTGGGCGCGGCCATTTGCGCGGTGATTTTTCGCGTCAATCTGCCGCTGGCCATGCTGTGCACGCTGTACACCAACCCTTTTACCATTTTCCCGATTTACTTTGCCGCCTTTGAAATCGGCAAAATGATTCTGGGCAGCACAGCCAATTTTGCTCCGCCACCTGAAATGAACGGTGATTTAATCGGCTGGTTAATCCACTTAACCCATTGGGTCATTGGCCTGGGCGAACCGCTCGCCATTGGCCTCGTGGTACTGGCGTGTCTATTCGCCACCTCAGGCTACGCCGCCATGCGCCTGGGCTGGCGTTATTGGCTGATGCATGCCTTGAAAAAACGCGCCCAAAAACGCAACAACACCAGGCGCGCCAAATGAAACAAAAAATCACAAAAGAAGCGGGCAATACCTGCACTGGGGTATGCTTTGCCAAAAGAAACATTAAATTTCAACGGCAACATGGCCGCTTGGCAAGCTTTCATCGCGCGATGAATCAAGCGCCTGCAATGCAGGGAAGTCGGCCACAGTTGCGCAGTCGCCCAATTTATCGGGCGATCGGCGGGCGGCAGCGCAGACTTATCATGAAATAACTGGAGCTTCGTCATGAGCCAGCTTACGCGCGTTCTTTATGTGGAAGACGAACCGGATATTCAAACAGTGGTCAAGCTGGCACTCGAAATCGTGGGTGGTTTTACAGTCAAAATCTGCTCCTCTGGCGAAGAAGCACTGCGCGAAGCAAAAAACTTTGCCCCTGACATGATCTTGCTGGACGTCATGATGCCAGGCATGAATGGCCCGGGAACGCTGCAAGCGCTACGCGAACTGCCCGCGACCCAAAAGACACTTGTCGTCTTCATGACCGCCAGAGTAGAACCGACAGACTTGGCATTCTATCAATCATTGGGCGTACAGGATATTATTCCCAAACCTTTCGAACCCATGAAGCTGTCCGAGCAAATGCACGCCATTTGGAAAAAACAGCATGACTGACAGGAAAACCGAGCTGGCGGTTAAGCTCGCCAAGCTAAAAAAGGCTTATCTGGCGCGCCTGCCCGGCGAACTTGCCGAACTTGCTGCACTCATTGACCGCCAAGAAAGGCTATCCAGCCCCGCTGAAATATACCAACGGCTTGAAAAGCTGCATCAGCGACTGCACAACTTGTCAGGCACGAGCGGTACTTTCGGCTTCGACAAATTGAGCGGGATGGCGCATGCACTTGAAAAAACCGTCCAGAATTGGCTAAACGCCGGCATCGTAGCCATAGATGAAACGCAACGAGTGGATTTTGTCCGCGCGATTGCTGCCTTGGCCGATGCTTTTGGCCAATCCAATATAAATGCCCGCATCAAGCGCGCTAAAAAAGACCCACCCCTGGCCCACCCACCATCATCCCGCCGCATGAAAGTCTGGCTGATTGAGGATGATGCGCAACTGGGCGAGTCACTGCGAGGACTACTCAAACAGTTCGACTATGAAATACGGCTATTCACCCAATCCGACATCATGCAAGCCAACACGCCCATGGCGCCCAGCCCGGATATGCTCATGGCGGATGTCCTGCTCACCGACGGGCAGGCTGAACGGACAAAAAAGCTTTTTTTAGCCCCTGCTTTGCAAGGCATGGATTGTCCAATCCTGATTATTTCGTCCATGGATGACTTTCAATCCCGGGCGCAGGCTGCCCGCCTGGGGGCGGCATGCTTCATGTTAAAACCGCTGGATATCTCGCTCCTGGTCAATCGTATTGAAGCCATCCTCGAAGAGCGCTTCGCTACGCCCTATCGGGTGCTCATCATTGACGATGATGCCGATCTTGCCAATCACTTCCGTCTGGTCTTGAGCGCCGCCAATATGGACGTGCGGGTGCTGAGCGAGCCTGAAGCGTTAATCAATACGGTGTCAGCCTTTCACCCTGAAATGATCTTGATGGACATGTACATGCCCGGCTATTCTGGGCCGGAACTGGCAACGATCATTCGCCACCATACGGAATGGATAGGCCTGCCCATTGTTTATCTTTCCGCTGAGACCGATATTGCCCAGCAACTACAAGCCATGAGGCGAGGCGCTGACGACTTTATCACCAAGCCCATTTCTGACGCCCATCTCGTCTCGGCCGTCAAAATCCGTGCTGCCCGCTCGCGGCAACTGGCTGACCTGGCTTCCAAAGACAGCCTGACCGGCCTGCTCAAACACGCCTTGATCAAAGAATCCCTTGCCCTCGAACTTGCGCGCGCCCAGCGCAACAGCAAGCCGATCAGCATCGCGATGATAGATATTGATTTTTTCAAATCGGTAAATGACACCTATGGCCACGCAGTTGGCGACCGAGTCATCGTAGCGCTTGCCCACCTGCTCAAGCAGCGCTTGCGAAAAACCGACATTATTGGCCGCTACGGCGGTGAAGAGTTTGTTGCCATCCTGCCTGAATGCGACCCTAAAACCGCAAAACGGTTGATTAACGACATCAGGCAGCGCTTCTCAGCAATCAGCTTTCAGCACGAAGGAAAAGAATTCACCAGCACCCTCTCTGCCGGAATCGCCAGCAACCTGTTGCCATTCACGCTAAACAGCAGCGAGCTGCTGGTCTCCGCCGACGCAGCCCTTTACCTCGCCAAACACAGCGGCCGCAATCAAGTACAAGTAGCTGACAGCAACCATGAAACAAGCATTGGACGACAATAAAGCTGTCTTCATCAAGCCAATGGAGGCCATGCCATTTTGCGCTTGACTGCTTAAGCCATATACAAACAAACCCCGCTGAAAAATTCGGCGCTGGCGATACGGCAATAAAATCACCGATAAAATCCGCAATCGACCTTGCTGCCACTTCACTCGCCCCGCCCTCGCCATGACGCCCAACCAGCTCGAACTGCTCTCCCCCGCCCGCGATGCCGAGATTGGCATTGAAGCCATCAAGCATGGCGCCGATGCGGTGTATATCGGCGGCCCCTCATTTGGCGCGCGCCTTAGCGCAAGCAATGCTGTGGCGGACATCGCGCGGCTCGCAACCTTTGCGCATCGCTTTTACGCCAAAATTTTCGTGGCGCTCAACACGATACTTGACGACCAGGAAATTGAAACCGCGCGCCGCCTGATCTGGGAACTGTATGACGCCGGGGTGGATGCGCTGATTGTGCAGGACATGGGCTTGCTGGCACTGGATTTGCCGCCAATCCAGCTCCACGCCAGCACGCAAACCGATATTCGCACGCCAGAGAAAGCGCGCTTTTTGCAAGACGTGGGTTTCTCGCAAATCGTCTTGGCGCGGGAGTTGTCGCTCGTTGAAATCCAGCGTATCCACGCAGCGACCGAGGCGGACAAATGCACCCTGGAATACTTCGTGCACGGTGCGTTGTGTGTCGCCTTTTCCGGCCAGTGCAACATCAGCCACGCGCACACCGGGCGCAGCGCCAATCGCGGCGAATGCTCGCAAGCCTGCCGCCTGCCCTACACGCTGGAAGACCACCAAGGCCGCATCGTCGCCTACGACAAGCACTTGCTGTCAATGAAAGACAACGACCAGAGCGCCAACCTGCGCGCCTTGATCGCAGCCGGCATCCGCTCGTTCAAGATCGAAGGGCGCTACAAAGACATGGCCTTCGTGAAGAACGCCACCGCGCACTACCGCCAGCTGCTCGACGCCATCATGGAAGAGCAACCACAATTCATGCCTGCATCGTCTGGCCGCACCACGCACCTGTTCACCCCGCAGCCGGAAAAGACCTTCAACCGCAGCACGACGGATTATTTCACCCATGGCCGCAAGCATGACATCGGCGCGTTCGACACACCCAAATTCGCCGGGGAAGCCATCGGCACCATCAGCCGGGTGGGTGCGGACTGGTTCGAGATTGAGGGCGATATTGAATTGCACAATGGCGATGGCGTGAGCTACCAGCCGCCCACCAACAAGGGCGCAAACAAGCTCGTCGGCATGCGCATCAACGTGGTGCAGGGCAAGCGCCTTTACCCCAACGAGATGCCAGCAGACCTGAAGCCGGGCATTGCCATATACCGCAACCGCGACCAGGCCTTCGAGCGCGCGCTGGAAAAGGAATCCGCCCGGCGACTGATCCCCGTTAGCCTTGCCTTGTCGGCCAGCGACAACGCACTGCAACTCACGCTGACCGATAGCGACAGCACTACAGTCACCGTGCAACGCGAAGCCACGATAGAAACTGCCCGCGATACCGGCAAGGCGCTGGCTACCTTGCACAGCAATCTCGCCCAGTTGGGCAACACCGATTTCACCGCCGCGCAGATTAAGATTGCCGCGCCCTGCTTCGTGCCTGCGTCCATTTTGAAATCCCTGCGCCGCGAAGGCATAGATCAACTCATCAAGGCGCGGGAAACCAGGCGCCCCCGCCTGCCGCGCGCCGCGCCCGTTACACCGCCCGCCGCCTACCCCGGCAAGGAACTCACTTTTTTGGGCAATGTGTTCAACAAACAGGCGCGCGCGTTTTACAAAAAACACGGCGTGGAACTCATTGCCGAGGCCTATGAAGCCAACACCACAGCGGGCGACGTTTCGCTCATGATCACCAAGCACTGCCTGCGCTACAGCTTCAACCTATGCCCGAAAGAAGCCAAGGATTGGCAGTTGAAGGGCATCAAGGCCGAACCCATGACCTTGATTAACGGCAACGAGCGCTTAACGCTGCGCTTTGACTGCAAAGCGTGCGAGATGCATGTCGTTGGCAAGATGAAAAAAAGCCGCGTGATTCCCGTCATGCCTGTTAAGGCTGCGCATTAAACATGGGCAGGCAATAACGCCAACACCGCCGTCCTGCCAGGGCCGACTTTTTTGCGCGGCAAACAATCGGAGATAACGGGAGGTAACGTAAAAAATAAATTTTCATCGCCGTCGGCCCAATTTTTTGCCTAAAGCCTGATAATCTCGCGCCCAGCATAATACTGAGCGGCCCCTTGTTGTCGGTGCTGGCACTGGACGCAGTTAAAACATTTCGGATTCAATCCCAGCCGACATCGCGCATGCACTTATTGACCACGATTGACCACGCGCCACTGACCGCATGAACCTCACCGACATACCCAATCAAAACCCGCACTATCTGCAAGACGTCACCGACCTTGGCGAAGACGTGAACATCATTGCCAGCGACGACATTTATGCAGCCAACGGCATGAAGCTGCTGGCCAAAGGCGCCAGGATCAATCGCAGCCAGCGCGAATGCTTGCAAGCGCACAAGCTGCGCCTGTCGCTGGATCAGGTTTTGTCTGCAGACGTCACCGTGACGCCGGCACAACTCAGTCTTGATGCAAACAAAATGCTCGCGGAAGACGCCATCATGCGCCAGCTTGCTGAACGCAGTGGCGACCCCCGAGGATTCAAGCACGTGCTAGGCACATTGATCCTGCCGCCGCCCCTGTTGTTTCGCCTGACCGTCATGCGCGAACAACGCCAGCCGCTGTACCAGCACTCCCTGCGCGCGGCGCTCATTACACACGCCATGGCCGCCCGGCTTGGCCTGTCCGAACAAAACCAGCGTGAAGTCGTATTGGCTGCCCTTTGCCATGACATGGGTGAGATGCACACCGATCCCCTATTGCTCACGCCTGGCAACCAGATCACCTCGCAAGACCGGCGTTTTATTCATGTCCATCCCGTGACCAGCTATTGCATCATGCAGGACATGCAAACCTTGCCAGCCGCCAGCCTGCAAGCCGTCCTGCAACATCACGAACGCCTGGATGGCAGCGGCTACCCCCATGGCTTGAAGGAAGAAAAAATCCACCCCCTAGCCAAACTCCTGTGCGTGACCGAAGTCATGGAAGGCGTGCTGCGGCGCGGCGATAAACAGCAGATAGACATCTTGCTGCGGCTGAATCAACAGCGTTTTGACCCCGCCGTGACGCAAGCCCTGCGCGATTTACTCGGGTTTGACAGCAACGAGACGCCGCTCAATCCTTCGATCGACAAAGTAATGGCACAGCTGAACCATGTCGCACAGGTGCTTGCCGCCTGGCCAGCATTGAACCGTGAGCTCACCGCGCTGGCAGCGGCTGAACCGGCTTATCTATTCATGGTGGACCAAATGTCAACGCTGCACTCCCTGGTTCTGCAAGCCGGCATTGACCCCAGCAATCTGGATATCCTGTTCCAACTGTTTCAGGAAGACACCCGGATACTCACCGAAATGCAGCTGACCCTCAACGAATTGGCATGGCGCATGGCTGATATGGCCAACGAAATAGAGCGCCGCACCACAACGCTGGAAGCGGCCTTCCAAGCCAAGGCAAGCGAACTGGTTGGCTTGCTCAAAGCCGGATAAGCCTGGCAAAAATACCGTCTTCATCACCCCGGATGCGCGATCTGCAAAGCTCAAGCGCTTGCTTTCCGGCCGTCTTGCCGTCCTGCCAAGCGCGCCCTGTAAAAAAGGGCCCTTGGGGTGTCGGCTTTTATGGGCGATTGTCTAAATCGTCCAGTTGGACCAGGTTGCCAACCAGCTTTTTTCGCCCGTGCTTATCCATTGCAGAAAGGTGTCCAGGGGCATGGGATGCCCAATATAAAAACCCTGCCCGGCATTGCATTTTTGCCGCGTTAAAAAGGCCATTTGCTCAGCCGTTTCTATGCCTTCGGCAATCACCTGAATATGCAGGCTATGCCCCATGGCAATAATGGCTGTGGCCAGCGCTGCATCTTCCGGGTCGGTGATGACATCGCGCACAAAGGATTGATCAATCTTGAGTTTGCTGATCGGGTAACGCTTTAAATAACCCAAGCTGGAATAACCCGTGCCAAAGTCGTCAATGGTGATGCCAATCCCCAGGGCATGCAGTTCGCCCAAAGCGCTGGCCACACCGTTGCGATCATCCATGAGCACGCCTTCGGTAATCTCCAACTCCAGCTGATGCGCTTCCAATCCTGAGCGCTGGAGCGCATTTTGAACAGCTTGCACCAGGCCGCCATTGACAAATTGACGCGGCGAGACATTCACCGCCACTTTGGGCTTGATGCCCAGTGCATCCCTGATCTGGACGGCTTCAGCGCAGGCAGTATTCAGCACCCATTCGCCGATGGGGACAATTAAACCAGTGTCTTCAGCCAATGGAATAAACGTCGCCGGGGAAATATTGCGGCCGTCAGGCGTATGCCAGCGCAGCAAGGCTTCCACGCCAATAATCGCGCCTGTTTTTAAATCTACTTGTGGTTGATAGAACAGCAAAAACTCCTGTTTTTCCATCGCCCGACGCAAATCCCGTTCAAGGTGCAAGCGTTCCGCAACGCCATGATCCATGGCTTTGGAAAATACCTTAAAGCCATTGCGGCCATGCTCTTTGACCCAGTACATCGCGACATCGGCGCAGCGCATGAGTTCATTCAGATTGCCGCCATCCGCTGGGCACAGGCTGATGCCCATGCTAGAGCTGACATGCACTTCTTGCGTGCCGACATCAATCGGGATTTCAAGCGCCTTCTGGATGCGCTGTGCAACCAGTTCAGCGCCAGTTGCGTCAGTCTCTGTGAGCAAGACCAAAAATTCATCCCCGCCCATGCGGGCAAAGGTGTCGGTTGGCCGTATCCCGGTGTTGACGCGCGCAACGAACGCCTTGAGCAATTTATCGCCGATATGATGGCCCATGGAGTCGTTAATGTGTTTGAAGCGGTCAATATCCATCATGATCAGCGCAAACGCGCTGCCATTTCTGCGCTGCTGTTCCAGCGCCATCTTGACGCGGTCTTCCAGCAAGGCGCGGTTGGGTAAACCGGTGAGCACGTCATGCAAGGCAATGTGGCGGATGTATTCTTCCGCGCGTTTTTGTTCGGATATATCGTGGGCAATGCCAAGATAACCATAGGGCTGATCCCGCTCGTCGAGCAACAGGGTGTTAGACAAAGTCGCCGGTAGCCGGGAGCCATCTTTCCGCATGAAAGTCCATTCACGCGTTTCAATAAGCCCCATTTTGGGTTTGACGGTGAATACATCAAAGCCCGGCGCTATTTTGACGCCCAGCTCATCACTCAAGGCCTGGGCGTAGCTTTGCAGTTCTTCCTTATCCATGAAGATCGTTGGACTGGCCTTGCCGATCAGCTCATCGGCGGTGTACCAAAGCATGCGCTCAGCCGCTTTGTTAATGGTCGTGATCGTGCCTTCAAGGTCCGTCGAAATAATCGTGTATCCGGCGCTTTCAACAATCGCAGTGCGCAGGCGGTTGGAGCTTTCCAGTTGCCGCATCAAGGCTTTTTCGGTGGTCACGTCGCGCAAGGTGACGGCAATGCCAGAACGCATGGCTGCGCCTTGCAAAGCATACCACCGCGCCGCTGCCGGGTCAGGCGGATAGGTGAGCTCAGTGACCAGCAGTTCGCCGCTTAGCACCGTTTTTTTGTAGGCTTCGAATGTCTCTGTATACTCAGGAAACAAGGTGAGCATCCGTTGCCCCAGGGAGTCCTCGGTCAGGCCAAAGCGTTCTTGCGCATGGCGATTGAAATAGACATAGCAAAAATCAATAATCTCGCCACGCTCATTGTTAACGTTTTCATACATGATGAAAGCATCCGGGCTGCTTTCCATTGCCGCAATAAAGCGTGCGTTCTCCGCTTTTTCAGTAAGCAATGCCGTCGCTAAATCATTCACCAAAGGCCGAACCTGGCGGCGAATCAGCCATAAAAGCCCCAGCACTAGCAGAACAATCAAAGGCAGGGTAAAAGACAGTTGCCGCCTGATTGGCAGATACACTTCCTCAACGCCCATTTGCAAGGCCAACTCAAGGCCGGTTTGACCCACCGGGCCATAAACCTGCAGCACATGATGGCCATAGGTGTCACCCACCCATAACAAATCATCATTGCCGGCCAAATCGAAGGATTTGGACACTGATTTGCCGTCCATCTGTTCCTGCAAACGAAATGGCAAGGGATTGAATCGGTCAGGAAAACAGCGGGCATCTACTGGGTTCTGGCGGACACACAGCAACATCCTGCCGCTCTCTCCCCAATGGTTAATTTTCGCAAACAGTGTGTTAAAACTTTCCAGCGCTTGCTCCATCACCACGTCCCCTTGTTGAAGGGGTTGCGCATTGCCCGTGTCCTGGATCGCTGAACGCACACGCAGAAAATAGCCCTGATCCCATACGAGAGCCGCGTCCGTTTCACCATTCAGGCGCGCATTGAAAGCCTGGCCATTCACCATGACGCCAGCCAGGACCATGCGCTGCCTCGGTGTTTGCAAGGCAATACCGCTAAAGCCATAGGCGAGCAATTTATCCGCCACTTGTTTTGCGTTTGCCAAGGCGGCTTGATCGTCCGGATTTTTAAGCAACTTGGCAGTGGCTTCTTTAAAAGCCAGATTTTCATTCGCCAAGAGGGCGCGCTGTGTGCGGTTGTCAAGGCTGAGACCAATCAAGACTTGCCTTGCATCCAGGGTTTGCGTAAATGAATCCACGGCTTGACGCTGAATAGTCCGCCCGAAAAAAGCCAATTCGGCAAGGCTGACAATGATTAAAGTACTCAAGACAAAAAGCACGGTGGTCCGATAAATCGTGTCCGCTCTTTGGCGAGCTGAGTTTTGGGGATGCTTTGCTTGGTCACACAAAGCATCCCGCAATAGCACACCGCCCAGCAAGAACAAGCCCAAAGCCGTGGGGAATGCCATCCAGATAAGTCCTGTTTTTGTATATAGCCCTTCAAAAATATAAGCAAAATTCAGCCAATAACCAATCACCCCGCACAAACCGATCACTAGCAACAGAACAGCTGACAAGCCAGCCAGCATCCGTTTTAACAGGCTTTGGGCCTGTTGATCCAGTAGCA
>DILC01000059.1:8296-9302 GCA_002424865.1 Rhodocyclaceae bacterium UBA5602 | reverse complement strand
ATTCAAGCAGCGCGTCTTCCAGCGCACGCAGGGTTTCCACGTCCAGATCGTTTGATGGTTCATCGAGCAGCAGCACGTTGCCGCCGGTCATCAAAGTCTTGGCCAGATGCAGCCGCCCGCGCTCGCCACCGGAGAGATTGCCGACCAGTTTTTGCTGGTCGCCGCCCTTGAAGTTGAAGCGGCCGATGTAGGCACGGCTGGGCAGCTCGATTTTTCCAATGGTCAAAATATCGGCGCCATCGGCGAGCTCATCAAACACGGTTTTCGCGCCATCCAGGCAATCGCGGCTTTGGTCGACGTAGGAGATTTTCACCGTAGGGCCGATGATCACTTCGCCGGAATCCGGCTTGTCCTGCCCAGTGATCATCTTGAACAGGGTGGATTTACCCGCGCCGTTGGGACCGATGATGCCGACTATCGCGCCGGGGGGCACGGTGAAGCTCAGGTTGTCGATCAGCAGCCGGTCGCCAAAGCCTTTGCTGACGTCGTGGAATTCGATTACCTTGTCGCCCAGCCGGTCGGCGACGGGAATGAAGATTTCCTGAGTTTCGTTGCGCTTCTGGTATTCCTCGTTGGAGAGCTCATTAAAGCGGGCGAGGCGGGATTTGCTCTTGGCCTGGCGCGCCTTGGGGTTGCTGCGCACCCATTCGAGCTCCTGTTTCATGGCTTTCATGTGCGCGTCCTGCTGTTTCGACTCGGTTTCCAGCCGCGCTTCTTTTTGTTCCAGCCAGCTCGAATAATTGCCCTTCCACGGGATGCCCTGGCCACGGTCGAGTTCCAGTATCCATTCGGCGGCATTGTCTAAAAAATAACGGTCGTGGGTCACGGCGACCACGGTGCCGGGGAAACGGGTAAGGAATTGTTCCAGCCATTCGACGGATTCGGCGTCCAGGTGGTTGGTTGGCTCATCCAGCAGCAACATGTCGGGACGCGAGAGCAACAGCTTGCACAGCGCGACGCGGCGTTTTTCGCCGCCGGACAGGTTTTTGATGACGGCTTCCCAAGG
>DILC01000059.1:0-8258 GCA_002424865.1 Rhodocyclaceae bacterium UBA5602 | reverse complement strand
GTGGACAAGATGGCTTCGAGGCGCGCCTGCTCTTCGGCCAGTTTGTCAAAATCAGCGTCCGGTTCGGCGTAGGCGGCATAGATGGCCTCCAGCTTGGCTTGCGCCGCCATGACTTCGCCCATGCCGGATTCGACTTCCTCGCGCACGGTTTTTTCCGGGTCAAGCCGGGGTTCCTGTTCCAGATAGCCGATGTTGAGCTTGGGCTGCCATTGCACTTCGCCGTCATATTCCTTGTCCGCACCGGCCATGATGCGTAGCACGGTGGACTTGCCTGAGCCGTTAAGACCCAGCAGGCCGATCTTGGCGCCGGGGAAGAAAGAGAGGGAAATATCCTTGATGATCTGCCGTTTGGGCGGGACAGTTTTGCTCACGCGGAGCATCGACATTACGTAGTTGGCCATGATTGAAGTGGGGTGAATTAAAAACCGGTAAACAGAAAATCCAGCGCGGCGAGAGTTGCCGTACGCTGGGCGGAGAGGTTGGCAGCGGGATGAACGAGCATGCGGCGAGGCACGGATGCAATATCCTGGCTGCGCATTAAATTACATATATACGTCAAGACCAAGTACAGAGCGTATAGCCGGACACCTATATGACAGCAACTTAACCTGCATCAGCCAGCCAGTCAGGCCAACCAGCGCGGCGATTCGCTTCTCTTGCCAGCTGCCGTTCAGCAGCATTGGCAAAGTGATAATCCCAGTTTTTCAAGCGCGGCTTCGCGATTTTGTTAAACCACAGCAGCGGAATAAATGCGCAGAGAATGCAAATAAACACATTGGGCATTTGCGGCGCATCGGGGTGCGGTTTGAGCTGATCAAACCGCAAAAATCCATCGCGGTGATGATCAATATGATTGGTGATTTCATAGCCAACCACGCGATCCCACCAGTTCAAGTGGTTCCAGGCGTGCTGAATTTCGATAGGCGAACCTGGCGCGCGCAACAGGCCATAATGTTGCAGATAATTCAATGCTTCCACGGCAAACTTGGTGATGACTTGCGCCACGAAAACCAGCACAGCTGCCAGCCAGCCACCGATCAGCCAGGCGGCTGCAGGGATCAGGAACGCAGAACCGATCTCCCACAGAATCAGGTTTTTGATATTGAAAAATGACATTCCCAGCGCGATACGGCGCCTGCGCTCGCTGGCCCACAGGGTTTGGTAATTGTGTTTCGTGCAGCGCCACATGAATTGATAGACATTTTCGCCACGGTAAGCGGTATCGGCATCTTCTGGCGTATCCAGATGCAAATGGTGGGTGTCTGTGTGCGGAATATCGCGGTGCAGATCGGCAAAAAAAGCGCTCATGAATTTTCCGGCATAGCGTGAAAACGTATCGCGTCGATGCCAGAGTTCATGCAGCACAGGCACATTGGGCGCTGCGCTGAGCCAGACCAGGCTGGCGATCCCGCCAATGAGCGCAATGACGGTAGGCCAGCCCGCAGCCAAACCCAGCCCTGCGCCCACGCGCCAGGCAAACGTGGCATAGAGCGCGATAATGAGCGGCAGATGCAAATACAGCGGAATATCCGCCAGGCGCGGGTGATGAATGGTGCGTGGCTGGATATCCGGGCCCGATAGCAGCGCCAGCACGAAGAGCACGACATAAGTACCCAGGCCGGCCCACAACCAATAGCCACCCAGAGCAAAACCGGCAATGCCAGCCAGCATCATCAGCGACACAACGTAATACCGCAGGTAATCCATTGGGGTTCTCCTTACTGTTTATTATCATGCGATGCTATCACGCACGGCATCAGGTGATGCTCTGAACGCAAGTGATAGCAGCGTTTTTAAGCTACTGCTGGCTCATTCACAAAGCGCGCGACAAATGCGCCTTCCTGTCCAGGCGGCAAGGAGATGCGCACACGATGGCCGCTGCCCGGTGCGACATTAACCGCCGTGTCGCCAGCGCCGACTATTTTCGTGAGCGTGTGTTCGCTGTTGCCTGAGGGGTGGATCAGCTCGATGCGGTCGCCGACGCTGAATTTGTTTTTCACCTCGATCTCGGCCAGGCCATCTGCGGCATAGCCCAGCACGTCGCCGACATACAGGCTACGGTTGGAGTCAGAATGGCCCGCGAGATAGTTTTGGTGCTCGCGGTCAGGGTGGCGATCATAGAAACCGGGAGTGTAGCCGCGGTTCGCCAAACCATCGAGATCGCCCACCAGACGCGGATTGAACGGCCGGCCGGCAACGGCGTCATCAATCGCTTGCCGGTAGCTCTGGCAGGTGCGCGCAACGTAATAGGGCGACTTGGTGCGGCCCTCGATTTTCAGTGAATCAATGCCCAGTTCGGTCAGTTGCGCGACATATTCAATGGCGCGCAGGTCTTTCGAATTGAGGATGTAGGTGCCGTGCTCATCTTCTTCAATCGGCATCAACTGCCCTGGGCGCAAGGCTTCTTCGATCAACCAGGCATCTTCATCCGGCCGGTTGACCATTTTGGTGAGGCTTTCTGTCGGCTGCGTACTTTTGCAACAACCGCTCTCCGCCGCGTTGACGACGGGAATCGTGGTTGGCCGGGGATGCAGCAAGCTGATATCGCCCGAGCCATCGGTTTTGGCAGGCAGCACTTTGTAATCCCAGCGGCAGGAATTGGTGCAGCTGCCCTGATTCGGGTCGCGATGGTTAAAGTAGCCCGACAGCAGACAACGGCCGGAATAGGCGATGCACAGCGCACCATGGACGAAAACTTCAAGTTCCATGTCCGGGCATTGCTGGCGGATTTCGGCAATCTCGTCGATGGACAATTCGCGCGACAAAATCACGCGCGAAACCCCCATGCTGTGCCAGAAGCGCACCGCCGCATAATTCACCGTATTGGCCTGCACCGACAGATGAATCGGCATCTCCGGCCAGGTCTCCCGAATCATCAGCATGAGCCCTGGGTCGGCCATGATCAGCGCATCGGGCTTTAAGGCAATCACCGGCGCCATGTCCGCCAGATAGGTTTTGAGCTTGGCGTTATGCGGCACGATGTTGCTGACCACATAGAACTTGCCACCGCGGGCATGCGCCAGGTCAATGCCTTGGGCGAGGTTTTCCAGCTTGCCAAAATCATTGTTGCGCACGCGCAACGAATAGCGCGGCTGGCCGGCGTAAATCGCGGTGGCGCCAAAATCCAGCGCGGTGCGCGTCATTTTCAGCGAGCCTGCGGGGGCGAGGAGTTCTGGCGTTTTCATGCGGCGTACCTTAAAACGAATCAAGCCGCGTAGTTTACTGGTTAGTTGCGTGAAAGGCGACCATTTAAAGACAGCCATTGAAGAGGATAATCAAGACGACAATTCAGCTCACGTTATGGCGAATTGTCGGCATAATTCGCGCATGAATGATGACTTTTGGATGAATGAAGCACTCGCCCAGGCGCGCCAGGCGGGTGCTGCGGGCGAGGTGCCGGTGGGGGCGGTGGTGGTGCTGGACGGGCAGATTATCGGCCGCGGGTTTAATCAACCCATTGGCCGCCATGATCCGACAGCGCATGCAGAAGTCATGGCCTTGCGCGATGCGGCGGCCAGGATCGGCAACTACCGCCTGCCAGGGGCAACGCTGTATGTCACTTTAGAGCCTTGTCTCATGTGCGCTGGCGCGATGATGCACGCGCGGGTTGCGCGCGTGGTGTTTGGCGCGCAGGACCCAAAAACTGGCGTAGCGGGCAGTGTGCTGGATTTATTTGCCGAGCAGCGCCTGAACCATCATGCCGAGATTGCCGGCGGCGTGCGCGCGGTTGAATGCGGGCAGTTGTTGTCGAGCTTTTTTGCCGCCCGCCGCAACCGCACTGCGCTGACTTGAATTCTCCCGGCTGCTTTTTTTAAATAATGAACTCATGGAAATGAACAAACCGCCTGCCATGCACATCCGCATTAGCCTGCCGCAACAAACGCTGGAACTTTTTGATGCGCGGAGCAACTTGGTTGCCTCCTATCGTGTATCCACCGCAAAGAACGGCGCGGGCGAGCAAAATGGCAGCTATTGCACGCCGCGCGGACGGCACATCATTCGCGCAAAAGTCGGCGCTGGCAAGACGGCGAGATGCGCGGCGAATACAGTCTTCAAACGCCGTCGGCCAACGGGCGAAATCTGGTCGCCCGAGCTGGCGGCGCAATTTCCCGATCGCGACTGGATTTTGACGCGCATTCTATGGTTATCGGGTACGGAGCCTGGCAAAAACCGACTGGGCAATGTCGATACCATGCGCCGCTATATTTACATTCACGGCTCGCCAGATACCATCCCCATGGGCACGCCGGGTTCCATTGGCTGCGTGCGCATGCGGAACGAAGACATCATCGAACTGTTCGATCAAACGCCCATTTATACGCCACTCGATATCGTCGAATTCAGCCTCGCCAGCGGCACCTGGGATGAACTCGGTACGCTGGCCAAGCCCGTGCGCGAAGCCGTTTTCGTGGTCGAGCAGGGTGTGCCGCTGGAACTGGAATGGGATGAATACGATGCGGCAAGCCTGCATGTGCTTGCCCGGGACAGCAACGGTACAGTGATCGGCACAGGGCGTCTGTTGCCTGATGGCCATATTGGCCGTCTGGCCGTATTGGCCAACTGGCGCGGCAAGGATGTGGGCCGTGCGCTGATGGAGCGTTTGATTGACGAAGCGGCGAAAAAACAGCAACAAGCTTTACTGCTCCACGCCCAGGTGCAAGCGCTGGGGTTTTACGAAAAACTGGGGTTTGTGGCCGAAGGTGATGTTTTCATGGAGGCGGGCATTCCGCATCGGCTGATGCGGCGATCCGTCGGTTAAACTGCCTTTGCTGCCTGATAGTGACACACAAGTGAAAGCACAGGCCCGCTCGGCATCCTTCGGGAAGCCGAAGATTGGCGCCCGGCTATCATCCAGAAAAACCGGTACAGCAGAAAAAATAGAAAAAGGAGAAATATATGAAGAAAAATTTTTTAAGCCTGATCGCGGAAAAAGTTCACATTTCGCATCGCCTCTACTACATCACCATAGCTTCTGTTGTCCTGTATCTGGTCGCAGCGAGTATTGGCTGGCTGGGCTTGGAAGCGGCAAGCGCTTCACTCAAGTCAGTGTATGAGGATCGCGCCAATCCGATGCGTGACCTGGCCACGATTGATGCCAACATCCGCGAAGATTCCCTCAAGCTCATCTTTGCCTTTGAATATGCGCCTGGCCAACCTGCAGCGGGCCTGATGACAGAAAATATTGCCTCTCTGACGTCGGAAGTTCGCAATAACGAAAAACGGTTTAAAGAACTGTGGCAACGCTATCAGTCTATTCATCACGAGGCGAAAGAAAAGGCATTGGCGGCTGCTTTTGTAGCGAAAAACCAGGCGTGGATGGCTAAGGTCGACCAGACGACCAGCGAAATCGAAGCGGGAAAGTTCAATGCCGGATTACTTGTAAACTTCCTGTATGCAGTCCAGGAGGAACGGCAAGCCGTACTGGACGCATTGCGTGAGTTGATTAATTATCAGGCCAATGTCGCCAAGGAGGAATATAAAGCCGCTGAACAACGCTACCGGACTAGCCGCTATTTACTGATTGGTTTCCTCATTTTTGGTGCCATGATTGTGGGTGGCCCTGCCTTTCTGACCTTGCGCTACATCAATAAAAGCCTGAAAGAGGCAGGCCAGACAGCGTCAGCCATTGCCAGTGGGGATCTGACGGGGAATAGCAGTAACTACAGGCAAGATGAAATCGGCGAGTTGATGCGGAAGCTCTCGAGCATGAGAGAAAGCCTCCGCGATCTGATTGGCGCCATTCGCACGAATACCGAAGGTTTGAGTCAGCAAGCGGCGGCACTTTCTGATGCGGCAGAAAGCAGTGCGCAGACGGTGGATAGCCAGAGCGCCGCTTCAGTGGCTGTCGCCTCGGCAATCAATGATTTGTCCCGGTCGCTGAATTACATTGACCAAAATGCGCAGGAAGCGCATACGATCAGCCAGACTTCCAGCCGGCACGCCGATGAAGGCGGGCAAATTATTTTCCGTACCACCGAAGAAATGGAGCGAATTGCCCATGCGGTCAATCTGGGTTCAGCGAGCATCGGTGAGCTGGAAGATCTGTCCCGCCAGATTTCCAGCATTGTCCAGGTAATCAAGGAAATCGCCGATCAGACCAACTTGCTGGCACTTAATGCTGCGATTGAAGCCGCCCGGGCAGGTGAGCACGGGCGTGGTTTTGCCGTGGTAGCTGACGAAGTCAAGAAACTCGCCGAGCGCACCAGCACATCGACGCACGAAATTGGCAGCATGATTGATCAAATCCAGTTAGGTACGCAAAGTGCCGTCACGCAGATGGCAGACAGTGTTTCCTCTGTGAATAATGGTGTCGCGCTGGCAAAAGAGGCAGGTCAATCGGTGACTGAAATTCGCGATGCGGCGCAGCGCACAGCGAATGTGGTCGCTGAAATCACCAAGGTGCTAATGGAACAAAATGAATCTTCAAAAGATGTCGCGCAAAAAGTCGATACGATTGCGCAAGGCATTGAAAGTAATTCTGTTTCCGTGGCTAAAACAGCTGAAGCTGCACGGCAACTGGCTGATCTTTCTAGCGAGTTGGCACGGTTGGCTGGACATTTCCGGATCGACTAAAATGTCCTCAAGCAGTTAGGCAGTTTTATATTTGCCAGCGATAGCGCACCCGCCCACCACGTTGCGCATCCGTCAACCAGGTTTGTTCATCAAAGGTCAGCCAGCCGTCGCGCCGCTGGCAGAACACCGTCGAACTGCGCGTGCCATAGGTGGGCGATTTGACAAAGGCGGCGGAGAGCAGGCGTTCCCATTCCTGCGGAATCCCGGTCGCTGGCAGGTGTTCATCGGGATGGATTGCGTCGTTCCGCAACAGGTCGAACAGCGGCTCGTCGTCGGGTAAACAGTCGGTCGCTTGCAGCATCGCCGTCTTGCCAGCGCCGACTTTTGGCCAGGGCGTGTCGAGCAGGTCGTTCGAGACGCCACAGACGGGAAGTACGTCGATGAGCGCCAACCGTCTTATAAGAATGCCACATTCCTGTCATAGAGATGTCACATGCGGTCGATATGATTCGCTCATTACATATCTAGACATCTATAAAAATGAGCCTCTATGCTATCAAGCACACCAATGGAACCGCACTGTATGCGGAAATTGCCAAGGTTCTAGAACGGGATTACGTAGGGCAGGGCGCGCCGGGCGACCGGTTGCCATCCGAGGGCGAACTGGCTGATCGTTTCGGTGTGAATCGTCACACGCTGCGCCGGGCTGTGGATGAACTGATCACTGCCGGTCTGCTTGAGCGTAAGCATGGTGTGGGCGTATTCATTGCCGAGCGGTTGTTCGATTATCAGATCGGCACGAGTACACGCTACACCCAGACGCTTGCCGATCTTGGTATCGCCACCGAAAGCTTGGTATTGAGAAAGGCGATCGCACCGGCTTCTGCTGGCGTAGCCAGGCACTTGAATCTACCCAATGACGCGTCTGTGGTGTGGATCGAGACTTTGCGCCGCGCTGATGGCGCGCCGCTGTGCGTTATTTCCCATTTTTTGCCAGTTGAACCTTTTAGCGTGCTGCTAGATGGCTATAGCGAAGGTTCGCTGCACGAACGGCTAGTGCAACACTGCGGCGCGCTGCGCCGCACCGAGAGCCTGGTAACCGCGGTACTCCCGCAAGGTGATGATGCGAAGCTGTTAGGCATCGCGCAGACCAGGCCTGTGTTGCGCGTCAAGAGTTTGAACGTGCTCGAACGGGCTGGTACCCCGATCGAGTACGCCATAACCCGGTTTCGCGCAGACCGGATCCAACTGCGTATCACCCCGTGAATTGATCTTCCAAACCCTTCCACAACCTTGCAGGAGTATTCGAAATGTATTACAGACGCACTTTATTAGCTACTACTATTGCCGGTGCCATAGCGCTCGGCGCATCACCAATGGCCATGGCCGACACCGCTGACGACATCATCAGCGCCCTGATTGGCAAGGGCATATTGTCCGCAGAAGAAGGCGCGTTGCTGATGCAGAACCGCGCCAGCGAAAGAAAAGTCGCAGAGAAAGCTCTGGCAGAGAAAAAAGCAAACGAAATTAGCACAACGTTCAAGGATGGAATCGCCTGGGAAAGTGGCGACAAAGCTTTCAAAATATCGCTTAACGGCCGCGTCCAGGCTGACTATCGTAGTTTCAGCAACCCTGATGCGCAAAATGCTGACACCTTCGACCTTCGGCGTATTTATTTCGGCGCAACAGGCACCTTCTACGATACCGTTGATTTCACCGTCAACGCGAACTTTGCCGACAGTCCC
>DILC01000057.1:1937-21072 GCA_002424865.1 Rhodocyclaceae bacterium UBA5602 | reverse complement strand
CAACGCGAATGGGAGGGGCGGGTTCATTTGCCAGTCCTTGGCGCAACGAAGCCGATGGATTTCATGATTCGGGGCCGATCATTGGCGCCATGGGCTTTATTTGAGAAAGTATTCGAGCAGCGGGTTGCGGAACAGGATAATCAACGCGATCACCAGGCAATAGATCGCCAGCGATTCGATCATCGCCAGACCGATGAACAGGGTGCGCGTAATCGCCTTCTCGGCCTCCGGCTGGCGCGCCAGGGCTTCCAGGGCGCTGCTGATGGCGCGCCCCATGGCAATGGCTGGCAGCATGGTGCCCAGGGCAATCACCAATCCGGCAACGGTCGTGGATAGTGAGCTGAAAATATGTAGGTCGTTCATGGTATCTCCTTCGCAGATGGGGGTTCGGAGGACGGCGCGCCGGCCTCGGGCGCCTCGGGCGCTTCAAGCGCACCCGCAATGTAGATCAAGGCCAGCATGCCGAAAATGTAGGCTTGCACCAGCGCTTCGACCACATGCAGCATGAGCAGCGGCACGGGCACGAGAAAGCCGGCGATCAGCAGCACCAGCAGCGCCGCCATTTCCAGGCTCATCATGTTGCCGAACAAGCGGATGGCAAGCGCCAGCGTGCGGGTGAGCTCGCTGATGATGTTGAAGGGCAGCAAAATCACGCTCGGCTCGGCATAATGGCGCAGGTAGGGGCGCCAGCCCATGGCGCAGATGCCGAACCAATGCGTGGAAAAAAACACCAGCGCCGCCAGCGCGGCGGTAGCGGAAAGATCGCGGGTGGGCGCATGCAAGCCAGGCACCAGCCCCGTCAGGTTCGCCACCAGGACGAACAGCCAGAGTGTCGCGACAAACGGCAGCACACGCCGGGATGCCTGCGGCAGGACCTCGGCAATCGCGGCCTCAATGGTGGCCACGGTGGCCTCCAAAGCGATTTGCCAGCGTGCCGGCTCGGCTTGCAAACGGCGCGACAGATAAGCCGCCAGCAAACCGAAAACCAGCATGAGGCCCCATGTCGTGGTGACGGTATCGGTGATGGCCAGGGAACCCAGCCGGAAGACGACATCGGCGCCCAATCCGCCGCCGCTCATGATTTCCCCTTGAGAAAACGGTAGGCGTTGTAAGCGCCCAGCGCAATGCCGAGCACGATCAGGCTCATCGTCCAGCGCACCGAATAGCCTGCCACGAGCGAATCCAGCCAACGGCCAAGATAGGCGCCCGCAATGATGGGGACGACGAACAGCAAGCCGAGGGTGCCGCCATAGAACATGATGCCGACCCAGGCCGCTGGCCGCTGCGCCTTTTCCTGCAGCCGGCGCGCATCGCGCAAAGTATCGGCAATCAGCTTTTCGTCATCTCTCATCGGACGATCCTTCCGAATCTTCTTCCATTATGCGCCGCCCTGGCTATTCATGTCGGCAAGCCGCCGCAGCAATGACCGGTCGATCTTCGCCAATGTCTGGCGCGCCGTGCTCAATTCCGAATCGTCCCGCGCCATCTCCCTCGCCAGGCCAGCGACCAATGCGCCAGGCTCGTCGCCAAGGAAATAACGCACTGACGTTATGCTCAGTGCATTATCGCTGAAGCGCAAAACGCCTCCCGGCAAGGCGGCATAATGCCAGGCGCCGGTATCATCCAGAAAACGGGCCAGGCCATAACGCAGCACCGCAACCATGGCTTCATGGCCAGGCAGGATGCCGAAAACGCCGCTGGCATCGGCCCCGACAAATTGCCGCACGCGCGCAAAGCGGTTCTCGCCATGGGAATCCAGCAGCGCCAGGCCAAAGGTTCTCATGCCGCCATGCCGCCGCGCATATAGCAGTCAGACTCGCTCAAGGCGTCGAACCGCCCGTCGAGAAAGCCTTCGCAATCGGCCAGGGTTTGCGCCAGCGGCACGCTGACGCCGGCAATGCCGGTATGGTCAGCGACCACACTGAAAGGCTGCGTCAGATAACGTTCGAGCCGGCGCGCCCGCTCGACAATGCGCCTGTCCTCGACTGAGAGCTCCTCGATGCCCAGCATGGCGATGATGTCCTCCAATTCGCGATAGCGCGCCAGGTGTTCCCGCACCACGCGCGCCACCTTGTAGTGCCTGTCGCCCAGGATGCGGCGATCCATCATGCGGGAACCGGATTTGAGCGGATCCACCGCCGGATAAATGCCCTTGGCGGCCTGCTGGCGTGAAAGGATCACGGTGCTGTCCAGATGGCCCAGGATCGTGGCGACTGCCGGGTCGGACATGTCGTCGGCCGGAACATACACAGCCTGCACCGAGGTGATCGAACCAGTGCGGGTGGAGACGATGCGTTCTTCCAGGGAAGCCACCTCGGTCAAGAGCGTCGGCTGGTAGCCGACCGTCGCCGGCATGCGCCCGAGCAACCCTGAAATCTCGCTGCCGGCCTGCACGAAGCGAAAAACATTGTCCATCAGAAACAGCACTTCCGCCGCCAGCGTGTCGCGCAGGTATTCTGCGTAAGCCAGCGCCGTATAGCCGACATGAAAGCGCACCCCGGGCGATTCGTCCATCTGCCCATACACCAGCACGGCGCGCGGCAACACGCCCGCGTCACGCATTTCGTGCCAGAGTTCGTGCCCTTCGCGCATGCGCTCACCCACCCCGGCGAAAACCGAAACGCCCTGCAGCCCGCTGCTCACCGCATGCATGAATTCCATCATGAGGACGGTCTTGCCCACGCCCGCGCCGCCAAACAAGCCGGTCTTGCCACCCCGCACGAAGGGACTGAGCAGGTCGATCACCTTGATACCCGTTTCGAGGATGCGCGTCGGCGGCAAGGTATCCGCCAGGGCAGGCGGTGCGGCAAGAATGTTGCGAAACGCATTGGCCGGCAACGCGGCGCCGCCATCGAGCGGCTCGCCAAACACATTCAGCATGCGCCCCAGGCAACTGCGATCGACGGGCACGTGCAGGGGCGCGCCGCGGTCATGGACGGGCATGCCGCGGTACAGCCCTGAGGTCGCATGGAAGGCGATGGCGCGGATGCGGCCCGGATCCAGATGCTGATAGACCGTCAGCACATATCGTTCGCCATCATCGGCGACATCCAGCGCCTGGCCCAGCGGCGGCAGGTAGGAACAGCGCACATCGACCACCGGCCCATGCGCCGCTTCAATCCAGCCAACGGTCTTGAATTCAGTAGGCACCGTACTTGCTCTCATCCTCTTTATGAACAGGCATCCAGCGATTACGGCTTGCCAGACAACTCGTCAAAAGCTTTAGGGATATTGGCTGAGGGAAACGCCATCGCGGCCGTCTCCCGCAACGCGGTCTCTTCAAGAAGGAAAGTATCCACCGCCCTGGGGTCGAATTGGCTACCGGCCATACGGAGGATTTCCGACTTGGCCGCATCAAAGGTTAGCGCTTTGCGGTAGGGACGGTCGAAGGTCATGGCGTCGAGGGTGTCGATGACGGCAAAGAGCCTTGCCGCCAGCGGGATTTCTTCCCCTTTAAGCCCTGCCGGATAGCCCGTGCCATCAAAACGCTCCTCATGGCAGAGAACAATCTCCGCAGCCATGGAAAGGAAAGGCAGTTTTTGCAGGATGAGGTAACCATTGTGGGGATGTTCGCGCATGGTCTGCCATTCCCCATCCGACAACTTCCCTGGCTTGAGGAGCACGGCGTCCGGCACGCCTATCTTCCCGATGTCATGGAGCAGGCTGCCCCAATAAACTTCCCGGATGTCCGCAACCCGCGCGTAGTGGTGCGCCGCCAAAAGCAATGTATGGGTGGCGACCCGCTTGGAGTGCAGCCCGGTTTCCCGCTCCCTCAAGTCCAGCGCTTCGGCGAGCGATTCGACGAACATCTCATAGGGATATTCGGCCAGACCTTTGCGCCGCTTGTGGGAGTCCAGCAGACAATGCTCGCAGGCGTGGCTGTCGCGCCTGCGAGCATATTGCCGGTCATGAGAAGCTGTGCCGCACTCGGCGCAGACAGGCGGCGCCGACGCGGGGGAAAGATGTTCTTCCATTGCACTCCTGTTACGCATCAAACATGGCTGTCCACTGGCAGCCCAGTCGAAACATCATACGCCGGACAACCCGGCCGACGCACCAACCGCTGCGGTAGACTGACTTGCGCTGCTTGCCGTGCTCACCGGCAAACCAGTACTCGCCCGTACAAGCATCCAGGCTGGAATGCCCTGAATACCCTTCATGTCAAAGTCACCCCGCCGCCCAGGCAGCAAGAAACTCCGGCCAGTGCGGCGCATTGACCGCCGCGAGGCTGGTTTTCACCAACTCGATTTCGCGCGCATGCTCGTCCGGCGTGAGCAGGCCGCGCATCAGCTGAAAGCGCAGGAACACCAGCCAGGTGTTCACCACATCCGTCTCGCAATAATCGCGGATCTCATCAATGCGCCCATCGCACCAGGCGCCCCACACGGCGGAACCGTCCATGCCCAGCTTGCCGGGCAGGCCCATCAGCTTGGCCAGCTGGTCGAGCGGCGCATTCGCGCGCGGCTGGTACAGCGCCAGCAAATCCATCAGGTCGAGATGCCGCATGTGATAACGGCTGATGTAGTTGTTCCACTTGAAATCGCGCGAATCGCGGTAATCGCCCTCGCCCATATCCCAGAAACGCGGTGCGACGACGCTGTGCAGCAGGCCGCGGTAATTCATCACCGGCAAATCGAACCCGCTGCCATTCCACGACACCAGTTGCGGGGTGAATTTTTCCACGCCGTCGAAAAACCGCTGGATGATTTCACCCTCATTCGATTTCGGCTCGGCCAGCGACCACACGCGAAAGCCTTCATCACTGCGCAGCGCACAGGAGATGACGACCACACGCTGCAAATGCAGCGGCAGAAAGTCGCTGCCATTCTTCGCCCGCTGCCGCTGCATGGCGAATTCAGCGACTTCAGCATCCGCCAGCGACGCCGGCAGTTCATGCAAAACGCGCAGGCCGACCACGTCGGGGATGGTTTCGATATCGAAGACAAGATTGGGAATCATGGGGCGTAGCCTGAAAAGTCTTGAGTCCGTTTTGGACGGCGCTGGCGGGACGGCGCTGGCGGGACGGCGCACAATAAGGTTGGAGCGCGAATTATAGCGGTGCGCTTTCAGCGTGAAAAAACAGAAACGGAACCCCGTGTGATATCCAGCGCAGCGAGGCGATTGGAAGCCCCGCCCTGGGGCGGGGTGTGGGGTGGGGGGCGTTTATGCTTGCGCACGTTTTCATCCTCGTGGGTGGGCGCTGGCGACCATGCGCGTTAGCACGGCCGGCGCGCCAAACTGGTAGCATGCCGAATATGACAAACAACCGCACACACGCCCAGCCCGGCTGGGTTTATCTGGTCGGCGCCGGCCCCGGCGACCCCGAGCTGCTGACCATCAAGGCTGCGCGCCTGATCGGCGAGGCCGATGTCATCGTCTATGACAACCTGATCGCCCCTGCCATCCTTGACCTCGTGCGCCCGCAGGCCGAGCGCATTTACGCCGGCAAGCAGCGCGGCGACCATGCGCTGGCGCAGGAGGAAATCAATCATCTGCTGGTGCGCCTGGCCAAGGCCGGACACCGCGTAGTGCGCCTGAAGGGTGGCGACCCGTTTACTTTTGGCCGTGGCGGCGAGGAAGTTGAAACCCTGGCGGCGGATGGCATTCCTTTTGAAGTGGTTCCCGGCATCACCGCAGCGGCCGGCGTGGCAGCCTATGCCGGCATTCCGCTGACGCACCGCGAACATGCCCAGGCCTGCGTATTTGTGACTGGCCACCTCAAGGATGGCAGCATGGACCTGGACTGGCCGGGACTGGCCCGCCGACGCCAGACGGTGGTGATTTACATGGGGCTGTCCGGCCTGCCGGTGCTGTGTGAAAAACTGGTTGAACACGGCCTGCCGCCCGACTGGCCAGCGGCCATCGTGCAGCGCGGCACGCAGCCGGAACAGCGCACTGTCACTGGCACGCTGGCGACGCTGCCAGCGTTGGCGGCGGCAGCGCAACTGCGCGCGCCGACGCTGATCATCATTGGCACTGTCGTCACCTTGCGCGACAAGCTGCGCTGGTTCGAGGAACGCGGCGCATAGCATGCACGGCCATCCACGGCGGGACTGTCATAATGCCTGTCATCAGTTTATGGATAATGCAGGCTCATCCTCCACCCGGAACGGATCATGGCTGAAGAAATCGAACTCAAGCTAACGCTGGCGGAAGACGAGCAGACGCGTTTTTTGCACCATCCCTTGCTGAAAAAAGCAGCGCATTGCCAGACAGAAACCCTGGATAACATTTACTATGACACGCCGGACCTTGCCCTGCGCCAGCGCGGCATGGCCCTCCGCCTGCGCCGTCAAGGCAGCCTCTGGCTACAAACCGTCAAGCAGGCCGGAAACGCCGCAGCAGGCCTGGCTAGCCGTCCAGAATGGGAAACGCCTTACACAGGCCAGTTTGATTTTTCTGCCATTGCCGACGGGGAAGTCCGCCGATGGCTACAACGTCCCGCCTTGCTCAGCAAACTCACCCCGGTTTTCGAGACGCAATTTGAACGGATTACCTGGCGTTTTGAGGTTAAACCACGCAAATCATCTACCAACGGCGCAGTATTGCTCACGCTTGACCGCGGCTGGATTAAATCCGGTACGCAACGCAGTGCAATTTCTGAAATTGAACTGGAACTTTACAACGCGCCCGTTAAGGCGATTTTCGCGCTGGCTGTGCCTCTAAGCAAAAAACTCACGCTCACCCCGGCAGTGCATTCCAAGGCAGCACGTGGCTATATGCTGCATAGCCAAACCCCGCTGCAACCCGTCAAAGCAAATGAGGTCTTGTATCGCCTTGCGATCACCACCGGCTTATCGCCGCAAGCGGCCTTTACCCCCATCGCGCTGGCCTGCCTGGATCATTTGCAGCAGAACTATCAAGGGGCAGTGCATAGTGAAGACCCGGAATACATTCACCAAATGCGCGTAGCCATGCGCCAGTTGCGTTCTGCACTGCAGGTGTTTTCACCGCAACTGCCCCCAAAAATGCTCGCCGCACTTGATCCTCCCCTAAAAAAATTCTTCTGGCCATTGATGCGGCAACTCGGTCACGTGCGCGATCTCGATGTATTGCGCACAGAAATCCTCCTGCCGGTGCTGGCGAATCAAGACAAAAGAAGAAAATCCGCCTTGGCAAAGCAACTCACTGATTTATTGGCAATACTCGATCAAGAGCAGCGCATGGCGCGCCAAAAAACCATGGCCATGCTGACTTCACTGGCTTATGGACACCAGCTGCTGCGCGTCTTGCGCGTGTTACACCAACCGTCCGGGCAAAAAAAATCGGCTCATCTGGTGCGTTTTGCCACACAGCGGGTGCGCGTGATGGAAAAACACGTGTTGCAAAAGCTGCGTGCGGTTCTGCCGGATCAGGCGGACCTGCCAGGCCAGCAAAAAAACGCCCCCCTCATCCCCGACCCCGACGCACTGCACCTCTTGCGTATCGCCATCAAACATCTGCGCTATACGCTGGATTTTTTCAGTCCCTTGAGCGGATCCACTGCAAAGGCGGCAAAACACCTGCGCGCTTCAACACCGACAGAACGGGTCTTGGCCGCGCTGCAAGAAACCCTCGGACAGTTGACCGATCTTGCCCATGCGGGACGCTGGCTTAATCAGCAATGCGCGCAATATCAGCAAGGCCAGCCGCTCACCGCGACCGTCAGCGCCATAGGCGCATGGCATACCCCGCGCTACCAAAAAAACCTGGCCTCCTTGCCCAAGGCATTGCAAGGACTGCAAACACAGCTTGAGCAAAACCGCTCAGCCGTCACATAGCTGTCATATCGTCATCTTAAACTCATGGGCTGTACGTAATGATGGATAAAAAAGGAATGGATTTAATTCTCTGGCGCCATGCCGAAGCAGAGGAGTTTGCCGACAGCATCCCCGATCGCAAACGTCGCCTGACACCTCGCGGAGAAAAGCACGCCAAGAAGATGGCGCATTGGCTGCAGCACAACCTGCCCCACAAACACCGCATTCTTGTCAGCCCCACCGATCGCACGCAGCAAACAGCCAACGCCCTTGAACTGCCCTACGATGTTGAAAAAAAAGTCGGCGTTGATGCCACGGTGGCAGATGCGCTCGCAGCGGCCAATTGGCCCACAGACCCGGGAGCTGTCGTGATTGTCGGCCATCAACCTGCGCTGGGGCGCATTGCTGCCCTGTTGCTGGGCGGGAAAGAAGCTGACTGGCCGATAAAAAAAGGTGCCATTTGGTGGTTCTCCACCCGCACCCGCGAAAGCGAACCGCAAATCGTTCTGCGTGCCGTCATCAATCCTGATTTTCTATAAAAGTTCATCAACGGGCCCATCCAACGAAAGTGGGCTCAAGCGAACGCCCATCTCAAATTGACTTGGCAACGTCTTGCAGCCCCTCTTTCGCCGGGCTGTCTCTCGCTGGTTTGGAAAATAGCACGGTAAAATCATGCAGCTGGGTAAGCCAAGCTTGACGAGCCCAGAACCTGTTCATGTTCAACACACATCCAAGCCGACTTGCCGTGCCAACTCAACGCCCCCCTGCCGATTTCCTGGTCGCTTGCCTGTGCGCTGCATGGTGCGGTACTTGCCGTGACTACCGCGCCGGGTTTACCGCCCTGGCAGCCCAATTTCCCGACACGGCTTTTCGCTGGGTGGATGTTGAAGATGATGCCGATGCGCTGAACAGCGTGGATAGCGCGAACCGCGGGATTGACCTGGATATTGAAAATTTTCCGACGCTGCTGATTTTCAACCAGGACAAAGTCGTTTTTTTCGGCCCTATGCTACCGCAACACAGTTTGCTCGAACGCACCTTCCGCGCCTTGAGGGAACTGACAGGCGATGCGCTCACCCACTACGTCGCGTCAAATGCAGCACATCGCCAGTGGCAAAGCCTGCAACCCTTGCGCGAAGTTTTACTCAAGCTGCCAGCGGATTAAATCGCCAGCCGCAAGCCAACCCCAAGCTGTCCGGCATGCGCACCAGCCAGCCACGAAAATCAGGGCGCAGGATTCGGGTAACGCAAATGCAAGGCTTCTATCTCTGTTAACACCTCGTCCGGCAAAGCCTGTGCGCAGGCTGCGATGTTTTCCTTGAGCTGATCCATGCTTGTCGCGCCAATGATGGTACTGGCCACCAGCCAACGTGACGTCACGAACGAAAGCGCAAGCTGCACAGGTGTCATGCCATAGCGACGTGCCAGATCAACGTAAGCCACCACCGCGGGCTTCAAATTCACCTTGGTATAACGCTGCGCAAAGCCTTGAAACAAGGTCGCCCGCCCCACCGCTTGCGGGTTCGCCGCATATTTTCCGGACAAAAAGCCGAATGCCAGGGGCGAATAAGCCAATAAAGACACCTGCTCGCGGTAAGCAATTTCAGACAAACCGGATTCCCAGGTGCGGTTAAGCAAGCTGTAAGCATTTTGGCTGGACACGATGCGCGGCAAACCATGCTTTTCGGCCGCATGCAAGAATTGCATCACGCCCCAGGAGGATTCATTCGATACGCCAATATGCCGAATCTTGCCTTCTTGTTGCAACTCAGCGAGCGCCTCCAGTGTTTCCACAAACGGCACAAAATCGCGCTCTTGCGCCGGGTCAAAATGATATTGACCGAATGTGGGCACATTGCGGTCCGGCCAATGCAACTGGTAAAGATCGATATAGTCCGTTTGCAAACGGGCGAGCGACGACTCCACGGCCGCACGTAAATGCTGGCGATTGAATGTCAGCTCGCCACCGCGAATCCAGGCTATCCGCCCCTTGCCTGCCGCCTTGGTGGCAATCACCAGCTTATCCCGCGCCTGGCGCTTGAGCCAGGTGCCAATAAAGCGCTCCGTCGCACCCGTCGTTTCAGCCGAGGGCGGCACGGGATACATCTCTGCCGTATCAATAAAGTTGATGCCTTGGCCCAACGCGTAATCCAGCTGTTGATGCGCATCCGCTTCCGAGTTTTGCTGGCCGAAAGTCATCGTCCCCAAGCAAACCGAAGACACACGCAAATCACTTTTTCCCAGGTTTACAAATTTCATTTTTTCCAGCCCTTTTCAGTCAATGCGTGATCTCCACGCCACTCATTTTCCATCAGTGTCCGGCTGACAATATCAGGAAGCGCCCTCTTTGGCGAGCCTCACCGGCCTAATATGCGGCACGCGCCCACCTCAAGCTTGAAAGCCGCCATTTTTATACCGGGATGCCGATCAGGCAAAACTCGATGATGCAAAACTTCAGGCAGGAAGTTTTGCATCATCAGCAGAAAAAATCAAAGCGAAGCTTTGTTGCGCGTGGCAATCAGGCTGGCGACAACGCTTGCCCCGATCAAGACGGCAACAATGGCCAGCGAAGCCGCCACCGGCACGTGATACCACGGCATGATGAGCATTTTGGCGCCGATGAAGGTGAGCACCATGGCCAGGCCGTATTTCAGCAGGTGGAAGCGATCCGCCACATCGGCCAGCAGGAAATACAGCGCCCGCAGGCCCATGATGGCGAAGATGTTGGAAGTGAAAACGATGAAGGGGTCAGTAGTGATGGCAAAAATGGCCGGGATGGAGTCCACCGCGAACACCAGGTCGGTGACCTCGATCAGGATCAGCACCAGGAACAGCGGCGTGAACCAGCGCACGCCGTCCTTCATCACGCTGAATTTCTCGCCGTGGTTTTCGCTGGTCACGCGGAGATGCTTGCGCGCGAACTTCAGCACCGGGTTCTTTTCCAGGTCGGGCGTTTTTTCCGCCATGACCAGCATGCGCAGGCCGGTAATGACCAGGAAGGCACCGAAGAGGTAGAGCACCCAGGAAAATTCACGCACCACCCAGGCGCCAGCCAGAATCATGATGGCGCGCATAAAGATGGCGCCCAGAACACCGTAAATGAGTACCCGGCGCTGGTATTCGGCGGCGACGTGGAAGGACGAGAAGACCAGCAGGAAGATAAACACGTTATCCACCGACAGCGACTTCTCGATCAAATAGCCGGTGAGAAACTCCAGCGCCTTCTGGTCGGCGATCTCCGCGCCCGCCGTGCCGTTCAGATACCACCACAAACCGGCGTTGAAAGTCAGCGCCAGGCTGAACCAGGCCAGTGACCAGAGTGCGGCTTCCTTGACGCTGACCTTGTGCGCCTTCCTGCCGCCAAACACGAACAGGTCAAGCATCAGCATGACCAGCACGAAAGCGATGAAGACGGCCCACATCCAGGGCTCGCCGATGGAGATTGTGTTATTCATATTGAAGCATCCGATGGTTTTTCAAAATGGTTTTTGCGCACGGCACTCGTTCATGACGGCGGGCGGGATCAGGCGCAACGCCAGCCAGACCAGTCCCGGCACGATGATGAGGTCGTCCAGATGGCCGATGACCGGCAAGAAGTCCGGGATCAGGTCGAACGGCAACAAGGCATAGCCAACGGCCAGTCCCAGCAACGCCTTGGCGAACCAGGGGGTATCCGGATGGCGCAACGCGCAGCGGTAGATTTCAAGCTCGCGCTTGAACGCCGTTGCCAGCGCGGCCAGCCGCCCGCGCATCACTGTGCCGCCTTGAGCGCCGCAATGCGCTCTGCCAGTGGCGGATGGGTCATGAACAGGCGCTTGATGCCGGACGCGCCGCCGCCAGCGATGCCAAAAGCCGCCATCTTCTCCGGCAATGGTGCCGGATGCAGGCTATCGAGGCGCTCTAGCGCAGCGATCATGTTTTTCCGTCCGGCCAGGCTGGCGCCGCCATGGTCGGCACGGAATTCGCGCTGGCGCGAGAACCACATGACGATGATCGACGCAAGCACGCCCAGCACCAGTTCGGCAATGATCATGGTGATAAAAAAAGCCGGGCCGCCGCTGCGTTCGCTCTTGAACACGACACGATCGACGGTATGGCCGATCACGCGCGAAAGAAACATCACGAAGGTATTCACCACACCCTGGATCAGCGCCAGCGTCACCATGTCGCCATTGGCGATGTGAGCGATTTCGTGCCCGAGCACGGCTTCGGCTTCTTCGCGCGTCATCTGCTGCAACAGGCCGGAGGATACGGCGACCAGGGAATTGTTCTTGCTCATGCCCGTGGCAAAAGCATTCACCTGGGGCGAATCGAAAATGCCGACTTCGGGCATATTGATGCCCGCATTCACCGCATAGTTGCGGATAGTATCGACCAGCCAGGATTCAGTCGGGTTCGCGGGTCTCTCAATCACCCGCACACCCATCGACTTCTTGGCCATCCACTTGGAAATCGCCAGCGAAATGAATGATCCGCCAAACCCCATGACCGCAGCGAAGATCAGCAACGACTGGAGATTCAGGCCCTGCCCGGTGAGGTAAGGCTCAACACCAAGCAAACGCATGCTAAGGGACAGCACCAGCACGATGGCAAAGTTGGTAGCAAGAAAAAGGACGATACGTTTCATAATGTTTTCTCCAGGGTTGCAACAATCATGGCCTACTTTACAAATTGCACACGCAGTGCCCACAGGGCTGTTACCAATGCCGCATGGCGCTGAACCCGCTAAACCCAATATGCCTTCAAAATTTCTCCGGGCGCAGCACGTGGACTTCGCTCATGAACAGGATCATGGCGTAGTTGTCGTAGTAGCGCGTCCGCAAGTGCAGCGCGATGGCTTGTGCTGTCGCGTCGTCGCAAAGCACTTCTATCCGGATATTGCCTGCCTCGCCCCAGTGGGCATCACGCACGCCGCGGCTGCCTTTGCCGCGCGCATCGGTCACCGTATAACCATGCGCCCCCAAGCGCTCCATATCAGCCAGCAGGTCGCGCTCAATGGCGGACTCGGTAATGACAGTCAGCAGTTTGCGGTATTCGTTGGACATGGCATCAAGCTCCCAGGCGATGGATCAGGCGGGCAAGATCAAGATAGAGCGGAACGCCCACCAGGACGTTAAACGGAAAAGTGACTCCAAGGGATGCGGCAAGGGACAGCGTGGGATTGGCCTCCGGCACGGCCAGGCGCATGGCCGCAGGCACGGCGATATAGGAAGCGCTGGCCGCCAGGGTGGCGAGCAGCGCCGTGCCGCCTATCGATAGACCGAGTGACCAGCCGACCCATCCGCCCACCAACGCCGACAGCAGCGGCATGACAATGCCGAACACTGCCAAAAAGGCTCCGTGCCGACGCAGGCTGGACATCTGGCTGGCCGCAATAAGACCCATTTCCAGCAGGAACAGCGCCAGGAACCCCTTGAACAGATCGAAGAACAGTCCGCCGAGAGGACGCATGCCTTCAGGCCCTGCCGCCCAGCCGATCAGCAAGCCGCCGCCCATCAAAACCATGCCCTTGCCCAGGAATACTTCGTGTCCGAGCCGCTTCCAGTTTGTCTGCCGTCCCATGCCACGCGCCAGCAGAATGCCCACCACGATGGCGGGCATTTCCAGCAGCACCACGAACACGGGTATGTGCGCCTCGTAATCAATCCCATGGGAGGCAAGAAAAGCCACGGCCACAGCGAAAGTGCCTACACTCACCGAGCCATAATGGGCCGCGATGGAAGCCGCATCCGGCCGCGCCAGACGCCAGCGCAGCACCGGATAGGCAGCCAGCGGCAACACAATGCCCATAATCAATACCGCGCCCAGTTGCGGCAAGAGTTCAGCCGGGGATTGCCGGGCGAGCTCCACCCCGCCCTTGAGGCCGATGGCCAGCAGCAGCACCATGCTCAGAAACTCATAGATAGCGCCTGGCAGGCGCAGATCGGCGCGCGCCAGCCCGGCGGCAAGCCCCAGCAGGAAGAACAGGACAACAGGATCAAGTGCTGGCATGGCTCAAAGCTCCTTCACGACAAAGCTTGCCCGCATGCCGGACAAGCATTCATTTGCGTATTCGATCATATTCCCGCTGGATCGAACCTGCGTCCACCAGCGGCGTTCATTAACTATGCGCATGGCAAAGGTTTTTCTCAATCATCGCCAATGCCAATAGCCGCACGGGCCGCCATTGCCGTCTCGTACACCGTTGCCGGATCTTCCCCGACCACGGTGAAATGTCCCATCTTGCGCCCCGGCCGGGGACGATGCTTGCCATAGAGGTGCAGCTTGAGGCCGGGCATCGACAGGAGCGTGCGCCAATCCGGCTCCCGGATGCCGTGATCCCCGCCGGGAATCCAGAGCTCGCCCAGGAGATTCACCATTACCGCAGCGGAATGATTTCTGGCAGCGCCCAAAGGCAAGCCGCACAGCGCCCGCACCTGTTGCTCGAACTGGTTCGTAACACAGGCATCCAGCGTGTAGTGGCCGGAATTGTGCGGTCGCGGCGCAATTTCATTCACATAGAGCTGGCCTTGGACAACAAAGAACTCGACACTCAAGGTGCCGATGTAAGCCATGTTTGCCGCGATGTCGCAGGCCAACTGCTCAGCGTTGTCCAGCAAGCCAAAAAAAGCCTGGGCCGGCGCGATGGAAATGTCCAGTATGCCGTGCCTATGGCTGTTTTCACTGGCGGGAAAGCACTGAATCTTGCCCGACTCATCCCGCGCCAGCACCACCGAAAGTTCACCATTGAGCGCCATTGTCCGTTCAAGAACGCAGGCTTCGCCCTTGAATTGGCGCCAGGCCTCCAGCGCCTCGTCCCGATCCCGGACACGAGCCTGACCCTTGCCATCGTAACCAAAGCTCGCCAGCTTGAGAATACCGGGGAAGAGATGTGCAGGGGCATGGCCGACATCATCCTCGCTGCGGATATCGGCATAAGGCGCATGAGGCAAGCCATGCCGCTTGAGAAAATCCTTCTCCATACTCCGGTTCTGGCAGATCGCTACCGCCTCAGCGCCGGGTCGAACCGGAACAAACCGGGCAAGATAAGTCAGCGCGGCAGACGGCACGCTCTCGAATTCCGTAGTGACCGCCGCGCAACTTCGCGCCATGTGATCCAGGGCATGCTGATCATCGTAAGCTGCGGCAAGGTGCTCGTCGGCAATACGGCCGGCCGGACTGTGGCGATCGGGATCCAGAACCATGACGCGATAACCCAGTTCCCGTGCAGCCATGATGAAATAGCGGCCCAACTGGCCACCGCCCAGCAGGCCCAGGGTAGCGGGTGGCAGGATCATGCGCGCCCCGGCAACTGCATGGCCAGCACCTTGTCGGCCTGGCGGCGGCGGAAATTATCCAGCTTGTCGGCCAGTTCGCGGCCAAAATCACCTTCGCCCGTGGCCAGCAACGCAACGGCGAACAGCGCTGCGTTAGCCGCACCGGCTTCACCGATGGCAAAGGTAGCCACCGGCACCCCCTTGGGCATCTGTACGATAGAAAGCAGGGAATCCAGGCCTTGCAAATGCTTGGAGGGCACGGGCACGCCCAGCACCGGCACGGCAGTCTTGGCCGCCAGCATGCCCGGCAGGTGGGCCGCACCACCGGCACCGGCGATAATGGCAGCCAGACCCCGCTCGCGCGCCGTCGCGGCATAGTCGAACAACAGATCAGGCGTGCGGTGTGCCGAAACGACGCGCGCCTCGAAAGGAACACCGAATTCTTCCAGCACGCCAGCGGCAGCCTGCATCACCGGCCAGTCCGAATCCGAGCCCATGACAATGCCGACCACAGGAAGATTTTCGCTCATTTTTTCAGTCATGTTCTCTCCGTTTTGAGTTCGTCCGAATCGGTGCCATCATTCAGCCGCATGATGGGCGCAAATTCCCGTTGCCGGGCCAGGCAGCGCGCCAAGGCGCGTCCGGCGCGCTCGGCCGCACGGTCAATGGCCACATAAAGATCAGCCTCGGTATCCTCGACCACCACCTCCGGCAGCCCTTTCAGACGCAGCCCAAGATGGCAGCGCTTATCCTCGCCGCCACGCGGGCCGTTAATATCGGCAAGGCGCACGACCACCCGCATGATATGGCCGTCACCACAATTCAGGCTGTAGGCCAGCCGTTTCTTCACGTAGTCGCGCAAACCATCGGTCAGATCAAAACCGCGGCACTGAATGTCCATCTGCATGACTGCCTCCGTATGAAAAGTATTGGAATTCGACAGCGCCATGATAGCCATTCTTTTTCATCAAGAAAATTCGTTTATTATTTGCGGATCGTTCGTTATTTACGAAGTATTGGATCATCATGCTCAATTACCGGCAATTGCATTACTTCCATGCGGTGGCCAAGGCGGGCGGCATGGTGCGCGGTGCCGAACAACTGCATCTCACGCCGCAGACCCTCTCCGGACAAATCGCCCAACTGGAAGAAAAACTGGGGGTGGCGCTGTTCCGGCGCGCCGGGCGGCGGCTGGAACTGACCGAAGCCGGACATCTGGCCCTGTCTTATGCCGACGAAATCTTTCAGGTTGGCAGCGAACTCGAAGAAACATTGCGCAATCGCCACGGCGAGCGCCCGTTCCTGTTTCGGGTGGGCATCGCTGACGTGGTGCCCAAATCCATCGCCTACCGGCTGCTGGCGCCGGCCTTGGGACTATCCGAACCGGTGCGCATGGTATGCCGGGAGGACAAGTTCGAGCGGCTGCTGGCTGAACTTGCCATTCACCGGCTGGACATGGTGCTGGCCGACCGGCCCTTGTCGCCTGGCATGGACGTGAAAGGCTATAGCCACCTGCTGGGTGAATGCGGGCTGACGTTTTTTGCTGCGCCCGACCTTGCCGCAAAGCTCAAAGGCGAGTTCCCGCGCCTGCTCGACAATGCACCGCTGCTGATCCCCGGCGAGGACAGCGCGATGCGCGCCCCGCTGCTGCGCTGGTTGCGCGGCCAGAACATCCACCCCCGGCTGGTTGGCGAGTTCGACGATGGCGCGCTGATGAAGTCCTTTGGCCAAGCTGGCGCGGGCGTATTTCCCGCACCCTCAGCCATCGCCGCCGAGGTGGCGGCGCAATGCGGCGTGCTACCCGTGGGCCACACCGAAGCCATCAACGAGCGTTTTTTCCTTATCACGGTGGAACGCAAACTCAACCATCCCGCGGCGCTGGCAGTGAGCGAAGCGGCTCACCAGGGGCTATTCACCGACAAGACAACACTGAACAAGCCAGCGTAAAATACGGACAATGACAGCAGGCTAAGCGCAGTCAAAGCAAGCGGCCAAAGCGCTCTCCGCCCAAGTGTAATACAATATTGGGTGCAGGCAATGCCGGTTGGCCTGCAACTCGGCATTCCGCCGCTCAGCATTTTCAAGTCTTTCGCTGCCTGAACCGGTTCCCCCTCAAAAGGGCAGGCCGATTCAGGAGCTCCAGTGAACAACCCCGCATTGAACAACCCCATCTTGTCCCCAGCGACAGATGAAATCCCTGTAGTCGCCGTCTCGCCAGAGCCGACTATTGCAACGATTGCAACCCCATTGCCAACCACCTTTGACGCCTTGGGCCTCATCCCCGAGCTCCTTCGCGCCGTCAAGGACACGGGCTACACCTCACCCACGCCGATCCAGGCACAGGCCATTCCCATCGTTTTGGCCGGCCTTGACGTCATGGGCGGCGCGCAAACCGGCACGGGCAAAACGGCGAGCTTCACGCTGCCCCTGCTGCAACGCCTGGCGCCCTACGCCACCTCATCCCCCTCGCCTGCCAAGCATCCCGTGCGTGCGCTGATCCTTGCCCCCACACGCGAACTGGCCATGCAGGTGCATGAAAGCGTCGTCACCTACAGCAAGCACTTGCCGCTACGCTCCGTGTGCATTTATGGCGGTGTGGATATCAAGCCGCAAATTGCCGAGCTGCGTGAAGGCCGCGAAATTGTGGTGGCCACGCCAGGTCGCCTGCTCGACCACGTGCAGCAAAAAAGCGTGAGCTTCAATTCCGTTGAAGTCCTGGTACTGGACGAAGCCGACCGCATGCTGGATATGGGCTTCATGCCCGACATCCGGCGTATTCTGGCCATGCTTCCGACCGCGCGACAAAGCCTGCTTTTCTCTGCCACATTTTCCACGGAGATCAAAAAGCTGGCAGACTCCATGTTGAAGTCGCCCCAGTTAATTGAAGTCGCCCGCCGCAATGCCGTGAGCGAAACCATCACCCACCGCGTGTATCCCGTGGCCAGCGACTTGAAACGCCACCTGCTGGTCAAGCTGCTCACGCAAGAAGACATGCGTCAGGTGCTGGTGTTTGTCGGCACCAAGTTTGGTGCCAGCCGCCTAGCGGTGCATCTGGCGCGCCAGGGCATTGCGGCGGATGCCATTCATGGCGACAAAAGCCAGGCGCAACGTACCGAAGCGCTGGAAGATTTCAAATCCGGCAAGACCCGCGTGCTGGTTGCCACCGACGTTGCCGCACGCGGGCTGGATATTGACGAATTGCCGCACGTCATCAATTACGAACTACCCCACACGGCGGAAGACTACGTCCATCGCATCGGCCGCACCGGCCGTGCAGGCAAGCTGGGTGTAGCGATCTCCCTCTTCGCACCAGAAGAAACCGAGCGCCTGCGCGATATTGAAAAACTCATCAACCGTCCGATCACGCGCGTTGACAGCAGCCACCTCACTCAGGATGCGGCGTCTTCTGCGCCCCCCTCGGGGGAGCGTGGCACTTATCGCCATGAAAAATCCGCTGGCCGCGACCGCGCCTCACGCACGGAGCAACAGGATCGCAGCGAAGGCGTCAACAAGTTCGAGCGCCCATCCAGAACAAAGGAACGCATGGAAAAGCCGCGTGACTATCGTCCAGCGTCGGCGGACCAACCGGGCACCCAGCCCAGTCATCTACCCAAGCTCGACTTTGACCCTTCTAAACCTTACGAAAACAAAGTCAGCGCATCAACCACTGCCAAACCTCCGTCCACCCGCAGCAAAAAAATAGTGGCGGCTTTGCTCGGCGGCCTGAACAAGAAATAACCGCACGTAATAACCGCACATAATTTTCCCGCTACAGCACCCAAGGATTAAACACTTGCGGATATAGCGCGAAATCCTGCACGTTACGGGTGACCACTGCCGACGCAGGGAATTTTTTGGCGTATCCGGAAAGCGCGCAGGTATCCAGCAGCCAGCTCATAGCTCGATATCCCGTCCGGTGTCGCAGCTGCGGGAAGTGTCCAGGTCTTCCGCCGAGAGGTCTGGCCGCAACAGCGCGCTGGAGAGCTTGCCACGGCGACGGGTAAGCCTGGCGTATTCTTCCGCCGAAATAACCACCGCCGTTGGCTTGCCGTGAACGGTGACCATTTGCGCATCGCCGCCCGCTTGATGAGTTGGCTGAAGTTGCCCTTCGCTTCTTGTCGTTGCCATTCGCTGTGCAAG
>DILC01000057.1:1031-1891 GCA_002424865.1 Rhodocyclaceae bacterium UBA5602 | reverse complement strand
ATGGCTGCATTTCCGAAGATCAGTGTAACCGGACGCCGTGCAGAAGCATCCGTATTCCAAGAATAGCCATAAAAAAGCCCGCGCCGTTTTGCGGCGCGGGATTTTTTACTGCCGACAGGCAAATCAGGCTGCGGCTTGCGCCGGTATTTTCCTGCTGTGGTTGGTGATGCGGTTTCTTGCATCCACATACACCAGGTCAGGCTCAAATGCCGCCAATTCGACTTCGTTCATCATCGCGTAGCTGGCGATGATCAACAAGTCACCCGGGGCGGCCTTGCGCGCGGCGGCGCCATTGACCGAGATGGTTCCCGTACCACGCTCGGCACGAATGGCGTAGGTAGTAAAGCGGTCGCCATTGTTCACATTGTAAATGTCGATCTGCTGGTATTCCTTGATGTCCGCCGCGTCGAGCAGGTTTTCATCAATCGCGCAGGAGCCCTCATAGTGCAGCTCGGCCTGCGTCACCGTGACGCGGTGAAGTTTAGATTTCAGCATCATGCGCTGCATAGTTGTTCCTTTCTCATGCAAAGGGATCGCCAGGCGGTTACTGCGCTGGCTGGCTTTTTAGTACTGACTCATATCGAAATACATCGCGCCAAATGTAAAAAAACAGTGAAGAAAAAACATTGGCGCCCCCATGATCGAAACCCGATCTAACAATCCACTACTGGCTACTACCGGCATGAGCGCATCGCAGCAGCCTAAACTTCCAGATTGTCAATGAGGCGCGTACTGCCCAAACGCGCAGCGGCCAACACCACCAACCCGGATTCGTGAGCGGGCGCGCATTGTAAATCAAGTTTTTTACGCAATGCAACATATTCCGGCAACCAGCCATGCGCCCGCAATTCAGCCATGGC
>DILC01000057.1:0-907 GCA_002424865.1 Rhodocyclaceae bacterium UBA5602 | reverse complement strand
GCGCGCACCGTCTCGCCACCGACGACTTTTACCGGCAGATTAAAGTCAGCCACCATGTTGCGGATCACCATCAGCTGCTGGTAATCCTTCTTGCCGAACAAGGCGACATGCGGCTGGGTGATATTCAACAACTTCAGCACCACGGTCGCCATGCCGCGAAAATGGCCGGGGCGGAACTCGCCATCCAGGATGTTCGCCTGATCCGGCGGCGGCTCGACATGATAGGTTTGCGGCTGCGGATACATCTCGGCCTCGGCAGGCGCGAACAGATGGTCAACGCCTGCGGCTTCAAGCTGCGCGCAATCCGCCGCAAAGGTGCGCGGATATTTTTCAAAATCCTCACCGGGGCGGAATTGCAGGCGATTCACGAAAATCGTGGCGATCACCACATCGGCATGACTCCGCGCCTGGCGCATCAGGGAAATATGCCCGGCATGCAGGTTGCCCATCGTGGGCACGACGGCCACGCGTTGTGCCTGTCCCACGGCTGCACGTGCCGCGCGCAGGCTGGCAATCGTTTCATGGATATGCATCAGTAACAATGCTCCGGCGCGGGAAAGCTGCCATCCTTGACTGCCTTGACATACGCAGTGACCGCCCCGTCAATGCTTTTGGCCTCAACCATGAAGTCTTTCACGAAGCGGCCTTTCTTGCCGGGATACACGCCCAGCATGTCATGCAGCACCAGCACCTGGCCGTCGCAATCCTTGCCCGCGCCAATGCCTATCGTGGCGCAGGCTGTGAGCATGCGCGTAATTTCACCGGCCAGCCCGGCCGGCACCATTTCCATCACCATCATGCTCGCCCCCGCGTCTTCCAGCGCCTGCGCATCGGCCTTCATGCGGGCGGCCGCCGCGTCCCCCCGCCCCTGCACGCGGTAGCCGCCCAGGGCATGCACCGATTGCGG
>DILC01000031.1:10492-54335 GCA_002424865.1 Rhodocyclaceae bacterium UBA5602 | reverse complement strand
GATCAACTACCGCATCCACACCGATGCAATTAAAGAGACTCTCATCCCGCCCGCCGTTACTCTGGCTCAGGCCAACCTCGTGTACGCCAGCGAGGCCGACCTGCTCAACGTCGCCCTCTTCGGCCGGACCGCGAAACAGTGGCGCGACGCGCACCCCGACGCCGAGGGCAACATCCGCGACCATGCGCCCCTTGAGCAACTCGTCGTCCTCACCAACCTCGAAAGCCTCAACTCCGTGCTCATTCGTCAGGGTCTTCCCGCGCCGGACCGACTGCTCCGGCTCAACGAGATCGCCATCACCCAGATGCGCACCCTGCTCACCGAGCCCAACGTGAAACGGTTGAAAGCATGAGGACAACAGACACCAAACCCACGCTCACGCCCAAGCTGCGCTTCCCGGAGTTTCGGGATAGGCCGACGTGGGAAGCCAAGCTGGGCGATGAACTCTTCGATCAAATCAACAACCGCGAAGCGCCGGCAGGGCTCCCGATTCTCGCCATAACGCAGGAGCATGGGGCCATCCCGCGGGATGCCATCGATTACCACGTTTCTGTGACTGATAAGAGTGTCGAAACCTACAAGGAGGTCTTGCCCGGAGATTTCATCATCAGCCTAAGGTCCTTCCAAGGTGGCATTGAGTACTCCGAGTATCACGGGATATGTAGCCCGGCTTACGTCATCCTACGCAAGAGGACGGAGCTCGCGGACCTATTCTACAAGTATCTTTTCAAGTCGCACCGCTTCATCCTGCAGCTCACCAAGAACCTCGAAGGACTGCGCGATGGGAAAATGATCAGTTACAAGCAGTTCTCGGAATTGCTCTTGCCTGCACCCTCTCCCCCCGAACAACACCAAATCGCCTCCTGCCTCTCCTCCCTGGACGACCTGATCGGAGCCGAAAGCCGGAAACTCGACGCGCTCAAGGCCCACAAGAAAGGCCTCATGCAGCAGCTCTTCCTCTGCGCAGGCGAAACTCGTCCACGCTTCCGGTTTCCGGAGTTTCAGGATGCGCCGGAGTGGCAGGAGAAGACTCTGGCCGATGTGTGCGGGATGCAGGCCGGAAAGTTTGTGCATGCTGCGGAAATCAAGGATCAACCCGCGAACGGACGTTTCCCTTGTTACGGCGGTAATGGTCTGCGCGGCTACACCAACACGCATACACACGAAGGAGTTTATCCTCTCGTAGGCCGACAAGGTGCGCTCTGCGGCAATGTGAAACTTTGTACCGGAAAGTTTCACGCCACGGAGCACGCAATCGTTGCCAGCCCGAAGAAGGGTATCGACGCGGTCTGGCTGTATTACGCATTGGACCTGCTGAAGCTAAATCGTTTCGCAACCGGACAAGCGCAACCCGGGTTATCGGTCGAAGTATTGGGAAATGTTGCGCTTGCGGTTCCGGAGCAGGAAACCGAGCAACACCACATCGCCGCCTGCCTCTCCTCCCTCGACGACTTGATCACCGCCCAAGCCGACAAGGTCGAATCCCTCAAGGCCCATAAGAAGGGGCTCATGCAGCAACTCTTTCCGTCCGCGGCGAGGGCTTTGGCATGAACGCTACACCGTTCACTGATCTAGCTTCCTTGGCCCAGCATTTGCGCCAGCAGTTGTTGAGCAAGAGGTCCATCCTCCTCTTTGCATACAACAGCGTCGGCAAGACTCGCCTTTCGACTGCCTTTAAGGACCTCGGTAAGAACGACGACGAGCGTGACACGCTCTATTTCAACGCCTTCACCAAAGACCTCTTCACATGGGACAATGACCTCGAGAATGACCGAGAGCGTGTGCTCAGACTCAACCGCAGTTCCAGGTTCTTCGCCGGCCTGGGCGAGTTGGAGATGGACAATCGCATTCGCCCTCTACTGAACCGCTACGCGGACTTCGATTTCAAGATAGATACGACGGAGTGGGAGGTGAGTTTCTCCCGCGAAGTCCAAAACGGCGACACTCTCACCATCGTGGAAGACATCAAAGTTTCCCGAGGCGAGGAGAACATTTTCATCTGGTGCTTCTTTCTTGCTATCCTTCAACTTGTGCTTGACGGTGCGAAAGCCTATGAATGGGTAGAATACGTCTACATTGACGACCCGATCTCATCCCTTGATGAGAACAACGCAATTGCAGTTGCCAACCACTTGGCCCAAATGTTGATCGAGTCTGACAAAGGGCCACCCACGGTTGTCTCGACGCATCACGCGCTGTTCTTCAATGTCCTGTGTAATGAGCTCAAGAAGAAGAGGGCACACATGTACCTTCTCCGGAAGGGGATGCCGCCGGACAACTTCTTCCTGCAGGACACGACCAGCAAGCCCTTCCTTCATCATCTTGCAACGTTGGTCGAACTCAATGAGCTTCAGAAGTCGGGCGCCCTGTATACGCACCACTTCAACATGATGCGACGCGTCATGGAGCAGACTGCAAACTTCTTCGGTTTAGAGGACTGGCACGAATGCATCAAGCCTGAGGAAGACGATCTGGACAGGACGGTGTACAAGAGGATGATCGACCTCATGAGCCACGGTGACTACTCGATTTACGAGCCGAAGGAGATGATGGAGGAGAACAAGAAACACTTTCGGAAGATCTTCCAACAGTTCATCGTCCAACATCCATTCAACCCCGCGCTGTTCTCCAAGGAACCCGCGCCAGGCGCCGCTCCCGCCGCTGCACCCGCACCCGCGGCCGAAAACAACACAATATGAACACAAACCACCAACAACTGGGCAAGACCCTCTGGGCCATCGCCGACCAACTGCGCGGAGCGATGAATGCAGACGACTTCCGCGACTACATGCTGGCCTTCCTCTTCCTTCGCTACCTTTCGGACAACTACGAGGCCGCGGCGAAGAAGGAACTGGGCCGGGACTATCCCGCCATCCCCGCCGGCGATCCTCGCGTGCCGCTGGCGCTCTGGTATACCAATAACCCCAGCGACGTGGTGGATTTCGAGAAGCAGATGCGGCGCAAGGTCCACTATGTGATTAAGCCGGATCATCTCTGGGCCAACATCGCCATCCTTGCGCGTAACCAGAGCACTGACCTGCTCGATACCTTACGCGACGGCTTCAAGTACATCGAAACAGAATCATTCGAGAGCACCTTCCAGGGCCTTTTCTCCGAGATCAACCTCGGCTCCGACAAGCTCGGCCGCACCCACGCCAACAAGAACAGCAAACTCTGCGACATCATCAAGGAGATCGCCAAGGGGCTCACCGACTTCTCCACAAACATCGACGCCCTCGGCGACGCTTACGAATACCTGATCGGCCAGTTCGCCGCCGGATCCGGCAAGAAGGCCGGCGAGTTCTACACCCCGCAGCAGATTTCGACCATCCTCTCCCGCATCGTCACCCTCGACAGCCAGGAACCCAAGACCGGCAAGGTGCCGCACCTCGGCAGCGTCCTCGACTTTGCCTGCGGCTCAGGCTCGCTGCTGCTCAACGTCCGCAAGCAGATGGGCCCGCACGGCATCGGCAGGATCTACGGCCAAGAGAAAAACATCACTACCTACAACCTCGCGCGCATGAACATGCTGCTGCACGGGGTGAAGGACACGGAGTTTGAGATTTTCCACGGCGACACGTTGACCAACGACTGGGACTTCCTGCGCGAAACTAACCCCGCTAAGATGCCCAAGTTCGATGCCGTCGTCGCCAACCCCCCGTTCAGCTACCGCTGGGAACCCAAGGAGGACATGGGCGACGATGTGCGTTTCAAGAACTACGGCTTGGCCCCAAAATCCGCCGCCGACTTCGCCTTCCTCCTGCACGGTTTCCACTACCTCGCGGACCAGGGCGTCATGGCCATCATCCTGCCGCACGGCGTTCTCTTCCGCGGCGGCGCCGAGGAGCGCATCCGAACCAAACTCCTCAAGGACGGCCACATTGATACCGTCATCGGCCTGCCCGCGAATCTTTTCTACTCAACGGGCATTCCGGTCTGCATCCTCGTCCTCAAGAAGTGCAAGAAGCCCGACGACGTCCTCTTCATCAACGCAGCAGAACACTTCGAGAAGGGCAAGCGCCAAAACGTCCTCAGCGAAGAGCACATCGACAAGATTGTCAGCTCCTACCAGCACCGCCATGAAGAACCTCGCTACTCAAAGCGCGTCTCGATGGAGAGAATCGCAGAAGAGGGCTACAATCTCAATATCTCCCGCTACATCAGCACAACAGTGCAGGAACCCGAGATCGATCTAGCCGAAACACACGCTGAATTGGATAAAATCGAAGATGTCATCCAGAAGGCGACGGCCAAACATAATGAATTCCTGAAAGAACTGGGGCTTCCTTTGCTTCCTTCGTCCGAATGAGGCACTTCATCCAGGGAAAGTCAGCCATCGCCGCGCTAACAGATCCCGTCGATTTGCGCTGTCGAGAGCTGATGCTCCTCAGTACCAGTCAATATTACCACGATGGTTTTTCCTACGAACTCTTCCTAACGCGCCAGCCGCTACGAATCCCTTCATCTGTGCAGCCGTCAGGCTTTGGATGCCACCCAGAGCGAAAAGTCCGTCTCGCTCATGGCCCCCGAGGCGCGGCCGATCTCGAATCCGCCCTTCATGACCACGAACGTCGGCACGGCCTGGATCTTGAAGGCCGCCGCGAGCTCGCGGTGGCTCTCCGTCTCGATCTTGAGGACCATGAGGCTTCCGGCCCGCCGCCTGGCCAGGCTCTCCAGGATCGGAGCCATCACAAGGAAGAACGAATACGAATAGCAACACGGCCTCATTCAGGCCTTCTCCCGTACCAACCGCGTCCTCAACGCCACCAAACCCCACGGCCAGATCCTTGATTTTCGCCAGCAGCAGGCTGCCGTAGACGCCGCCGTCATCCTTTTCTCCGGCGTCGATAACAGCACGCAAGCCCGCGAAATTTGGCTCGTGGAGCCCGCCCCCAAAGTCATCGAGAAACTCAAGGCTGCGCTCGACCAACTCGACGACTTCATGCAATCGCAGGGGCTCGAAGCAAAGCCCGAGTCCGTTCCCGCCCTACGCGGCGATGAGGCCCGCGCCGCCTTCATCGAGCGCTTCCGCGAGGTCCAGCGCCTCAAGACCCAACTCGACCAATACACCGACCTCACGCCCGAGGCAGAAGCCGCCATCGAACAGCTACTGCCCAGGGATCAGCTCAACGCCTTCCGCGGCGTCTACCTCGAAACCGCTCAGCGGCTCCGCGCTGAGCAGGGCAAGATCGGCGCCGCAACCGACATCGCCGTGGATCAGCTCGACTTCGAGTTCGTCCTCTTCGCCTCCGCCGTCATTGATTACGACTACATCATGGGCCTCATCGCCAAGTTCTCGGAAAAAGGCCCGGGCAAATCGAAGATGACCCGCGAGGAACTCATCGGCCTCATCAGCGCCGATGCCAAGTTCATGAACGAGCGGGACGACATCGCCGAATACATAGCCACGCTTAAGGCGGGCGAGGGCCTCTCTGAGGCCGCCATCCGCGACGGCTACACCCGCTTCAAGGCCGAGAAGAACGCCAAGGAACTCGCCACCATCGCCGCGAAGCACAATCTCGCCACCGCCGCTCTGCAAACCTTCGTGGACGGTATCCTCGACCGCATGATCTTCGATGGCGAGCAGCTCAGCGACCTCATGGCCCCGCTCGACCTCGGCTGGAAAGCCCGCACCCAGGCCGAACTCGCCCTGATGGAAGACCTCCACCCCCTCCTCACCAAACGCGCCGGTGGCCGTGACATCTCAGGACTCAGCGCCTATGAGCAGTAAGACGAGAGCTACCGCCACGAAGGATGAGGCAACGTCCGCGCTGGTGCCGAAGCTTCGGTTTCCGGAGTTTCGGGGGGCGGCGGAGTGGGACATTGAAGAAGTCAGCGACCTTCTTGATGAGTCCAGGACACCTTCATTACAAAATGATCCTTCAAGGCGCATTACTGTCAGGCTGCATTTGCAGGGTGTCGAACACCGAGAGCACCGAGGAACTGAATCAACCGAATCCACGAACAACTTCCGCCGTAAAGCGGGGCAGTTTATTTACGGCAAACAAAACATCCACAAAGGTGCATTCGGAATCATTCCCAGCCACTTAGATGGCTTTGAAACATCACAGGATCTCCCGTGTTTCGACTTTAAGGGCCGATGCTGCCCACTGTGGCTCTATTACCATTTCGCAAGCGAGTCAGTGTATGGCCCGCTTGAGTTGAAAATGACGGGGACTGGCTCAAAACGGCTTAACGAGAAAACGTTTCTGAGTCTGCCGATTGCAGTCCCTCCATATCCCGAACAACAAAAAATCGCCGAGTGCCTGAGTTCGGTGGACGAGCTGATGGCCGCCCAAGCCCGGAAAGTGGACGCGCTCAAGACCCATAAAAAAGGGCTGATGCAGCAGCTTTTCCCCCGCGAAGGCGAAACCCAACCCCGCCTCCGCTTCCCCGAATTCCAAAACGCCGGGGAGTGGGCACGAATGAGTATTCAAGAGATGATCGATAGGCAGTTTATTGTCGGTCACCTTGATGGGAACCACGGAGAGCTATACCCCAAGGCGGAAGAGTTTTCCCAGAACAAGGAAGGGATACCCTATATCACGGCGAATGACTTCATGAATGGCAGTGTCGAGTTTTCGAGATGCAAACGCCTACCGATAGAGCGCGCACGTCTGTTTAAGAAGGGAGTCGCTAAAGACGGTGACATCTTATTCGCCCACAACGCTACAGTCGGTCCGGTTGCCAAATTGAACACGTCAGAAGAATTCGTCATTCTGAGCACCACTGCCACCTATTTCAGGTGCAACAGCACGCACCTATCGAATGACTTTCTAAAGTCAGCATTATCCAGCCCTGATTTCGTTGCGCAGTATTCACGGGTGATGTCCCAATCCACAAGGAATCAGGTTCCAATCACAACCCAGCGGAAGCTTGAACTGTACGTTCCGAAGCCGCCCGAACAACAACGTATCGCCTCGTGCCTGAGCAGCCTCGACGCCCTGATCACCGCCGAAGCCCAAAAGCTCGAAGCCCTCAGGACCCACAAGAAAGGGCTGATGCAGCAGCTTTTCCCATTCCGGGACGAGGTTGAAGCATGAGCGCAACGCCCTATGCAGATCTGAACACCTTGGCGGTGGATTTCCAAGACCAATTGGAATCCAAGAGGTTCATTCTCCTCTATGCCTACAACGGCACAGGAAAGACGCGCTTGTCGGGGGCCTTCAAAGACACTGGAAAGCAGGCTGGGCTGCCCGACACCCTTTACTTCAACGCCTTCACCGAAGACCTCTTCTCCTGGCACAACGATCTCGATGGCGACACCGAGCGCTATTTGATGCTCCATCCATCTTCCAAGTTCTTCGCCGGCCTTGAGGAACTTGAAATGGACAATCGGATTCGCCCGCTGTTGCAGCGCTACGCGGACTTCGACTTCAAGCTGGATACCATCCCTTTGAAGAACGATGAGGGAAAGACTATCGGTGAGCGAAGAATTGTCCGGTTTTGGCGTGAAGTGGTGAGCGGTGGGACCACCTCCACTGTGGATAACATCAAGATTTCGCGGGGCGAGGAGAATATCTTCATCTGGTGCTTCTTCCTCGCCATCGTCCGGCTGGCGATGGATGACGACGGCACCGGACCCTACAACTGGGTGAAATACATCTACATCGACGACCCGATTTCATCGCTGGACGAGCACAACGCCATCGTGGTCGCCAATCATCTGGTGCAGCTATTCCGTGAAACGCCGAATCAGCTCAAGACGGTCATCTCCACGCATCACATCCTGTTCTTCAATGTGCTCAGCAACGAGATCAAGAACTTGCTAAACACGCGGGAGTTCCCTCAATACTGCCTTAACCGGGATAGAGCCACCGGCGGCTACAAGCTGCATCGCCAACGAACCGACACGCCTTTCTTTCATCATGTTGCCTCACTGGTGGAGCTTTATGAGGCCGCACAGAGCGACGAAATCTACACGCACCACTTCAACACGCTGAGGTCGGTGCTCGAAAAGACTGCCGTCTTTCACGGATACGGGCATTTCTCCGCCTGCATCAAGAAAGACCCAAACGATGCCGATGGCATCCTTCACCAGCGGTTCATCGACCTCCTCAGCCACGGCAAATACTCGCTATATGAACCGAAGGTGATGGGCGACGAGACGCGGGACTATTTCCGCACCATCCTTTACGGCTTCCTGAAGGACTACCCTTTTAATCCTGCATTGTTTCCGGCTGCGCCAACCGCCGCCACGACGGTTCCCGCTCCGGCAACACCGGTCGTCAAGCCTCCTGCACAGGCCGCGAAGAAGACGGCCATGAAAACACCCACAAAGGCACCAGCATCATGACCGAGACCAACCAAAAACAACTGGGCAACACCCTCTGGAGCATCGCCGACCAACTGCGCGGGGCGATGGATGCGGACGACTTTCGCGACTACATGCTGTCCTTCCTCTTCCTGCGCTATCTCTCCGACAACTACGAGACGGCGGCGAAGAAGGAGCTGGCGCGGGATTACCCCGATGTGGGCACAGACGCCCGCAAGGTGCCGCTGGCGCTCTGGTATGCCAACAACGTGGACGACATCCCGGCGTTCGAGAAGCAGATGCGGCGCAAAGTGCATTACGTCATCCAGCCGGCACACCTCTGGAATAGCATCGCCAACCTGGCCCGCACCCAGAGCGCGGACCTGCTCAACACGCTGCAAGCGGGCTTCAAATACATCGAGACAGAATCCTTTGAGAGCACCTTCCAGGGCCTGTTCTCCGAGATTGACCTGAGTTCCCCCAAGCTGGGCAAGAAGTATGAGGACCGGAATGCCAAGCTCTGCACCATCATCCAGAAGATCGCCGAAGGGCTGGCGGAGTTCTCCACGGACATCGACGCGCTGGGCGATGCCTATGAATACCTGATCGGCCAGTTTGCCGCCGGTTCCGGCAAGAAGGCGGGCGAGTTCTACACCCCGCAGCAGATTTCCGACATCCTTTCCGCCATCGTCACGCTCGACAGCCAGGAACCCGCCACCGGCAAGAAAGAGCGCCTGGCCAGCGTGCTCGACTTCGCCTGCGGCTCCGGCTCCCTGCTGCTCAATGTGCGCAAGCGCATGGGTCCGCACGGCATCGGCAAGATTTACGGGCAGGAAAAGAACATCACCACCTACAACCTCGCCCGCATGAACATGCTGCTGCACGGGGTGAAGGACACGGAGTTCGAGATCTACCACGGCGACACCCTGACCAACGATTGGGACATCCTGCGCGAGCTGAACCCCGCCAGGAAACCCGCGTTCGACGCCATCGTCGCCAATCCGCCCTTCAGCTACCGCTGGGAGCCCTCCGACGCCATGGGCGAGGACGTGCGCTTCAAGAACCACGGACTGGCCCCAAAATCCGCCGCCGATTTCGCCTTCCTCCTGCACGGCTTCCACTTCCTCAAAGACGAAGGCGTGATGGCCATCATCCTGCCCCACGGCGTGCTATTCCGTGGCGGCGCCGAAGAACGCATTCGCACCAAGTTGCTCAAAGACGGCCATATCGACACCGTCATTGGCCTGCCCGCGAATCTCTTCTACTCTACCGGCATCCCGGTCTGCATCCTCGTTCTCAAGAAATGCAAAAAGCCCGATGACGTGCTTTTCATCAACGCCGCCGAACACTTCGTGAAGGGCAAACGCCAGAACCAACTGACGGACGCGCACATCGCGAAGATCATCGACACCTACCAATTCCGCAAGGAAGAGGAGCGGTATTCAAAGCGAGTCTCGATGGCACGCATTGCGGAGGAAGGATACAACCTCAATATCTCGCGCTATATCAGCACCGCCAATGCGGAAGTGGAAATTGACTTGGGTACAGTAAATGCTGAGTTGGTGGATTGGGAGAAAAAGATCAAAGAAGCTACAAACAGGCATAACGAGTTCCTCAAGGAGCTTGGCCTGCCGTTATTGCCTTGATTATTTCAATGTGGTTGTGCAAGTCGGCCCTTGGAGTGGCGACATCGGTAGGTCGAAAGTCGGCGCTGGCGGTACGGCGAAAACAGGGCAGCATCCGGCTGGAAGGGGTAACTTTGGGGGTAACTCGTAAATCATTAAAAGCGAGATCATTGCACTGCAATGGTTTCAGACTGTTATTCGGTAGACGCCGCCCCACCAATATCGATGACCAACTGTTTCTGCAGTTGGTCATTTTTTTCGTCCTCCCGCGCACCCACGAGGTTTCCTGCGGATTCTTGCGGACTTCGATCTTTCCGGGTCGCACCGAAATTGGCCTGAATTTTCTCTCTCCGAGCCATTTTTCTCTCCAAATGCGCTCGCCCAAAGTGGCCCGAAGTCCACAAAGCGCCCCGGCCAGCCCATTGTGAATCAATAGGTTACCTCCGGACGAATCAAGCGGTTGATTTTTGGCATCGGCAGCCGGAGGAAACCGCCCATATTCGGAGAGCGGGGAATGCCGGAAATTTTGCCAATCTCCCTCGATGATTGAGGGCGGGAGCGGTAACGCGGTGCCACAGGCTTTGCATTGCTTGGTCATGATGCACTCCATTCAAAGATTTAAATGGAACGTGCGTGACCGGACCGCCTTCGGCCGGGAAGGGTGCTACCGGGTGGGCGTGTTCTTACACGCCCGTTCCGACCCATCGGGTCAGACGTCAATCACCCGATGTTCCGCAACACTACGGGATAAGTCGATGAAATGGGTGTAATCAGGGGTGAGAATGGTTTTCTACTTTATTGGGTGTAAATGGGTGTAGTATTGGCTCATGCTGAAAATCGACACCATCCAGATCACCCCGGAGATCCTGAGCCTGATTGCCAGGATCGACGAGTTCAAAGGCGCTTGGCGCGCTTTGGGTACGCTCGCGCCCGACCGCCTGTCGGCGCTGCGTCGCGTGGCCACCATCGAGAGCATCGGTTCCTCCACCCGCATCGAGGGCAGCAAGCTGTCCGATCGGGAGGTGGAGCAGCTCCTGTCGAACCTGGAGATCAAATCCTTCGCCACCCGCGACGAGCAGGAAGTGGCTGGCTATGCCGAGCTGATGGACTTGGTATTCTCGTCGTGGCAGGACATTCCGTTCACCGAGAACCACATCAAACAGTTGCACCAGATACTGCTGCGCCACAGCGAGAAGGACACCTGGCATCGCGGCAATTACAAAACCAACTCGAACAGTGTCGCGGCATTCGACGAAACCGGCGCGCAGATCGGCATCGTGTTTCAGACCGCGTTACCCTTCGATACGCCGCGCCTGATGACGGAGTTGGTGGCCTGGGCTAACCAGGAGCGGGAGACGGCCCGACTGCATCCGCTGCTGATCATCGCCCTGTGCGTCGTCGTTTTCTTGGAGATACATCCCTTCCAGGACGGCAACGGGCGCCTCTCCCGGGTGCTCACCACGCTCCTGCTTCTGCAGTCCGGCTACGCCTATGTGCCTTACAGTTCGTTGGAAAGTGTGATCGAACACAGCAAGGAAGCCTACTACCTGGCGCTGCGCCAGACGCAGGGTACGATCCGCACGGAGTCTCCCAACTGGCAGCCGTGGCTAGTGTTCTTTCTGCGCTCCTTGGCCGAGCAGATGCGGCGCCTGGAGAAGAAGGTCGAGCGCGAGAAGATCGTGCTGGCGGCCATGCCTGAACTGCAGCTACAGATCGTCGAGTTTGCCCGTGAGCATGGTCGTGTCACGATTGGTGAAGCGATCAAGTTGACCGGCGCCAGCCGCAATACGTTGAAGCAGCATTTCCGTACCTTGGTCGAACGCGGCGCGCTGAACCTGCACGGCAGTGGCCGAGGGGTTTGGTACGACCTGCGCTAAGCCAAGTCAGCCATTGGCAACGATGTGGATTTGGGTTCGACTGCGGGATTCGGATTCGAACTGCGCCATGATTGTTGATGCAACAACACATCGCATTTGATAGACTTGCGGCTAGTCAGGCATCTTTCCGCGAATGTTCTAAGCAGCATTTGCAAGTAAGAATGCACTGAGTTGGTGGAGTTTGGCGGGAGTTGCCGCCCCACCGAAACTCCGCAACTGTTCGATTCTGTTCGCAGGAACCCGCAGGAGTTCGAAATAGTCCGCACGGGCTGAAGGTAGATTGTTGATTTTGAACAAACCGCTTGATCAGTCCGCGCTTTCGGACTGCGGACTTTCAATTTGGCTCATGACGGCCACCGAGAGCCCCTCCATGTTGCAAAACGTCGGTACCTATCAATAACGGAACACATCAGCCAGCACTGGCTTGAGCCGTTGAGCTCTTGGTCGACGTCGCCAGGCACGACTCCTCGTAGGCTTCGATGTCGACCTGCCGGTACAGCACGCGCCCCTTCAGCTTCATGAATTTCGGTCCGATGCCTTCGCTGCGCCAGCGTTCAAGGTAGGCCTCGCTGAGATGCCAGCGCGCGGCCAGTTGTTTTTGATTGAGGTGAACGACTTCCATCTTGGTCTCCTTCCGGATGAGTTGGCAGGAGTCCATGAAGGCGCTGCTCCGCGCGCGAGCCAAGCGATATGTTGCGCCGATCTATTCGCCGCAAAGAAAAGGCGGTGGCGCAGTTTGGGCATGCGACGGGCGAACTGCGCCATAAATTGGCGCGGTTCTGAAAACCGCGCCACATTGGGTGTAAATGGGTGTCAATTTGGAATCGAGAGCTGCAATTATTTCCCGATCGGGAAATATAAAGTTGGGTCATACCCTGGTCACACAAAACATTCCCGATCGGGAAATATTGCTTGCACATAGTCCAGTTGTGGTTGATAATTTCCCGAACGGGGAACTGAGCAAACCATGACATCCATTCGATCACCTCAACAACTAGGGCGTGCACTTCGTGCCGCTCGCAAGCAGCTCGGGCTGACACAGCCCCAGTTAGCTCTCGCGGCAGGGGTTGGCGTGCGCTTCATCGTAGACCTTGAGGCAGGCAAACCCACCTTGCGACTGGAAAACGTGCTGAGGGTCATAGATACCTTGGGTGGCGAGATCCAGTTGAGCGGCTTGCCATCCGTTGCAGCAGACGATCAACGTGAGGGTGGCGACCATGGCGCATGAACTGGAAGTCTGGCTTTTCGCCGACTGTGTCGGCACGCTGGCGCTGGTCGATGGACGACTGAACTTTTGCTACGCGCCCGGCTGGCTGTCGCACAAAGACGCCGTTGCCTTGTCAGCTTCGTTGCCCCTGCAAGCGGACCCGTTCGACGATCGCAAAACGCGTCCCTTCTTTGCGGGTCTGCTGCCTGAAGGGCAGATGCGCCGCCTGATTGCGCAGCAGTTCCAGGTTTCTGGCCAGAACGACTTCGCGCTGCTGGACCACATCGGTGGCGAATGTGCCGGGGCCGTCACGTTCCTTGAGCCGGGGCAGGCGCTGCCAATCCCTACCAGAAACGATGACGTTCAATGGCTGAGTGACGACGAAGTGGTTGCCATCCTGGATGAGTTGCCGCGTCGCCCCATGCTGGCGGGCAAAGACGGTTTACGACTTTCCTTGGCGGGAGCCCAAGATAAACTGCCGGTGGTGTTTGATGGTGCCCGCATTGGGCTGCCCCTCAACGGCACGCCTAGCTCCCACATCCTGAAACCGGCCATCCACGCCGTGGAAGACAGTGTGATTAACGAAGGATTCTGCATGGCACTGGCTGAAGCCATGCAGCTCAAGCCAGCGAAATCGAAAGTTCACTTTGTGCTGGATCGCTCGTTTCTGCTGGTTGAACGCTACGACCGACTGATTGATGCCCAGGGGCACCGGCGACGGCTTCATCAAGAGGACTTCTGCCAGGCACTGGGCGTGGTGCCCGAAATGAAGTACCAGAATGAAGGTGGTCCGGATCTGGCGCAGTGTTTTGATCTGGTGCGCAGTGCGACGCGCCCCAGTGCGCCGCAAGTCCTGCGACTGCTCGACTACGTGATTTTCAATGCGCTGGTCGGAAATCATGATGCGCACGCCAAGAATTTCTCTCTGCTGTACTCAGACAAAGCCCCCGTTCTGGCACCGTTTTACGACACGCTGTCGACGGCGGTGTATCCAACACTGACGCAGAAGATGGCGATGAAAATCGGCAGCAAGTACAAGTTCAGCGAAGTCCAGGCGCGTCACTGGGAGCAGTTCGCCGAAGGCGTAGGCTTTACCAAGGCGCAGGCCAAACGGCGAATTCTGGAATTGGCTAAGTTACTGCCAGCGACGGCGCGCAAGCTCCAGTCTGACCCCGGACACAGTTTTGCTGGCAATGCCGTGGTTGAGCAAATCAATACCTTGATTGAACAACGTTGCGCCCTGACGATTCGGCGGCTCACCGATCCCGCCGCCGAAAATGACGCAGCCGCCGAACCCTCTATCTGAACCACCATGCGGACGCGGGTTCGATTCCGGGTTTGGGAATTGAACTAGCCCTGGGAGGCAGACGAGTTTGATGCCCGTTCCCGGCGACCAGCATGGCTGGAAAACCTGCTTGCAGGTCTTCAATCCTGCAGGCTTTTTGATTGAGTTCGCAACGGTTCAAAGCAGCCCGCAGCGCTTCGATTGCGTACTTTCAATAGTCGTTTGGTGCAGGGTGCCGCCCCACCACCATAATGTGAAATCCCAACCCTTATCCGGTTGGGATTTTTTTTGCCCGTTCCCCCAGTATTGGCGCGGTTTCGCGCCTTGGCATCTTGAGCACGCTCCTGCGGAAGTCGCCGCTCCATGCGCGCTTCCCGTAGTCTTTCTCTCTCTGTTCTCTGCTGACCTCTTGAGCATTCAAGGCCCAAAGTCGTGAGTTGGCGCGGATTTACGGGCGATGGGTTTGCTTCTTCGATTGCTCGGTCGCGCGCGACCGAGACAGCGAAAGGCGCAAAAAAAACCGCCTTGCGGCGGCGTGTCGGCGCGGCACGGATGTCAGCGCGAGCCTGCCACCAGTGCCTCACGTTGAGCCAGAGCCAGGACGCCGACAACTTGCCGCGCAGCAACTGGCTGACACCCACCTCGAGGCGTCTCAAGGCGATGGCTTCGATCAGGTCGGGGGCCAGTTGCACCAGTCGGCTCATCTTGCTGGCTTGGCCGAGGTCGATTCCTTCGGCCGCCGCGATCTCGGTCATCGAACTGAACCGTCCTTCGTCGAGCAGGCGCTGCCATTGGTGCGCGAGGCCAAGCGCCCGCATCAAAGGTGTGTCCTGCGCCATCTCGCGCACCTGCTGCTCACGGCGGGCCTCGCCCAGGAATTCCTGCGGCGCATCCAAGGGCGTGATGACCTGCTTCTTCAGGCCCCGGCGCACCAGCGTCCAGGGCAGGAAGGTCTCCAATGTCCGTTTCCACGCCATGTGCAGTCACTACCTGTTCGAGCCGGAGTTCTGCAACCGAGCGGCAGGGTGCCCTGTCGATTGATACAGTGACCAAACTCAAGTCGCTCAAGCTGCATGGCATGGCGCAAAGCTGGCCGGAACTGGTGGCGCAGGCGCGGCACGCTGAGTTCAAGCCGGAACAGTTCATGGAGCAACTGTTGTTGGCGGAAGGCGCGGAGCGTGAGGTGCGTTCGATTGCCTATCAGACCGCGGCGGCAAAGTTTCCGGCGCATCGTGATCTGGCCGGATTCGACTTTGACCAGACCAGGATTGATGAGTCCCTGATCCGCAAGCTCTATGCGCTTCAGTTTCTGCAGGCTGCGCACAACGTGGTGCTGATCGGCGGACCGGGCACTGGCAAGACGCATCTGGCGACGGCCATCGGAATAGAGGCGATCCAGCATCACGGCAAACGGGTCCGCTTCTTCTCGACGGTGGAATTGGTCAATGCGCTGGAACTGGAGAAAACCGCCGGTAAGCAGGGACAACTGGCCTACCGGCTGATGTATGTCGATCTGGTGATCCTCGATGAGATGGGCTATCTACCCTTCAGTCAGGCCGGTGGCGCGCTGCTATTCCATCTGCTGTCGAAGCTCTACGAGCACACCAGCGTGATCATTACCACCAACCTAAGTTTCACGGGGTGGGACAACGTGTTCGGTGATGCGAAGATGACAACCGCCTTGCTCGACCGTTTGACTCATCATTGCCATATCGTCGAGACCGGCAACGAGTCGTGGCGCTTCAAGTCGAGTTCTGCCCGGCTGCAGCCGGGCAGAACTCGATCAACCAAACCGAAAGGAAACGATCAGAACAAAAATACCAACCCAACAGCAACTGCGTAGTTATACTGCACGCATAACAGGGTGGATCATGTTTCGATGAAAATCCTGGGTCAGATTTGAGTGGAATTCAACAGAGTTGCACTTCGAATTTGAACTCGCGCTTCAAAATTGAATCCGCGGCCGAATAAATAGGCCAGCTTGCCGTTTTCCGATTAAGGAAGGTCTGAACAAGTAGCGACAGATGAAAGCGACGAACGCAATTCCTGCCGCAAGGAATAAATTGGGTGCGAAATTGGCCCGGTGCGGCGCAATTCGCAGGCCCTTCCGGGCCAATTGGCATTCAGTGGACGCACCTTGCCTCCTGAAGTCTGAACAAGTGTCGGCGCGCCATGAAGAGGTTTGCCAGCGCGGCGACCACGAACAGCCGGTTGCCGTTCTTCTTCAACCCCCGGTAGCTCACCTTGGCAAAGCCGAAGATGCGCTTGATGACCAGGAAGGCATGCTCGACTTTGGCCCGCACCTGCGACTGGGTTCGGTTCTTCTCGCGTTCCCGCTCGGACAGCGGTTTGTGACGGGAGGCCTTCTGATGGGTGAAGTCTTTCGCCTTCGGCGCGGCTTGGCGGATCAAGTCCTTCTGGCTGGCGTAGGCCGAGTCACCATAGACCGGGTTCTCGTTGCCATGCAGCAGTTGCGGGATCGGGTGCTTGTCCAGACACGGATTCAAATCATGCACGTTGGCCGAGGTAGCGACTACCGAGTGGATCAGCTTCGTCTGGCTATCCACCCCGATATGGGCCTTCATGCCGTCCAGAAACGGATTCAAAAAGTACCACTGGTTGCCCTTCTTGGTCTGGCACATCTTTTGAACCCGTATCTGGGCGGGATCGCGCTTTCCTTCCTGATGCTTGGTCGAGGACGGAGCGTTGATGACCGTCGCATCGACGATCGTGCCGGTGCTGACCTTGAGGCCCCTGGCCTGAAGGTGCCGACCGACTTCCTCGAACAGCCGCTTGCCCAGGTCATGCGCTTCCCGCAGGTGGCGGAACTTGCCGCTGGTGGTTTCGTCCGGCGCGCCTTCCCGGCCCAGATCGATGCCGACGAAGTTGCGCATCGACAGCGAGTCGTAGAGGGCTTCCTCGACCGCCGGGTCGGACAGGTTGAACCAGTTCTGCAGGAAGTAGGTGCGCAGCATGCGCTCCAGGCCGATCGGCGGCCGGCCGTTGCCGGCCTTCGGATACACCGGCTCGATCAGGGCGCACAGCGCCGCCCACGGCACCACCCGATCCATCTCGGCCAGAAACGCCGCGCGGCGCGTCGTCTTGCCGTACCGGTCAAAGCCACCCGTCGAGAGCGTCATCTGTTTCATCGTTTCCATCCGTGTGTGCGAAGTCCCTCGTCTGACATGGCTACGACAAAATCGTTCACACCTTATTCAGAGTTTCCCTAGTCAATGAGCACGCAAGAAACGGCAATTCTGGCTGGCGGCTGTTTTTGGGGCATGCAGGATTTGATTCGCAAAATGCCCGGCGTGATGTCTACCCGTGTGGGCTACAGCGGGGGCGATGTGCCGAATGCCACCTATCGCAACCACGGCACGCATGCTGAGGCAATTGAGATCATCTTTAACCCCGTGCAGTTAAGCTATCGCCAATTGCTGGAATTCTTTTTTCAGATTCATGATCCAACGACGCCGAACCGCCAAGGGAATGACCGGGGTACGTCCTACCGATCCGGCATTTATTACACCAGCGCGGCGCAACAGCGCGTGGCGGAAGAGACGATTGCGGACGTGAATGCTTCTGGCCTGTGGCCGGGCGAAGTGGTAACCGAAGTGGCGCCCGCCGGGCCATTTTGGTTGGCGGAACCCGAGCATCAGGATTATCTTGAGCGCTTTCCGCAAGGCTACACTTGCCATTACGTGCGCCCGGATTGGAAGCTCCCGAGTCGCAGCTAATCAACAAATCAGCGTATTGAATTGAATGGATATGGCCTCACAAACATCCCCAGGCGGGTTTGCCTTCGACAACAGTTTCGCACGCGAGCTGGAGGGCTTGTATGCTCCCTGGCAAGCCGCGCAAACACCCGCACCGCGCCTGCTGAAGTTCAACCTTGCTTTAGCTGAAGAAATCGGCCTTGACGGGACGGCGTTGAATGGCGCGCTCGGCGCTGACATCTTCTCGGGCAACCGCTTGCCGGATGGCGCTGCGCCGCTGGCGCAGGCCTACGCCGGGCATCAGTTTGGCGGCTATTCGCCACGCCTGGGCGATGGGCGCGCATTGTTGTTAGGCGAAGTGATCGGCCGTAACGGACAGCGCCGCGACATTGCTTTCAAAGGCTCAGGGCGCACACCGTTTTCGCGCAACGGCGACGGCAAGGCGGCCTTGGGTCCTGTGCTGCGTGAATATCTGATCGGGGAGGCCATGCACGCACTGGGTTTGCCGACGACACGCGCATTGGCGGCTGTCACCACAGGGGAGTCCATCTGGCGGCAAGAGGGCGAGCTCCCCGGCGCCGTGCTCACCCGCGTGGCGGCAAGCCATATCCGTGTTGGCACATTTCAGTTTGTCGCCGCCCAAAACGACCCTGCCGCCTTGCGGCAACTCGCAGACTACGTCATTCGACGCCATTACCCGGATAGGGAAACGGACGGAAATCCGTATCTTGCGATGTTCCGCGCGGTAATAGAGCGCCAGGCGGCGCTCGTTGCCGGCTGGATGACGGTGGGATTCATCCACGGCGTGATGAATACCGACAACATGACGCTCTCGGGCGAGACCATCGATTACGGCCCCTGCGCTTTCATGGATCGGTTTGACCCTGACACCGTTTTTAGCTCGATCGACGAAAACGGCCGCTATGCCTATGGCAATCAACCCATGATGGCCAACTGGAATCTGGCGCGGCTGGCTGAAACCCTGCTGCCGCTGTTTGCCGATGATACGGAGAGGGCAATAAGCTTGGCGACTGAAGTGCTCAACACCTTCCCCCAGCGCTACCAAACACATTGGCTCAACCGCATGCGCGCCAAGCTGGGTCTCCGCGGCAGCCAGCCGGAAGACATGGCGCTGGCGAATGATTTCCTGACCGCCATGGACGGGCAGGACGTTGACTACACCCAAGCGTTCCGGCATTTGGGCGAAGTGGCAAGTTCAAGCACCATAGAAACCCATGACCAGGCACTGGCTGCCCTGCGCGCGCGCTATGCCGATAGCGCCGCGCTCAATGCCTGGTTGCCGCGCTGGCAGCAGCGCATTCAGGATGAACGATCGCCAGCCGAGCGGGCGGCGGCCATGCATGCCGTCAACCCCCTGTACATTCCGCGCAACCACAAGGTGGAAGAAGCCCTGGGCGCAGCTTCGGAACACGGCGACATGCAGCCGTTCGAACAACTGCTCAAGGTCATTCAGCAACCATTTAGCGAACAAGCGGACGCGCAGGACTATCGAGAGCCTGCCCCAGTTGCCGTAGCGGCCAATTACCAGACTTTTTGCGGCACTTAATGAACGACGTGAACGATGCCCACCGCCCCCCAAGGGCAAAACGCTGCTTTTAAAACCGACCCTTGGGACCCAGATGGAACAAAATCACGCCAGAAGCCGTCAACAGAAAGCAAAAATCCCGTCCATGAGCGGCACATTCTGCGCCCCCATTAGAATGTCGACATGAAAATACCCACCCGTTTTAGTCCGCTACGCTCGGCCTTCCTGGTTTTGTTTCTTCTCGCCCTGGCTTATGCCGCATGGCATTTTTTAGCGGCGGACAATGCGCCCCAATACAAACTTGACAACATTGAAACGGGGCCGATCACGGCTGCCGTCTCGGCTACCGGCACGCTCAATCCTGTGGTGTCCGTGCAAGTCGGCTCGCAAGTGTCAGGCCAGATCAAGGAGATTTTTGCCGACTTTAATTCACCGGTCAAAACCGGACAGTTGATTGCCCGCATCGACCCGGAAACCTATCGCCAGCGCGTAATTCAAGCGCAGGCGGATGCCGAGGCAGCGCGTGCCAACCTGGCGATGCAGCGCGCTGAAGTCGCCCGCGTAGAGGCAAATTGGCTGGATGCGCAGCGCAATGACGCCAGAAAACAGAGCCTGCTGGAAAAAAACTTCATCTCCGCCGCTGACCGCGACACGGCGCAAACCGCGCTGAGCGCAGCGGCCGCCTCATTGAAACTCGCCCGGGCGCAAGTGCAGGGCAGCATAGCGCAGGTGCGCCAGCGTGAAGCGCTGCTCGCGCAAGCACAGGTCGATTTAGGCCGCACCGAGATCCGCTCGCCGGTCGATGGCGTGGTCGTCAAGCGCAGCGTGGATACCGGGCAAACGGTGGCTGCCAGCCTGCAAGCGCCTGAGTTGTTCATCATCGCCAAAAACCTCAAAGACATGCAGGTAGAAACCGCCGTGGATGAAGCCGATGTTGGCCGCATTCAACCGGGTCAGGATGTCAGCTTTACCGTCGATGCGTTTCCAGGCCAGCACTTTTCAGGGAAAGTCACCCAAGTGCGCAAAGCGGCGACCATCGTATCGAATGTCGTGAGCTACGTTGTCGTGGTCTCCGCCGCCAATCCGGATTTGATCCTGCTACCCGGCATGACGGCCAATGTGCGCATTGTCACCGCGCACAAGGACAACGCACTAAAAGTAGCCAACGCGGCCTTGCGCTTTCGTCCGGCAAACCAGAAAGGCGCGAAAACCGGTGAGAATCGCGACAAAAAACCCGCAAAAGGCACATCCAATGCCGTCCCGCCAGCGCCGACTATTCCGGACAAAAAACCAGGCATCCCTGGCCACTTATGGGTTCTGGACAAAGACGGCAACCCGCAAGCCGTCGACGTGCGCCTGGGGCTATCGGACGGCAGCATGACCGAAATTCTCGGCAGTCGCTTAACGGCTGGCAGCCAAGTCATTACTGGCATGCAAAGCGCTGGCAAAACCGGGCAAGCCAAAGCCATGGCTGGCCCGCGCATGTTCTGATGATCGCCGGCCATTTTTATGCCATTTGCTTTGCCCATCATGCGGCTTAAAAGCGCAAAAAACCCATGGCCGCACTGATTGAAGTCGACGGCCTGGGCAAGGATTACCTCATGGGCGCAACGCTCGTTCCCGCCTTGCGCAGCGTGAGCCTCGCCATTGACGCGGGCGAATTTGTCGCCGTCATGGGGCCCTCCGGGTCCGGCAAATCCACCTTCATGAATTTGCTCGGTTGCCTGGATCAACCCAGCCGCGGCCGCTACCGTTTGGGCGCACAGGCAATCTCCCAGCTTTCGCGTGACGAACTCGCCCAGGTGCGCAACAGCCAGATTGGTTTTGTCTTCCAGCACTTTAATTTGCTCGCCCGCACATCTGCCCTGGATAATGTCGCCCTGCCCTTGCTCTACAGCCAAGTGCCCGCCGCCGAGCGCCCTGCCCGCGCGCGGCAACGGCTCAGCCAAGTGGGTCTGGCCGAACGCATGGATCACCATCCATCGCAGCTCTCCGGTGGCCAGCAGCAACGCGTGGCCATTGCCCGCGCGCTGGTATGCAACCCGCAACTGGTCTTGGCGGACGAACCCACTGGCGCGCTGGATTCCCACACCAGCATCGAAATCATGGCGCTCTTGCAAGCGCTGAACCGCGAAGGCATCACCATTGTGCTGGTCACCCATGAACATGACATTGCGCTCTTCGCCAGCCGCATCATCCGCTTTCGCGATGGCGCGGTGGTGGAAGACACACCCAACACGCCCAACGATGCGGCAGCCTTGCTCGCCAGTACGGCGGCACAAACCGCCGCATGACACCATGAAGCCCGCATGAATTTCGCCGCCACCTTGCGCATCGCCCTGCTCGCCTTGCGCATCAACAAAATGCGCTCGGCGCTCACCATGCTGGGCATCATCATTGGGGTCGCCGCCGTGATTGTGATGGTCGCCGTCGGCAATGGCGCGCAGGCACGGGTGGAAGCGCAGATCAGGAGCCTGGGCTCGAACATCATCATGGTGCTCTCTGGCTCCATGACTTCCGGCGGCGCGCGCGGCGGCTCCGGCTCACAGCAAACCATTTATGAAGAAGACGCTGCCGCCCTGATGCGCGAGGTGGACGCCATCCAGGCTGCAGCCCCCACGCTGCGCGGCTCTGGGCAAGCGATTGTCGGCAACGCCAACTGGTCTACCTCGTTCATCGGCACCACACCGGAATACCTCGACGTGCGTGACTGGACGATTGCCGAGGGGCGCGGCTTTGAGCCAGCGGAAATGAACAGCAGCGGCAAAGTCGCGCTCATCGGCCAAACGGTAGCGGAAAACCTGTTTGGCGACGCCAGCCCGATAGACCAGGTCATCCGCGTGCGCAAAGTGCCACTCACCGTGATCGGCGTGCTCGCCCGCAAAGGCCAGAACATGATGGGGCAGGACCAGGACGACACCTTGCTCATGCCGATCAACACCGCCAGAACGCGCGTCATTGGCGTCACCCAGGCCAAATCGCGTAGCGTGAGTTCCATCATGGTCAAGGTCAAAGAGGGCGCCGACATGAAAGAAGCGGAGGAGCGCATGAAAGAATTGCTGCGCCAGCGCCATCGCCTGCAACCCGGCCAGGATGATGACTTTTACGTGCGCAACCTGTCTGAAATTTTGCAAGCGCAAGAAGCTTCGTCAAGAGTCATGGCCCTGCTGCTCGCTGCCGTGGCGTCTGTTTCGCTGATAGTCGGCGGCATTGGCATCATGAACATCATGCTGGTGTCGGTGACTGAACGCACGCGCGAGATCGGCCTGCGCATGGCCGTCGGCGCCCGTGGCCGGGATATTCTCACGCAGTTTCTGGTCGAGGCCATTACGCTTTCCGTCATCGGCGGCTTGATCGGCATTGTGCTGGGGGTGGGCGCATCGCTACTCATCGCCCAACTGGCCGGCTGGCCGACCGCGCTATCAGCCACCGCCATTCTTCTGGCCGCTGGCTTTGCTGCGCTGATTGGCGTGTTTTTCGGCTACTATCCTGCCCTCAAAGCCTCGCGCCTGCTGCCGATCGACGCACTGCGTTACGAATAAGCCAATCGGTATTCTCTTCGCCTAAACTGGTGGGAATTGCTGCACTTGGGCATTTCCTGCGCGCGGCTCTTTTTGACATTCATTCATTCCATTCCGACCCAAAACCACAATCCATGCCGACAACCATCGACCTGTTCGCAAGTGCTGACAAGGATCCAGAGCAAAATACGGCTGACTTGGCCCATGCTGCACAAAGCGCAGCCAATGCAGAAAATCCGCCCCCGCCCGCCGTCCCGCCAGCGCCGACTTTTCCGGAAGGATTTGACGATAGCAATGCCCTGGCGCTGGACGCTTACGCTGAGCGCGCTTATTTGGCCTATGCCATGAGCGTGGTGCGCGGGCGTGCCTTGCCGCAGGTGGAAGACGGCTTAAAGCCGGTGCAGCGGCGGATTTTGTATGCGATGAACGACATGCGCCTGGCCGCGAATGCCAAGCATGTGAAAAGCGCGCGCGTGGTGGGTGATGTGATCGGTAAATATCATCCGCACGGCGACAGCAGCATTTACGACGCCCTGGTGCGTGTAGCGCAAGAATTTACCCTGCGTTATCCGCTCATCGACGGTCAGGGCAACTTCGGCTCGCGCGATGGCGATGGCGCAGCGGCCATGCGGTATACCGAATGCCGGCTGACGCCGATTGCCGAATTGCTGCTCGCCGAAATTGATCGCGGTACGGTGGATTTTTTACCCAATTATGATGGCTCGGCCACCGAGCCGCAGCTCTTGCCCGCGCGCTTGCCGTTTGTGCTGCTCAATGGCGCCTCCGGCATTGCGGTGGGCATGGCCACGGAAATCCCGCCGCATAACCTGCGCGAAGTGGCGGACGCCGCCCGCTTGCTGATAAAAAAACCGCATGCGACGCTGGATGAAGTGCTGGAAGTCTTGCCCGCGCCGGATTTCCCCGGCGGCGGCCAGCTCATCTCGCCCGCAGCGGATATTCGCGAGATGTATGCCAACGGACGCGGCAGTGTGCGCATGCGCGCGCGCTGGCATGTGGAAGAGTTGGCGCGCGGGCAATGGCGTCTGGTGATTGACGAATTGCCGCATGGTGTCTCGGTTTCGCAAGTACTCTCCGAGATTGAAAGCCTGACCAACCCGCAGCCGCGCGCAGGCAAAAAGGACGTGAGCCAGGAGCAGAAAAATCTCAAAGCGCTGGTGCTGGGCGTACTCGACTCGGTGCGCGATGAATCGAGCGATAAGCAAGCGGTGCGCATCATGCTGGAGCCCAAAAGCGCACGCATCACGCAGGAGGAATTCATGGGCGTCTTGCTCGCCCACACCAGCCTGGAAGCGAATGTCTCGGTGAACCTCACCATGATGGGCCTGTTTGGCGAAAACGGCGGCCGCCCGCGGCAAAAAAACCTGCCGCAAATCCTGCATGAGTGGATTGCCTATCGCTTTGCCACGGTCGAGCGGCGCACGCGCCATCGTCTGGGGGAAGTAGAACGCCGCATTCATATTCTTGAAGGGCGCATGCTGGTCTTTTTGCATATTGAGGAAGTCATCCGCTGCATCCGCGAGGCGGACGACCCGAAAGCCGACTTGATCGCCCGCTTTGGCTTAACGGAAATGCAAGCAGAAGACATTCTGGAAATCCGCCTGCGCCAGTTGGCTCGGCTGGAAGGCCTGCGGATTGAAAAAGAACTCAACGAGTTGCGCGAAGAAAAAGGCCAGTTAAAGACCTTGCTCGAATCCCGTAGCGAGATGACGCGCCTGATCCAAAAGGAAATCAGCGACGACGCCAAACGCTTTGGCGACGATAGACGCACCTTGATCCAGACTGAGGCCGCCAGCAACCGCAACCGCGAAGTGGCCGCACCGGATGAGCCGGTGACCGTTATCATCTCGAAAAACGGCTGGGTGCGCGTGCGCCAGGGGCATGACCTTGACCCCGCTACCCTGGCCTACAAAGCCGGCGACGCGGCAGGCTGGATTGCGCCCACGCGCACCATTTGGCCACTGATCCTGATCGACAGCAACGGCCGCAGCTACAGCCTGCGCGTAGCTGACCTGCCCGGCGGGCGGGGCGACGGCACGCCGCTCAATACGCTCATCGACTTTCAGGAAGGCGGCAAACTCGCGCAAGTGATTAGCGCTGCGCCAGAAGCCCAATACCTCGTCGCCAGCTCGGGCGGCTATGGCTTTATTGCAAGCGTAGCCGACATGGTCTCGCGCAATAAAGTCGGCAAGGCATTCCTCTCACTGGAAAAAGGCGAGCGGCCTTTACCTCCTGCCAAAGTCAGCCAAAAAGTCGGCGCTGGTGATACGGCAACGAAGCATTCAACAGCGGGCCCCGCAGCCTCCCTAACCGTCGCGGCACTCTCCGAAAGCGGCCGCCTGCTGCTGTTTGCCTTGCGCGAACTCAAGGAAATGGCGCGTGGCCGTGGCCTCATGTTGCTGGATTTGACCAAAAATGACACCCTGGTAGGCGTTGCTGTCACCGCAGATGCCGCATTGCGCATCCAGGGCATAGGCCGCGGTGGCAAAGCCGCAGAAGTCGCCCTTGAACCACGCGAGCAAGCCGCCTACACCAGCCGCCGCGCCCGCCGCGGGCAAGAAATACCCGCCAAAATCAAACCAACTGGTTTGGTCGCAGAAGCAACGTGAGAGCAAAAAGAATGGATAGCCCTGCCATGCAAAAATCGCAGGCCGATTCAAACCGGATATGCCACCCTGCGAATGAATTCGTTACAATGCAGATAAATAAATCCGTGAAAATGCATTATCCGCTGGATAAATGATCAATCCATACTCAAAACAATAAACCTCTATGCTATTCGTCCTCTACTACATCGTTGCCATCACCATTCTGGTGCTTCACTTTACCGGCTATTTAGCTCGTCGAAATGTGGAATGGGTTGTCCTGGTTCTTGCCGTTACAGTTTTTCCGGCTGTGATTTATCTTTAGGCAAAAATCCTGGCAAATAAAAAACACCCTTGGAATGGGCGACNNGTCGCCCATTCCAAGGGTGTTTTTTCTGAACCGTTCATCCACCTCGTTTAGCGGCTAATCGCTCAGCGTCATCGTCATGATGATAAGCATCCCCTCAAATTAGCGAGAATCCGATACCGACTTCTTTATTTTGACCGGAAACTGTTCTTTTAGAGTAGCAATCCAAGCCGCTGCCTCTTCTTCAGCCACCGCTTGCTCATAGGATGCCAATATTTGGCGATTTTCAGGACGATCAGTGTCTGTGTTTCCATCCTTTACTGCATTGATGCGATATATGCTGTAACCCTCTGCAGTAGCGGCTCCAACAAAGGCAGGCAATTTATCCGTTTTTGCGTTGAAAACAGCGCTTAAAGCATTTGATGGCACGGCTTCGTTTGAGATATGGCTCAACATTCTTGGTGATGACCAAGCTAAACCTGCCTCTCCGCCATTGGCCAAGCGTGACACTTTGCCTTCGCCATCCTTGATGGCCAGTTTTACCGCGGCCTCCTGGATTAACTGGTTCTCGATAGCCGCTTTGACAAGCGCGAACTCTTGCCGCATTGCAGGTTTATGCTCCAATACTCTTGCTGCCACCAGCACACCAGGAGCAACTTCAACTACATCAGCATTGCGGCGTTTCTTGATCGTTTCAGGATCAAATAAAGCATTCAACAGCTTCTTATTGTCCAAAGGAAACGCTTGCTTATCCCCTTGTTTTAACCAGCCAGTTTGTTGCGGAACAAGCTTCCATTTCGCCATGACGGGTGACAGGCTGTCAGGCTGCTCATAAACCATATTGCCAAAAACCTCCACTGCCTCGGCATATTGTTTGGCGCCAAAATCACGTTTTATCCCTGCAGCAATCTCTGCTTTGACCTCATCAAATGGTTTGGCTTTTGGGGCTTTTATCCCAGTCACGCGAATAACATGAAAACCAAACTCAGTCCGGACAATAGATGGGCGATCACCTTCCTTTGCGCCAAAGACAGCGTCCTCAAATGCTTTTGTCATCATCCCGCGGTTAAACCAGCCTAAATCACCGCCCTTTTGTGCGGATTGCAAGTCTTGGGAGTTTTGTTTTGCCAATTCATCAAAACTCGCTTTATTTTGATTTAGCTGGTCAAGCATGCCCTGCGCCTTTGCTTGCGCCAACTTAACTTCTGCACCGGTTGCATTTGGGGCTAAAGGGATAAGAATATGGCTCGCCCGTCTTGACTCAAGCGTTGTGTAACGATTCAAGTCAGCGTCATAACGGGCTTTAATTTCATCCTCGCCGACTGCATTTTGCGCTGAAAGAACATCGGCACTCAGCACAACATACTCAACGCGTACTTGCTCGGGCAACTCAAATAACTTGCCGTGATCAGCATAGTATTTCCCGGCCGCATCGGGAGCCAATACCACCTGTGAACGGTAGTTTGCATACGGCAGTTGCGCCTCGACAACTTCGCGTTGCGCAAGTTGTACAGATAACCAATGAATGCTTGCCGTCGTGCCAAGGATGCGTGCAGCAACGACCGGCAAAATCAGTTGCTGAGTTGCAATATCTTGACGCATTCTTGCCTCAAAAACTTCCTTGCTCAAACCTTGGGAAGAAAGTACCGCTTCATAGCGGCTCGCAGAAAACTGGTTGTTCTCCTGAAAGTCTGGAATACTGGCAATAACCTCAACCAGCTCAGCATTATTTACTGCAAGCCTATTCTTGCTGACCGCCTGCAGAAGAAGCTTTTTTGCAATCAGCCCATCAAGCAGCTGATCCCGTACAGCAGGCGAATCAATGATCGCTGTATCCACGTCAGGAGATTTAGCGCGAAGCTGGTCTTTTTGTTGGTTTAATGCGTTGTTAAATTCCTGCGCCGAAATTTTCATCTTGCCAACCGTCGCCACCTCGCTCCCACCGCTATCCTGCTTGAGGTAAGACTCGACGCCCCACAAGGCAAATGGTACGGTGATAAGAACAAGGAAGATTTGAACAATCCTTTTGTTATTGCGCACGCTATCAAACATGATTTGAAACCCCGAATGTAATAAAGGCGAACAAATGTTCGCCTTTATTTTTTATGGTGGGTGCTGACGGGTTCGAACCGCCGACATTCGCCTTGTAAGGGCGACGCTCTACCAACTGAGCTAAGCACCCGCTGAACAGCATTAGTTGTTAAGCATCGGTTAGGATTCTAACATCATGTGAGACATTTTTAGTGCGTCAAAACAGCGCTTGTCGCAACATCGACTACGCCTGTTTGCTCAACAGGCACACCCGCTGTTTCTTCCAATGGCTGAGGTGCCCTCTCAAGCGCCAATTCCAGGACTTTATCAATCCAGCGCACTGGCTGAATTTCGATCCGGTTTTTGATCGTATCAGAAATCTCGGCCAGGTCCTTGACGTTTTCCTCGGGAATCAGCGCCAGCTTGATCCCGCCGCGAACTGCTGCCAGCAGTTTTTCCTTTAAACCGCCGATGGGCAATACTTCACCCCGCAAGGTAATTTCACCCGTCATGGCAACATCCGCGCGGACAGGGATGCCTGTCAAAGCAGAGGCTAATGCGGTGCAAATCGCAGCGCCTGCGCTAGGGCCATCTTTAGGTGTCGCCCCTTCAGGCAAGTGGATATGCAAGTCACTCTTTTGATAGAAGTCTTCCGCAATGCCTAATTGCTTGCTGCGTTTTCTGACAACAGACAAGGCGGCCTGGATAGACTCCTGCATGACATCACCCAATTTGCCGGTCGTGATCGTTTTACCTTTTCCTGGCAAAACAATCGCCTCAATGGTAAGCAATTCACCACCCACCTCAGTCCAGGCCAGGCCCGTGACTTGCCCCACCTGATTTTCCTTTTCGGCAACGCCAAAACTGTAGCGCTGCACGCCCAGGTATTTATCAAGGTTCTTGCTGTTAACGATCATTTTTTGCTTGCGTGGACGCATGACGAGAGACTTGACCACCTTGCGGCAGATTTTCGATATCTCGCGCTCTAACGAACGTACGCCAGCCTCCCTGGTGTAATAACGAACGATATCGCGCACCGCATCTTCGGTGACCGTCAATTCGTCCAGCTTGATGCCATTATTCTTCATTTGCTTGGCCAACAGATAGCGCATGGCAATGCTGACCTTTTCATCTTCCGTATAGCCAGACAGACGTATGATTTCCATCCGGTCAAGAAGCGCATGGGGAATATTCAGCGTGTTCGCCGTCGCAACAAACATCACGTCGGACAAGTCAAAGTCGACCTCAACGTAATGATCCTCAAAGGTGTGATTCTGTTCCGGATCCAATACTTCCAGCAAGGCAGACGATGGGTCGCCACGAAAATCCTGCCCCATCTTATCCACTTCATCCAGCAAAAACAGCGGGTTCTTCACGCCAACCTTGGCCATATTCTGCAAAATCTTGCCTGGCATCGAGCCAATGTAGGTCCTGCGATGGCCGCGAATTTCAGCTTCATCCCGCACGCCGCCTAATGCCATACGCACAAATTTACGGTTCGTTGCCTTGGCAATCGATTGCCCAAGCGAGGTCTTGCCCACGCCTGGGGGGCCTACCAAACACAAAATAGGCGCTTTGACTTTATCCACTCGCTGCTGCACGGCCAAGTATTCAACAATCCGCTCTTTGACTTTTTCAAGACCGTAATGGTCCTTGTCCAACAATTTCTCAGCGGCAGGCAAATCCTTGCTGATGCGCGATTTTTTTCGCCATGGCAAACCCGCCAGCGTCTCGATATAGTTTCTCACTACTGAAGCTTCAGCTGCCATGGGCGACATCAATTTAAGCTTTTTCAATTCGTTGGTTGCCTTGAGCAAGCCTTCCTTGCTCATGCCTGCCGCCTTGATTTTTTTCTCTAACTCCTCAAGATCAGCGCCCTCTTCGCCTTCACCCAACTCCTTTTGAATGGCTTTGGCTTGCTCATTGAGGTAATACTCACGCTGGCTTTTTTCCATCTGCCGCTTAACACGGCCCCGGATTCGTTTTTCGACCTGCAGGATGTCCAGCTCAGCCTCCAATTGGCCGAGTAGTTTTTCGAGCCGCCCTGTCACCTCAAGCGCTTCCAGCACATCCTGCTTTTGCTCAAGCTTCAAAGGCAAATGCGCGGCAATGGTGTCAGCCAGACGGCCACCCTCATCTATGCCAGCGAGCGACGTGAGCACTTCAGGGGGTATTTTTTTGTTCAGTTTTACATATTGATCAAACTGGGCCAGAACCGTGCGCCGCATGGCTTCAATTTCGTGATTGGCCACACGATCGCCCACGATAGGCTCAATTTCGGCAGTAAACAACTCCCCAGTATCAACGACATGCAATACACGTGCACGCGCCACACCCTCAACCAGTACCTTCACCGTGCCGTCAGGCAACTTGAGCATTTGCAAAATATTCGCCATGCAGCCGATGTCATACATATCATCAGGTGTCGGCTCATCCTTGGCGGCATGCTTTTGCGCGACGAGCAGTATGCTTTTCCCTCCCTCCATGGCCAACTCAAGCGCCTTGATGGATTTTGGGCGTCCGACAAACAGCGGAATCACCATATGAGGGAAAACAACCACGTCGCGCAAGGGCAATAAGGGGGTAGCGGAATAATCTTGAGTGGCGGGTATTACGGAGGTATCGTTCAGGTCAGACATCATCGTGTCCTTTAAAGTTGTGATTCATGCAACCCATATGGGGGTATGCAAAAGAAAATCAAGGGCTGTATTTTTCTTTACAGCCCTTGGCAGACCATGATGCGCAAGTTCGCAACTTAGTTTGAAAATTCGTTTGAAAATTCGTCCGCAGATCAATTAGCGCCTGAGACCTTGGGTTGATCCGCATAGATGATCAATGGCTGAGCGCCGCTATCTATGGTTGTTTCATCCACAACGACTTTTGCTGCGTTTTCCATAGTCGGCAACTCATACATGGTATCCAGCAACACGTTTTCAAGGATGGAGCGCAAACCACGCGCACCCGTTTTACGCTTCAGGGCTTTTTTGGCGATGGCTTGCAGTGCTGAAGGGCGAATTTCCAGTTCAACACCTTCCATGGAAAAAAGCTTCTGATATTGCTTTACCAGCGCATTTTTAGGCGCGATCAAAATCTCGACCAAAGCGGCCTCATCCAATTCCTGCAATGTCGCCAAAACGGGCAAGCGCCCAATGAGTTCTGGAATCAAGCCAAACTTGATCAAATCCTCAGGCTCGACTTCACGCAGCACATCGGAGACATTCGCCGTATTGCGGCTTTTGACTTCTGCGCCAAACCCAATACCACCCTTTTCTGAGCGCGCACGGATGACTTTATCCAGTCCGTCAAACGCACCACCGCAAAAAAACAGGATATTGGTCGTATCGATCTGCACAAAATCCTGATTCGGATGCTTGCGCCCGCCTTGGGGCGGAATGCTCGCTACCGTGCCTTCGATCAATTTCAGCAAAGCCTGCTGCACGCCTTCACCGGAAACATCCCGGGTAATTGAAGGGTTATCCGCTTTGCGTGAAATCTTGTCGATTTCATCAATGTAGATAATCCCTTGCTGGGCCTTCTCGACATCGTGATCGCAATTTTGCAAGAGCTTCTGAATGATGTTCTCGACATCCTCACCCACATAACCGGCTTCGGTCAGGGTGGTCGCATCGGCCATCACAAAGGGCACGTTCAGCATGCGGGCCAGCGTTTGCGCCAGCAAAGTCTTGCCCGAGCCCGTGGGACCAATGAGCAAAATATTGCTTTTGGCCAACTCAACGCCGTCGCTGCCCTTCTCTTTATGACGAATGCGTTTGTAATGGTTATACACAGCCACGGCAAGGATCTTTTTGGCCGCCTCCTGCCCGATCACATACTGATCCAGCATCGCGCGGATTTCCTTGGGCGTGGGCAAGCCCTGGCCGTCTGCGGACTCCGCCTCTGCGTTCGCCATTTCATCGCGAACAATATCGTTGCACAGATCGATACACTCATCGCAGATAAAGACAGACGGACCAGCGATCAATTTTTTCACTTCATGCTGGCTCTTGCCGCAAAAGGAGCAATATAAAAGCTTGTCACCACCTGCAGTCTTCTTTTCCACCTTCGTTCTCTCCGTGAATAGATGTTTCAGCCAGCAGTGACATCAGTACGGCTCGTTAACACCTTATCCACCAGGCCGTACGCCACTGCAGCTTCGGCTGACAGAAAATTGTCGCGATCCGTATCGCGCTCAATGCGTTCAATCGGCTGCCCTGTGTGCGCCGCTAACATGTCATTGAGCTTTTGCTTGAGAAATAAAATTTCCCTGGCGTGAATTTCAATGTCAGAGGCCTGGCCCTGGAAGCCACCCAGCGGCTGATGAATCATCACGCGTGAATTCGGCAAGCAATAACGCTTGCCTTTCTCGCCTGCCGTCAATAAAAACGCACCCATGCTGGCAGCCTGGCCAATGCACAGGGTGGACACATGCGGCTTAATGAACTGCATGGTGTCGTAAATGGCCATCCCGGCAGACACTGAACCACCCGGCGAATTGATATAGAAGAAAATATCCTTGTCGGGATTTTCCGATTCCAGAAACAGCAACTGGGCGACAATCACGTTGGCTGTTGTGTCATTGACCGGACCGACCAGAAAGATCACCCGTTCGCGCAACAGGCGCGAATAAATGTCATAAGCGCGCTCGCCCCTGCCGCTGCTCTCGATCACCATGGGCACCATGCCCAAGCCTTGCGGATCATTCATGGAGGCACTCATTCCACCCTGGCCACCTCGTGTGTATTGCGCACCGCCCATAGCGCCTCCTGAAGTAATCATGCCATTTATCCTGCATTGCCCATCAATTCGTCAAAAGCAACTGACTTATCAATGACTTTAACTTGCTTTAAAACCCACTCGACCACATTATTCTCAACCGCCAGAGCTTCAGCTTCAGCCAAACGTTGGGGCTGGGAGTAATACCAGCGCACGACTTCCGTGGGGTCTTCAAATGAAGCCGAAAACTCATCCACAACCGCACGCACCTGCTCGGGTTTGGCGTAAAGATCATGTGCCTTTACCACCTCCGTGAGCAACAAGCCTAACTTGACGCGGCGTATGGCCTTATCCGCAAACCAGGCCGGATCAATCGGGAAACCCTTGACGGCCATGCCACGCGCTTCCATGTCACGCACGGCGGCATCGGCCATTTGCCTGGATTCAGCATCCACCAAGGCCTTGGGCACATCAAAAGAATTCACTGCCAACAAGGCATCCATGACTTGCTGCTTGGTTTTAGCTTCCAGGCGCTTCTTGACTTCACGCTCAAGATTGGCGCGAATCTCAACCCGCATGGCGTCCATATCGCCATCCTTCGAGCCCAAGGCTTTGGCAAACGCCGCATCCAGGGCAGGCAATTCGGCCGCTTCAACCTTATTGACAGTGACATCAAACTGCACCGTGCTACCCGCCAGATCCTTGGCCTGATAATCCGCCGGAAAGGTCAGGTCAAAAGTCTTTTTATCGCCAGCGGACATCCCGACAACCGCCGCTTCAAAATCAGGCAGCATGGCATCCGCGCCAACCGTCATGGTGTGATTATCGGCCTTGCCACCCGGAAACTCTACGCCATCCTTGCGGCCCACGAAATCAATCACAATGCGGTCGTCTTTTTGTGCCGCACGCTGAACTTCGCTATACACCATGCGCTGCTTGCGCAATACATCCAGGGTTTGCTCAACTTCAGCTTCCGTCACGACCAAGGCAGGACGCTCAACCGACTGCCCTGAGACATCGCCCAAGGCAATGGCGGGATAAACCTCAAAAGTTGCCGTGAAATTGAGTTTACCCCCACCTTCACTGGTGACGGGCTGGATATTGGGATAACCCGCCACGCGCATATTTTGCGCTTTGAGTTCAGACTCCAGCGCAGATTCAACCGCCACACCAATTGCCTCGCTACGGGCTTGGCCACCGTAATTCTTCTCCACCAGGCTCATGGGCACCTTGCCGGGACGAAAGCCGGGCATTTTGACCGTGCGCGCAATGTTTTTAAGACGCGCGCCAATATCGCCCTCGATGTCAGCCAAGGTGATTGAAATATCAAGGCGCCGCTCAAGCGGGCTAACCGGTGCGGCGACTGCCTCCGTGGTGGCTGCCTGTGTTGCCATTTCTGTTGCTGTATCCGTCATTTTCTTATCCGTCAAATTTAAAAAACTACGCAAAACACACAAAAAACTGCATTGACCGCTACAGTGCGCACAAGGCAATGTCCGCAAGTACCCCATCATAGCCAACACGCTGAACCAATGCCAATGTACTCAAGTTTGGTGCCCAGGAAGGGACTCGAACCCCCACGCCTCGCGGCGCCAGAACCTAAATCTGGTGCGTCTACCAATTCCGCCACCTGGGCCTTGCATGTGCTCACCGGCAGATTCAAGCCTGTTGCTGGTAGAAGCGCCCTGCCAAGTGACATGTTGCACAGGCCGCCAAACAACAATCTGCAATGAACGGGCGATTTTACCTGCTTTCACCGAATCTTTCTCACCTCCCGCCTATACTTCGTCACATCATGGCCGCCGAAATCCACAAAAAACACTACGAAAACTTCCCCGTTGCCTCGCTTTTGCTGCCTCAGCCCCTGCGGGAGCCGGTTGCGGCCATTTACGCTTTTGCCCGCAGCGCCGACGATTTCGCCGATGAAGGCGAGCTCGCGCCAGCCCAAAGACTGGCCCAACTGCACAGCTACCGGCAAGAGCTTAACGCCATTGCGCACAACCGCCCCAGCAATCACCCGGTTTTTTTGCGCTTGCGCCCCGTCATTGCGCAGCACCAGCTACCCCTGTCCCTGTTCCACGACTTGCTTGATGCTTTTATTCAGGATGTCACATGCAATCGGTATGCCAATTATGCCGAGTTGCTTGACTATTGCCGCCGATCAGCCAACCCGATCGGGCGTTTATTGCTGCATCTGTTCAAACATGCCAGCGCAGAAAACCTGGTCCAGTCGGATGCCATTTGCACCGCCTTGCAGCTTATCAACCATTGGCAGGATGTTGGCATAGACAGCCACAAAGGGCAAAATGGCCGCATTTACTTGCCTATGGATGAAATGGCGCGCTTTAATTGCAATGAAACCGATATTTTGCGCCGTCTCGCCAGCGCCGACTTTTTAAAGCTTCTGCAATTCCAAGTCCAGCGCGCGCGCGCCCTGATGCTCGAAGGCGCGCCACTCGGACACCGCCTGCCCGGCCGCATTGGCCTCGAAATTCGCTCCATCACCGCGGGCGGGCTGCGCATTCTGGAAAAAATTGCAGCCGTGAATTACGATGTTTTCAACCATCGTCCCCAACTCAACGCGTTCGACTGGCCGCTCATTGGCTGGCGCGCGCTCACCCGATGAGTACTCGCCATGACCCCTGACGACTACTGCCAACAACGCGCTGCGGCCAGCGGCTCGTCGTTTTATTACAGCTTTCTGTTTTTACCCCCGATCAAACGGCAGGCGATTACCGCTTTGTATGCTTTTTGTCGGGAAGTTGACGATATTGTCGACGAATGCCCGGACCCCCATCTGGCGCGCACCAAACTGGCCTGGTGGCGCACCGAAATTGCACAGTTGTTTGATGGCCACGCGAGCCACCCGGTCAGCCAAGCCCTGGCGGGCGCATTGCAACACTTCCCCCTGCCACAAGAGCAGTTGCAGGAAATCATCGACGGTATGGAAATGGATATTGATACCGTGCGCTATGCTGATTTTCGCGCACTGCATCTGTATTGTTATCGCGTCGCCAGCATCGTGGGTCTGCTCGCAGCGGAAATTTTCGGCTACACCGACCGCCGCACGCTTAAATATGCGCATGACTTGGGGTTGGCCTTGCAGCTCACCAACATCATCCGTGACGTGGGCGAAGACGCGATGCGCGGCCGCATTTATCTGCCGCAAGAAGACCTCGCCAAATTCGGCGTGACAGAAACCGACATCCTCCAGCGCCGCGACAGCCCTGCGTTTCAGCAGCTCATGGCATTTCAAGTCGAGCGCGCACAAGCCACTTACGCTCAAGCGATGGCACAACTCCCCATGGCTGACCGCAAAGCACAGCGCGCCGGGCTTATCATGGCCGCGATTTACCGCACCCTGCTCAACGAGATCGCCCTTGATGGCTACCCAGTGTTAAAGCAGCGCACCTCGCTCACGCCGCTGCGTAAAGTGTGGCTGGCTGGCAAAACCTGGTTTACCGCTTGAAGATGCCTTGACACCATGCATATTGCCATCATAGGCGCAGGCTACGCCGGGCTCGCTGCGGCAGTGGAACTGCTCGCACAGGGCAAACCAGGCCAAACCGTTACCGTATTTGAAGCCTCCCGCACGCTCGGCGGCCGCGCCCGTGCCGTTGAGCTCAACGGCATGACGGTCGATAACGGCCAGCATATTTTGCTCGGTGCCTGTAGCCAAACCCTGCGCCTGATGCAAATGGTTGGCGCTGATCCCAAGCAACTATTCAAGCGACGGCCGCTGCACCTGGAGTTCCCTGGTGAATTTCACCTTAGCGCGCCTCGCTTGCCCGCCCCCCTGCACCTGCTGGCTGCTTTAGTTTGCGCCCAAGGCCTTGATTGGCGCGAAAAGCGGGCAGCCATTCGCCTCATGCAAGGCTTGCAAGGCAAGCATTTCATGATTTCGCCCGATAGCAGCGTAACGGCATGGCTGAACGCCAATCGCGCGCCGTCCCGCCAGCGCCGACTTTTATGGGAACCGCTATGCGTCGCCGCGTTGAATACGCCCGCCGATCAAGCCTCCGCGCAAATGCTGGCGAACGTGCTCAGGGACAGCCTGGCCAGCCATCGTGCCGCCAGCGATTTACTCATCCCGCAAGTCAATCTTTCCGCCTTATTCCCCGAACCGGCTGCGGCGTTTATCACGCGTCACGGCGGGCGGCTGCACCGCAGCCAGCGTGTCACGTCTTTGGCGCAAACCAGCCAAGGCTGGCGCATCAATGATCAAGTCCCATTTGATCACGTGGTGCTGGCGGTTGCGCCTTATCATCTGGCGGCTATCGCACCTGGCCTGGCAGCGTGCGTCCAAGCGTTCACTTGGGAGCCGATCGTCACCAGTTATCTGGCCTACCCGGCCGCAGCGCACCTCTCCCACCCCATGCTGGGTATCGCCGACGGCCTGGCGCAATGGCTGTTTGACCGCGGGCAACTGGGTGGACAAGCCGGCCTGATCGCCGCCGTGATCAGCGCGCGCGGACGGCATCTGGATTTACCGAACCATCAGTTAGAGGCGCAGATCCACCAGGAAATCGCCAAGCTCATCCCAGCAGGGCTCGCACCACATCACACGCGCACCCTGATCGAAAAACGCGCGACTTTCTCCTGCACCCCGGGCCTGGTCCGCCCCGCAGCAGACACCGGCTTACCCGGCCTGTGGCTCGCTGGCGATTACGTGACCAGCGGGGACATTACCCAGGACTACCCCGCCACCATAGAAGGCGCGGTGCGCAGCGGCGTGCGTGCGGCACAGCGGATACGGGCCGCAACGGAAAACTGATTCAGCGCCCATCAAGCACCAATCGTCCGCTTGCCAGACGCAAAGTGCGGCCACAACGCTGGGCGAGTTGCGGGTCGTGCGTCACCAAAACCAGCGTCGTTCCAGCCTCGGCATTCATAGCGAACATCAGCTCAATGACCTGTGCGCCGGTGGCAGCATCCAGGTTGCCGGTAGGCTCATCGGCCAAAAGCAAGTGTGGCTGCATAGCAAACGCCCGTGCCAAAGCCACCCGCTGCTGCTCGCCACCGGATAAATGCTTGGGGTAATGCGTCAAGCGCGCGCCCAGACCCACGCGGTTGAGCATCGCTTCGGCCAGCGCCCGCGCATCCGGCTTATTGGCCAGTTCGAGTGGCAACATCACGTTTTCCAGCGCATTGAGCGCAGGCAGCAACTGGAAAGACTGAAACACAAACCCCAAAACGCGCCCACGCAAAGCAGCGCGGTCATCCTCATCCAGCAAACCCAAATTCTCGCCACCCAAGCGCACACTGCCGGCCGTGGGCAAATCCAAACCGGCCATCAAGCCCAGCAAAGTGGATTTGCCCGAACCTGAAGCCCCGACAATCGCCACGGATTCACCTGCCTGCACGGTGAATGTAATATCGTGCAGAATGCTCAAGGTTCCCAGGTTGCCATCCGCACTGCTTGCGACCGTTTTACCTACAGCCAACAACTCAATCACTGGTTTTTTCATCGTCATGTATAAATGTCTTTCATTCATTTTTTACCTGCTATTTGGCTTTGGCGTCCATGCTACACAACTTGCGGCAGCGGCCGCGCCTGAGGCCGCACCGCGCACGATCCTGGTTTATGGCGACAGCTTATCCGCAGGTTATGGTTTGGCCATTGCAGAAAGCTGGCCCGCCTTGCTCAACGAACGCCTGAAAGCGAAGCAACTCCCCTACAAAGTCGTTAATGCCAGCATCAGCGGAGAAACCACCGCAGGAGGGCGCGCACGGTTTTCTGCGGCCTTGCAACAAGCGCAACCCGCCGTCGTCATCATTGCGCTGGGCGCCAACGATGGCTTGCAGGGTTTACCGCTTGCCGCCATGGAAGACAACCTCACCGCCATGATTCGCGCAGCCAAGCAACACAACGCACAGGTGCTGCTAGTAGGCATACGCGTGCCACCCAACTATGGTTTTAGCTATACACAACGCTTTGGCGCCAGCTTTAACGTACTGGCCAAAAATGAAAAGATCAGCTTGCTGCCGTTCTTGCTCGAACCCATTGCACTTGACCCGCAAGCCTTTCAGGCCGACGGCCTGCATCCCACGGCCAAAGTCCAGCCTTTGCTGCTTGACCATGTCTGGAAGGCGCTGTCCCCCTTGCTTAAAACCGCACCGACTCACCGCTTAACGGCCAAGACCTCATGACCACTTCACACCCTTCCAACTACCAGCCTTATTCTCTGCAAGCCAGCCAAGCGCACCTGAACGAAACCGAAGCTGCCTATAGCCGCTTCGTGCCCCGGCAGTTTCTGGAATTGCTTGGCGTCAATGACATCCGCACAGTGCACTTGGGCCAGCAGGTAGAACGTTCCATGACCATCCTGTTCTCTGACATTCGCGACTTCACGTCGCTCTCGGAGAGCATGAGTCCGCAGGAAAACTTCAACTTCCTGAATTCCTATCTTGTGCAAATGGAGCCGGTAATCGCTGCGCATGGCGGCATTATCGACAAATACATTGGGGACGCCATCATGGCTTTATTCCCCACCTCCCCCGATGATGCCCTGCGCTGCAGCCTGGCCATGCTCGCCAAGCTCGATGAATACAACGCCGGTCGTGACCGCGCAGGCTATCGCCCCGTCAAGATCGGCATTGGCATCAACACCGGCATTGTCATCCTGGGAACAGTCGGGGGTCAAGGCCGCATGGATGGCACGGTGATTGGCGATGCGGTCAATCTCGCCTCCCGCCTGGAGCACTTGACCAAAGAATATCAAGTGCCGATCCTGATCAGTGAATACACCCTGAGCAGCCTGGAAAATACCAAGCCATGGTCGCTCCGTTTTCTTGACCGCACCTATGTCCGCGGCAAACAGGATGAGCAATCCGTGTATGAAGTCATTGATGCCGACCCGCCCGCGCTACGCATCGCCAAGAAAAACACCTGGCCCAGCTTCCAGCGCGCGCTCGCCCACTACCACCTGGGCGACTTCCCCGCGGCCCAGGTATTTTTTGCGCAGTGCTTGGCCGAGGCGCCGGACGATACCGCCGCACGCGCCTATTTACTGCGCTGCCAAGCGCTGGCGCAGCAAGCAGAGCCCGCGCCCGCCTTTACGCAGGCACTCACCCAGGCCACTGAGTTTGTCTGGCTCAACGAGTACTCGTTAAACATTGAACCGCTCGACAAAACTCATCAGCGCCTGCTCAACGACTTGCATGCCTTGATACGCTCCGTACAAGCAGGCACAACAGCGCACATCGCGCCACAACTCAAGCAAATCCATTTAACCGCAGCGGAAGCCTTTGCCCAGGAAGAGAGCATGATGCATGAAAAAAACTATCCGTTCCTTGAACTGCATCAGCGCCAGCACCAGCGCTTTTTTGACTACCTGGACGAGATGCAAGAAGAAATTGCCTGCGACACCACAGGCCTTGACTACCTTAGCCTGCGCATCAAAAACAAGCTCACCGACTGGCTGGTCAATCACATCCTGAATGCCGACCGCCACTTCTCGCATCACATGAGCGGTCGCAATGTCCGCGCACCTGCGCCATAACCAAGCCAATGGCCAACCCGGAAATATCGGCAAGCGACAAGGCCGCAGCGGGGGCTGACGCACAGCTTGAGCTACACACCCTGTTCCACAGCAAAAATGGCGCGCTCATCCGCGTTCGCCCGATCAGGGAAAGCGATGCCAAACGCGAACAGGACTTCATCAAGGCGCTCTCGCCGCACACGCGTTACCGGCGCTTCATGAACATGTGCAGCGAACTCTCCAATGACCAGCTAGACCGCTTCACGCACATCGACTACGACCGCAACATGGCGTTTATTGCCTTGATTGAGGAAAACGGCGTCGATAAGGAAATCGGCGCTTGCCGCTATGCCGCCGTGGCAGATGACGCCACACGATCAAGCTGCGAGTTTGCCATCGTCATTGCCGACGCCTGGCAAGATCAAGGCCTTGGCTATCACCTCATGCAGCAGCTCATCCAGGCCGCGAGGAGCCACGGCTTTAAAACCATGACCGGAGAATTTCTTGCCGAAAACATTCCCATGCTCAACTTTGTTGCCAGTCTTGGCTTTCAACTCTCCACACATCCCGACGACCCTTGCTTGCGGGAAGGCACGCTCACACTTTGATCACGGGTTTCAAGCGCTGAACGGCCCACCGGAACGCTGAGCGTTAATGTTAATGTCCACGCCGTGCCGCCAACGCCGACTTTTCTTAGTCTAGCCAACGGCTCGCCGCGCTTAGGCACTCAACGGCCACCCGCAACAATCCTTCACCCGCATTGGCCAAAAAAACACCGTCAAGAAGAAAGACACACGATGACCAGCACAACCACTCCAGCCCTGCCCACCCTGTTTCTTTCCCACGGCTCGCCCATGACCTCCATTGCACCGGGCAACACCGGCCGATTTTGGGAACAGCTCGCAGCCAAACTACCGCGCCCTAAAGCCATTCTTTCCGTCTCCGCCCATTGGCTGACCCATCAACCCGCCGTGACAGCGGCGCAGCGCCCGGAAACCATCCACGACTTTTATGGCTTCCCCGCGCCCATGTATGAAATCCAATACACCCCGCCCGGCGCCGTCGCGCTGTCCGAAAAAATCCGTGCACTCATCCCCGGCATAGGGGTAGATTCCCAGCGCGGGCTGGATCATGGCGCCTGGGTGCCGTTGCGCTTTATGTATCCCCGAGCCGACATCCCCGTCATCCAGTTTGCCGTCATGCCCGAAGCGTCACCCGAAGCGCACTATCGCCTTGGCCAACGCCTCAATTCCTTGACGCAAGAAGGCGTTCTGATCATGGCCTCAGGCTCCATCACCCACAACCTGCGCGATGTGCAACGCGATGCGCAGGACGGCCAAGCGCTGCCCTATGTGACTGAATTTACCGACTGGTTTGCCAACAAACTCACGCAGCGCGACTTGCCCGCCTTGCTGGACTACCGCCGCCAGGCGCCCCACGCCGTGCGCGCGCACCCGTCAGACGATCATTTATTGCCGCTTTATGTCGCGCTAGGCGCGGCCAGCGCAGCAGATCAAGTGCCACACTGCGCGGTGCTGTACCGCGAAACCACCCTGGGGGCTGTGGCAATGGATGCTTATCAGTTCAGTGCCACCTGAATTTACCCAAGGCTTGAACTATTGCCCACCGGTTCGTTCTGAGTAAACCAGACCAAATTCAGATCGAACCCGGATCAACCCGCCACTTAAAACCTGTCGACGGTCACGCCTCACCCCATGCCCACACCTCATGCCCACGCCCAAAAAGTTACCCGCGCAGTTACCCACGTTTTTAACGTTTTTCGCCTTTACCCTCTTATTCACTGGCTGCAATACCGTCACCGATGACCAGCCCGGACAGCCAGTCATGCATCGTCAGCAAGCCTTCAAGGAAATCCTCAAGGTGTTTGAACCCATGGGCACGATGCTGCGCACCAACAATTACCAAGCGGAGAAGTTCCTCGCCCTGGCCAATGAGCTAAAGGCCCGGCGCGATGCCCCTTGGGCGCATTTTGGCCCGCACACCAACTACCCGCCGACCAAAGCCGCCGCCGCCATTTGGCAGCGCCCCGGGGAATTCGAACAAGACCGGCAAGCCTTTTTAGCCGCCACCGACGAGCTGGTATCTGTCGCGCAACACAAAGACGCGGCCACGATAGAACCGGTCTATAAAAAGCTTTACGACACCTGCCGCACCTGCCATAAAACCTTCCGCGCAGGCTGAAAACAGCATTCACGGAAGGACCATCGAGCCAGTCCATTCCCCCTGAAAAGTCGGCGATGGCGACACGGCGACAAGAGTGGTTGCCAGCATGACTCCAGCATTTCACCCGCCTTCTCCGTGCCCCCGACGTTCTCCTCACGGCAACGGCATGCCCCGCTTATCCAGCAGCGCCAGCCAGCCGCGCACCACGCGGTACAGCACCCACACGCCCGTGCTGACAATCGCCAGGAAGGCGAACGGAATGCCAATCAGGGTAATCGCCAGCAAACCCGAAACCAGCAACCACAGCGCAGCAAACCAGAAGCTGCGCCACTGCCAGCGCCAGTGCGATTCCAGCCACGTGCCACGCACCTGGCTTTGCGTCACGAAGTTAATGATCACCGCAATAATCGACGGCCAGCCGAACACAAAAGCCCCCGCCACGGTGGCAGAAGTCAAAATGCCTGACAAGGCAGAGAGCGCATGCAGGCCATACATCACATGACACCAGGCACGCGCGCCATCCAGCTGCCCGTTGCCGTTGAACACTTCAATGCCGTTACTCATAATCCCAGTTCTCCCCACAATAAATCAATCCGTTGCTTGATAGCAGCATCCATCGCAATCGGCCGCCCCCATTCGCGCGTCGTCTCGCCAGGCCATTTGTTCGTCGCATCTATCCCCATTTTGCTGCCAAGGCCTGACACAGGCGAGGCAAAATCCAGATAATCAATCGGCGTATTTTCCGCAATCAACGTGTCGCGCGCCGCATCCACGCGCGTGGTCATTGCCCAGATCACGGCTTTCCAATCTCGCACATCCACATCCTCATCGGTAACGATAATGAACTTGGTATACATGAACTGGCGCAAAAAACTCCAGATGCCGAACATCACCCGCTTGGCATGCCCCGGATATTGTTTTTTGATCGACACCACCGCCAGCCGATACGAACAACCCTCCGGCGGCAGATAAAAATCGACAATTTCCGGATACTGCTTTTGCAACAGCGGCACAAACACTTCGTTAAGCGCCAGGCCCAGCATCGCCGGTTCATCCGGCGGCTTGCCGGTATAGGTGGAGTGATAGATCGCATCGCGTCGCAGGGTAATGCGATCAATGGTGAATACAGGAAATTCCGCCTGCTCGTTGTAATACCCGGTGTGGTCGCCAAATGGCCCTTCCAACGCCGTCTCGCCGGGGTGAATCACGCCTTCCAGAACAATCTCGGCACGCGCCGGCACTTGTAAATCCGAGCCTATGCATTTCACCAGTTCCGTTTTACTGCCGCGCAACAAGCCCGCAAATTGATATTCCGACAAACTGTCCGGCACGGGCGTGACCGCCCCCAGAATCGTGGCCGGATCACATCCCAGCACCACCGCTACCGGAAAAGGCGTGTCTGGGTGAGCAGCGCAATGCGCCTGATAATCGAGCGCGCCGCCGCGATGCGCCAGCCAGCGCATGATCACCTTGTTCGGTGCGATCACTTGCTG
>DILC01000031.1:5678-10365 GCA_002424865.1 Rhodocyclaceae bacterium UBA5602 | reverse complement strand
TTCCCACACCACTTCCTGGCACGGCGCCGCGGATGTCACCACTTTCGGTCGCATGTTCAGCACTTGTTTTAACAACGGCAGCTTGTCCCACGCATCTTTCAGGCCTTGCGGTGGCGCAGGCTCTTTTAACATCGCTAAAAACTTGCCCACGTCACGCAGCGGGGTTTGCCAATCATCTCCTTTGGCCACATCCACACCCATGCCCATCGCCACGCGTTGCGGCGTACCAAACAGATTCGCCAGCACCGGCATGGCATGTTTTGCATTGCCAACGGCCGGACGCTCAAACAACAACGCCGGGCCGCCAGCGCGCAGCACGCGGTCGGCAATTTCCGTCATTTCCAGCACCGGGCTCACCGGCACCGCAATGCGGCGCAGCTCGCCCATGGCTTCCAGTTGCCGCACAAAATCGCGCAAATCGTGATATTTCATCCGTCAGGCTTTCATTCTCAGGCAATGCGCCATTGTAGCGGTGAGACATGAACGCAACATGCGCTGCAAAAGCAGGGCAAAATACGCAACCTTACGCTGGATTAAACCCAATGAAATCCAGGCCAGCCCATCAAGCCCAATTAACCCTGCCATGACAACCCTGACGCACATAGCGCCGATGAGCCGCCCCGAATCATGAAACCCATCCACTTCGTTGCGCCAAGGGCTGGCAAATGAGCCCGCCCCTCCCATCCGCGTTGCGGCCCACGGCTGGCTTTGCACAGCCAGCCGACTGCGACGGCGCGACGCCAAGCGTCGCGAATTCCCGCCCACTCCCATCCTTCCCTCGCGGGGAGGCTTCTATCCGGCTCGCTGCGCTCGGTGATGACACAGCGCACTTGCCCAAGCCTTCCACGTTAACCTTTACCTGCCAAACATCCCATGTGGCTTGAACAAGCGCTTAACTCAGCATTAGACAAGCTCGATACCGCCCATCGCCGCCGTCGCTTGCGGCAGATTGCCATGCCGGGCGCGCAGCTCGTGATGCGCGATGGCCGCCAACTCATTGATGCGTCATCTAACGATTACCTGGGCCTGTCGCAACACCCCGCGTTAAAGTCGCGCGCCATTGAATGGGTGCAGCGCTTTGGCACCGGCGCGCGCGCCTCCCGCCTGGTGACGGGCACCTTGGAAGCCATGCTGGCGCTGGAAAGCCAGCTCGCCACCTTCAAAGGCACCCGGGCCGCGCTGATTTTCAATTCCGGCTTTCAGGCCAATGCCACTGTCCTGCCTGCACTCTTCGCTTTGGCGGGCGGGCGCGATGCGGCCGTGTTCACCGATGCGCTCAACCACGCCAGCATGCATGCGGGATGCCGCGCGGCGGGTGTCACGCAAATCCATTTCCGCCACAATGATCTGGTGCATCTGGATGAACTGCTCACGCAACACGCACGGACAAAAACATCGGAACAACCCGCCTTCATCGTCACCGAATCCGTCTTCAGCATGGATGGCGATTGCGCCGACGTGGCCAATTTGGCCGCGCTTGCCGCACGCCACGGGGCGGTGCTCTACCTTGACGAAGCCCATGCCAGCGGCGTATTGGGGCAAGCGGGGCGGGGCTTGGCGCATGGCTTGCACACCATCCACCAGGATATCGTCGTCATGGGCACGCTGGGCAAAGCCTTTGGCGCAGCGGGCGCGTATATCGCGGGTTCAGAAGCGCTGGTTGATTATCTGGTCAACCGCTGCGCTGGCATGATTTACTCCACCGCCCCCGCCCCTGCCGCCTGCGGCGCGGTCGAAGCGGCGCTGGAACTCATGCCGCAACTGGATGCCGAGCGCGCGCGGCTAGTTAGCCGCAGCAACACCTTGCGCGCCCAATTGGCCGCCATCGGCGTGGATACGCTCGCCTCCACCACGCAGATCATTCCCGCCGTGCTGGGCAGCGAAGCGGCCGCCCTGGCCGCGCAGCAACGGCTGGAAAATGCGGGCGTGCTGGCCGTGGCGATCCGCCCGCCCACCGTGCCCACCGGCGCGAGCCGCTTGCGTTTTTCCTTGTCCTCCGCGATGTCGGATAAGGATTTTGCCCAGCTGCTGGACGCGCTTCATCTCATCAAAGCCTAGCGGAAATCCCCTAACGGCATTGTCTTTCCCCATGTCTGCCGCGGAAAAAACACCCAGCCAAACCAGCCCGCGCCGCATTGCGCATCTCGACATGGATGCGTTTTTCGCCTCCGTCGAACTGTTGCAATATCCCATGCTGCGCGGCCAGCCCGTGGCCGTCGGCGGCCGCGCCGTGCCGCCCCCCACGCGGGCAAAGGACGGCCGCTGGCAATTCATGCGTTTAGGCGACTACACCGGTCGCGGCGTGCTCACCACGGCCACCTATGAAGGCCGCGCCTTGGGCATCCATTCCGGCATGGGCGTCATGCAAGCCGCGCGCCTGGCGCCCAACGCATTTTTGCTGCCCGCCAATTTCGACGCCTACCGCCGCGCCTCGCAGCGATTCAAAGCGGCGGTGGCCAGCATCGCCCCGCAGATTGAAGACCGCGGCATAGACGAGATTTATATCGACCTCACCGGCCTGGACACGGACACCCAGGGCAATACCCTCGCGCTCGTGCAACGCATCAAAACCGCCGTGACCCAAGCCACGGGGTTGAGCTGCTCGGTAGGTGTTGCGCCCAACAAATTGCTGGCCAAAATCTGCTCGGATCTCAATAAGCCCGATGGCATCACGCTCATCACCCTGGACGACATCCCCACCCGGCTATGGCCCTTGCCCGTGCGGAAAATCAACGGCATCGGCCCGCGCGCGGGTGAAAAGCTCGCCGCCCTGGGCATCCATCAGATTGGCGAACTCGCCCAGGCCGAGCTGATTTTTTTGCAGCGGCATTTTGGCCGCAGCTATGGCTACTGGCTGTTTGAAGCCGCGCGCGGCAGGGATGACAGCGAAATCGTGACCCACCGCGAACCCAAATCCGCCAGCCGCGAAACCACCTTTGAGCGCGACCTGCACCCGCGCCACGACAAAGCCCGGCTGGGCGAAATTTTCACCGCCCTGTGCCGCCGCGTGGCGGACGACTTGAACAAGAAAGGCTATGTCGGCCGCACCATCGGCATCAAGCTGCGTTATGCCGACTTTTCCACCATCACGCGCGACATCACCCTGCCCGAGCCCACGTCCAACGCCCAAACCATCCGCCGCGCTGCCGGCGAATGCCTGCGCCGCGTGCCGCTGGAACAACGCCTGCGTCTCATCGGCGTGCGTGTCGGCAACCTCAGTACGCCGCAAGAAGCAAGCGTATCGCAAGGCCAGCTGCCACTGGCTTGATGTTGCGGTACGATTCAACCTGGAAGCCCCGCTGGCCGCATCCAGCTGGGGCTGCCGGATCCTCCGATAAACCCTTGAAAAGTCGGCGCTGGCGATACGGCGCAAAAAATCAAAAAACCATGCAATAGTGCCGCCATAACCGACTTTTTAACGCACACTTGGGTATCATCCATCGGCAGCCTGTCAGCTTTTGCGTTCTCATGTTGTTCATTCTTTGTGTTTGCAGCGCTTATTTCACCCAACGACTCAGATCAGGAGAATTCGCACATGACGCTCACCCTAGGTGTCCTTCGAGAGCGCGCAGCAGGCGAAACGCGCGTTGCCGTTGTCCCGGATGTCGCAAAGAAGTTCAAAGCCCTGGGCGCGGCCATGTGCATTGAGACGCAGGCTGGAGCCGCCAGCTATCTTGCCGACGCGGCTTTTGATGCTGATGCCATCGCCGCCAGCGCTGCCGAAGTCTTCGCCTCTGCGCAGGTCATTTTGACGGTGCAGCCGCCCAGCCTTGACGACATCCATGCCATGACACCAGGCACCGTATTAGTAGGCGCACTTTCACCTTATGCCAGCCTTGAGCGCATCAATGCGTTGAACGCCCGGCGCATCACCGCCTTTGCCACCGAGCTGATCCCGCGCATTTCGCGCGCGCAGAGCATGGACACGCTGTCCAGCCAGGCCGCCGTGGCGGGTTACCTGACCGTGCTGATCGCGGCCAACCACTGTCCGAAATTTTTCCCCATGCTGACCTATGCGGCCGGCACGATACGCCCGGCGCGCGTGCTGGTGATCGGCGCCGGGGTTGCCGGTTTGCAGGCGATTGCCACAGCCAAGCGCCTGGGCGCGGTTGTCGAAGGCTACGACGTGCGGCCCGAGACGCGCGAGCAGATCGAATCCTTGGGCGCCAAGTTTGTCGATACCGGCGTCTCAGCCGCGGGCACTGGCGGCTACGCACGAGAGCTAACCGAAGAAGAAAAAGCCCAGCAGGCAGAAAAACTCGGCCGTGCGGTGGCCAACGCCGACGTGCTGATTACCACGGCGGCGATTCCCGGCAAACGTTCGCCATTGATCATCAGCGCCGCAATGATTGGCGGCATGAAGCCGGGCGCGGTGGTTGTCGATATGGCGGCCGAAGGCGGCGGAAACTGTGCCGGCACAGTGGCTGGGCAAACCGTCAAGGTGGGCGAAGTGGCGATCATTGGCGCGGTGAACCTGCCCGCGCAAATGCCGGTGCATGCGTCCGAAATGTTCGCCAGGAATCTCTACAACTTCATCTCGCCGTTTATCAAGGACGGCGTTTTGAATCTTGACTGGAGCGATGAAGTGCTGAATGGCGCATGTCTCACGCGCGATGGCGAGCTGGTGCATGCAGGTGTAAAAAAAGTCTTCGGAGAAAGCTGACATGGAAAACTTCATCTACGTATA
>DILC01000031.1:5275-5455 GCA_002424865.1 Rhodocyclaceae bacterium UBA5602 | reverse complement strand
CATGACTGCGCTGATTGATGTCTCCTATTTCGTCGTCGCCGTGCTGTTCATCCTCGGCCTGAAAGCCATGGCGTCCCCCGTGACGGCCAAGCGCGGCATCGCCTGGGCAGGCGTCGGCATGCTGCTGGCCACGCTCATCACCTTCGCCACGCCGGGCATGCGGAACATCGGCCTGATGAT
>DILC01000031.1:3721-5193 GCA_002424865.1 Rhodocyclaceae bacterium UBA5602 | reverse complement strand
GCGGCGGCGGGTATCGCGGCGCTCGAATTCGCGCGTGGCGAGGCGCATGGCGTGATGGTCACTGTGCTCGCCTTGCTCGGCGCCTTGATCGGCTCGGTCGCCTTTTCCGGCTCGTGCATCGCGTTTGCCAAATTGCAGGGCATCATGAAAAAAGCCCGCCGCCTGCCCGCGCAAAATTTCGTGAATGCCCTGCTCGCATTGGTTGCATTGGGGCTGGCCGTCAAGCTGGTGCTGGCCGCCCTGCCCTCGGCTACGCCAGCGCCTGCGCAACACGGCCTGCTGATCGCCTTTTTCGTCATCTCGCTGGTTCTCGGCGCCGTACTCACCAACCCGATTGGCGGCGCCGACATGCCAGTGGTGATCTCGCTGCTCAACGCCTTCACGGGCCTGGCCGTGGGGCTGGAAGGCTATGTGCTGGGCAACCCGGCGCTGATCATCGCGGGCATTGTGGTCGGCGCATCCGGCACCTTGCTCACGCAACTCATGGCCAAGGCGATGAACCGGCCGATCAGCAACATCATCTTCACGCCGATTACCGGTGAGGCGCAGGCGGGCGCGGGCGTTACCGGCACAATGAAAGAAGCCAGCGCGATGGACGCGGCGGCGATGATGCGCTTTGCGCAAAAAGTCATCATCATCCCCGGTTACGGCATGGCGGTGGCCGGCGCGCAGCACAAGGTGTGGGAAATGGCCCGGCTGCTGCAGGAAGCCGGTGTCGAAGTCAAGTTCGCCATCCACCCGGTGGCCGGCCGCATGCCCGGCCACATGAATGTGCTGCTCGCCGAAGCGGGCGTGCCTTACGACATGATTTTTGACCTGGAAGAAATCAACGAGGAATTCGCCCAGGCCGATGTCGCCCTGGTGATCGGCGCCAACGACGTGGTGAACCCTTCCGCGCGCACGGATAAATCCAGCCCGATCTATGGCATGCCAATCCTGAATGCCGACCTGGCGCAGAACGTGATCGTCAACAAGCGCGGCAAGGGCACCGGGTATTCGGGGATTGAAAACGCCTTGTTCTACGGCGAGAACACGCGCCTGCTCTACGGCAGCGCGCAGCAGGCCATCGCCGAAGTCATCGCCAACATCAAGACCATGCAGGGTTGAAAAAGTCGGCCTTGGCGGGACGGCGGATTTTTGGCAAATCCCCCGCATATCCGCCATCAAATCGCTGTGGCATAGAAGGACACCTGGTTGCGACCCTTGTCCTTGGCCTGGTACATCGCCAGGTCAGCCCATTTGAGAAGATCGTCCGCGCTGGCATCATGGTTGATGAACAGCACGACGCCGATGCTGGATGTGCAACGGTGCTCAACTATCTTGTCCGCCTTTCCCTCCTGATGCACGGCCAGCACATAGGGATTGGCCAGGGCGAGACGGATTTTCTCGGCAACGGTTGCGGCCTGATTGATGGATTCATTCCTGTCGGCGTCAAGCCCATCGAGCACCACCACGAACTCATCGCCGCCAAA
>DILC01000031.1:0-3653 GCA_002424865.1 Rhodocyclaceae bacterium UBA5602 | reverse complement strand
TCGAGGAACATCAGCGCGCCATAGCGGCCGCTGCGCTTGCTGGCAGCCAAGGCCTGTTTCAGCCTATCGTCCAGCAGGCGACGATTGGGCAAGTGCGTCAAGGCATCATAAAAAGCCAGCGTGCGGATCTGTTCCTCGGCCAATTTGCGCGCAGTGATATTGCGCATAATGCCAACGAAATGGGTAATCTCACCTGCCATATTTTTGACGGGCGCAACCACCATATCCTGGTCATATTCGGCGCCATTCTTTGCAAGATTAATCGATTCACCGTGCCAGACGTTTCCTGCACGAATACTTCCCCATATCGCCTGGTAATAGGCAGGCTCGTGTTTATCAGATCTCACAATGTCGTTGATGCTCCGGCCAACCACTTCGCTCGAGCCATAGCCGGTCAGGTCGCTAAAGGCCGGATTGACCCATTCGACCTGGCCATTCTTATCGGTGATGACCGTTGCGTCGGCAGACGAATTGAGTACGGCATCCTTCAGGCGCAGATCGTTTTGGGTATGCGTTTGCTCGATGACACGCGCCGCCAGGCTGCCCATGCGCTCAATCAAGGCAATCTCCACGCTCGAGGGTTGCGCAGGTTGCGCGTGATAAATGGCAAAAGTGCCCAGCACCCGCCGCTTGCCGTCCATGATGGGTTGTGACCAGCAGGACCGGACACCCGCCCGGCGCGCCACGGTTTGAAACTCGGCGGGCCATAAGGGATCCTGGCGTATATCGCCAACAATCACGCGCACGCCACGATGCGCCGCTGTGCCACAGGCGCCAACACCCTCGCCAATCGCCAGGCCATCAATCGCCTGAGTGTAAAAACCGGGCAGGCTGGGCGCGGCGCCATGGCGCAAATGTTGGCCGTCCCCATCCAGCAGCAGGATCGAGCACAGCATGCCGGGGTGTAGCCGTTCGACTTCACGCGCCAACGCGTCCAGCACGTGCGGCAACGAGTCTCCCTGGTTAATCTGCTGGAGAATCCGGTTATACAAGTTCAGTTCATCCGTCCGCTGGCGCAACGCACTTTCCGCCTGCTGGCGTTGCGCAAGATAGATGCTGAGCGTCATGCCGACCAGCGACAGGATCACCATGTAAAACCAGTAGTTGATGAAATGGGTTGCCGCCAGGTCCGCCGCGAAAAAACCGATGCCGCGATAAGCGCCCCAGATCGCTTGAACCGCCACCATCAGCAGAATCAGCGCCGTCCAGCGTGGATTCAAACGCACGGCCGCCAGGAAGATAAACAGGAACATCCAGTAAGCGCGTGGAACCTCAAGGATCTCCCTGCCGAGCCATTCCATGAACAGCACCTGGCCTGCCAAAAATGTGGCCAGGGTAATCAGCCACACCTCGACCCAGCTTGTTTTGGCAGTGTCTGCAGAGCGCGGTAGCCAAAGCAGGCAAGGTACAGCGAGCAACATGACACCCAGCGTATCCCCGAGCCACCAGGAAATGATTTCAAAGGTATAAGCATCACCGCTGATTACTCCCGCACGCAGCAAACTCATCGCGCCAATCACCGCGCTCACGGCACTCGCGGCAGCCCCCCCGATCAACAGCAGGCGCAAATAATCGCTCAGGGTTGGCAAGGAGCGGTCAAACTTGCCATCGCGCGTCAGCAACCAGCAGCCTGACAATGCAGCCAGTGCGCTGCCCATAGATTTAATTGACGCCGTTTCCGCGGTATAGCCAAACAGCAGGTTGACGCCCAGGGCGCCGAACAGGATTCCCCATGCATAGCGTTTGCCACCAACGAGCAGTGCCGCCAGGGCAAATCCGCTAGCCAGAAAAAAAATGCTGCCTTTGCCAGAAGATGAGATGTAGCCGAGAACAACCCACACCAGCAAGGCGTAGATCATGGCAACACCCAATTGCTTGAGTAGCGTCATCAGAAAAGAAGGCATTGTGGGAGAGCGCATAGCGAAAGTCGGCGTTGGGAATACGGCAGTTGATTGGCAAGTGAATAATGCGAACTAACGCGCATGGTAGGCAAATACCACCCGCTGATGATGAAACATGCGAAAAGCAGCATAAAGACCCGCCCCTCCCATCCTCCCCTCGCGGGGAGATTGCTATCCCTTGGCATAAACTTCCATTCTGTCTTTTGCCCCTCCCATCCTCCCCTCGCGGGGAGATTGCTATCTGGCTCGCTGCGCGAGAGGAGTGGCCCGGCGCCCAATGGCGTTGTTTTACGTTAATTTAAAAGAATTTGACCTTGCTACCTTGCCATAAGCCCCAAAAAACATGCGGGAGCAGCGCACCACAAAAACAACTCAAGGCAGACAATTCAAGACACAGTGAAGCGCTTCAGAAATCAGTTCAACTCCCGGCCAAGAATCCGCCATTCGCTGCAAGAGGCTTAAGCGAACTTTAATTTTTTCTCATTTTCATTGACAGCTCGCTCAGAGGATTGTAGCATTCGCGGCCTTTGTTGCCGGGTCGGTAGCTCAGCCGGTAGAGCAGCGGACTTTTAATCCGTTGGTCGCGAGTTCGAATCTCGCCCGACCCACCAAAGCCAGTTTTTATACCAACACCATTCACTGATCATCTCGCTGCACTTGGCCTGAATGCCTTATTGAGTTCACTCGTCACCAGCCAAGCTTAGAGAAACCATCATTGGGTTGTTAGCTCAGTTGGTAGAGCAGCGGACTCTTAATCCGTAGGTCGAGTGTTCGAGCCACTCACAACCCACCAGATTTGAACGGCCTCCTTCTTTTGGAAGCCGTTCAAATTTTCCCGTTTTACTATCCAAGGCGTTAGCGCGCATACTCTGCAGACATCTACTAAAACCAGGACCATTCTTAATGGCTAAGCCAAATTACTCATACGAAAAACGGCAACGTGATTTAGCCAAAAAACAAAAAAAAGAAGAGAAACGCCTACGCAAACAACAGCCAGGTGACAATCCAGAGACAACTGGACCAGAATCACAAGCGCATGACGCCGCCACACCGAAAACCGATAGCAACCCAGAGACAGATTAAAGCATTTCCACAACCACGCCCAGCGAATTTCAACTTGTCGCCAAGCCAGGCAGTCCTTTTAAGCAGCGGATAATCCGCCCCTGGTAAAAAACTGAAAAGTTTCGCTACGGCAAAACCACCAGCGACGGCAATTTGCCGCCATTTCCTGTGTCGGCCGTGGCGGTGCTCCGAGCTTCAGGCATTCCCGATAGGCCATCGTGCCGCGTTTCCACTGTTGCAGCTGGATTGCCCGTAAGCGGTGGCGCATCCATTCGTCCAGCTTGCGCCAAATCCTGGTGTTTGCGCCAGCCAATCCGAAATAGGCTTTCCATCCGAACACGTAGCGGTGCAGCGCTTCGGCCAGTTTGCCCATGCTGCGCCCACAGTTACGGCGGGTGAGTTGCCGTATCCACTGCTTGAACGTTGTGCGCGACGTACCGGACGAAAGCTGTAACTTTGTTGCCTAGAAGCGGGATCGATCAACGCTTGCAGCACTTGCAGCACTTGCAGAACGGCTTGCTGAATAGCCTGCCCACCAGATAGGCATGACCAATTCACGCTCGCTGTGGACAGCTCACGGGAGGACTTGCGCTGCCAAGAGTGAGTTCCCCCATGCTGGGCGCACACAAAAATGGCTGGTTTCTTTTCAGAAACCAGCCATTTACGTCGAATCGTGGCGTCCCCACGGCG
>DILC01000018.1 GCA_002424865.1 Rhodocyclaceae bacterium UBA5602 | reverse complement strand
GCACACCTTCATCGCACATCCGCCGCATCTACGCCGCCCAAGCCTTGGTCACAAGAGCTTTGCGGTTTCGCGCCCGCTCGCCCTGCTTGGCAACGCCTCCTATGCGGTTCTTGTTCATCGGCTCGCGATTTACGCTCCACGCTTCCTCCCCACACTCGGTCACCCTCATGCAGTTGCGCTTCGCTTTGCTCGATGTGACCCGCTCGCAGCGGGACTTGCACCCGCAGGTGTGCGCCCGTGCTGGGCACACGCAACAAAAAAGCCGCCCTGACATAGGGCGGCTTTTAAAGTGAATTTTTACTTTTCAAACCAAGGGATGCGCACTCAATCCATATTGAGACCGGCCATAGAACATCATGTGATCTTCATAAGCCTGTCCAAAATGGATAGACATCATGAAAATATCGCGAGCAAAGACCTCAACCAAATCCCCGCGATAAGCGGCAGCCCCGCCTAAAAGTTCAAGTGTACGCAGCCCGACTTGCCCTGCAATTTTCCCAACCGAGCAACGCCAGGCAGCAACACGCGCCTGTTCATACTCAGAGGCGGACGTTCTGCCTTCCCTAGTCCAGCTTTCAATTTGTTGCACTGCGCGTTCATGGATAGCCTCTGCCGTTTCTACCTGGGTAGTTAATTCGCCCAAGTTGCGTTGCGCAACGGGGGACTCCCACTCTTTCATGCCCAGCACGACACGCTGCCTATTCCGCAGCCTTTCATGCAATTCACGCTGCAAGCGTTGGATCCCCCCTAGGGCGATGGTGGCAAAACCGATAGCAAACGCCGGGCCGAACGGAGTACGGTAAACAGCTTCTTCGGGATCGAATTCGCCGCCAATGGGAACGGTATTCTTTTTGATTGCAGCCAGTGGGCATACCCTATGCCAAGGCACAAAAACATTCTCAACCGAGACTGAATGGCTCCCTGTCGCATTCAGGCCAAACGCCTTCCAGTCGCGGATTATTTTTCCTTCGGAGACTTTGATGGTTACAAGGCAGGGCTGTGGCCCGCCTTCAATACCAAAAAGATCACCTGGCAAATCAACGATTGCGCCTAAACCGATCCATTCGCACATCTCAACGCCGCTACCCCAGCGCCATTGGCCACTGAGCCGCACCCCACCATCGACATATTCGACTGTCCCGATTGGATAAAGAATGTCAGCTACAAATTTGTCTTTTGTGAAAATCTCTTCCCGCCCCTTGGGGGGCAGCATCGCGACCCAGCACTCGTGTGCAGGCATAAAAAGCGTCAGCCAGCCACCAGAGACGCTGTATTGCGATACGATGCGCACAACCTCCAGCAGAGTCCGATGGCCCAAACCATAACCGCCATAACGTTTTGGCCGCAAAAGCCGGTGAAACCCTGCCTCATGCATGGCGTCCTTAAGTTTTGATGAATAACTGTTATTGGCATCCGCCTCAAACAGCTCAGCCTCCGCGACTTTCCCCACATGGTGGGCACGCTTGATCGCTTCGTCATGCGTTAATGTGTTTTTTGCCATACACCCTCCGTAATTGGCTTCATGTGTATAAGAGAGAGGCCGCTAGAAACCGCCCAACAGCATCATTAGGCGGCTTACTGCAAGTTCTCTTTTGCCTGCGGTCTCTTGCCTTAAACCAGCGGATGCTGACTCAAGCCATATTGCGCGCGGCCATAAAACATCATGTGATCTTCATAAGCCATACCAACATGAATTGAGATCATGAATAGATCACGGGCAAAAACCTCGACTAAATCACCGCGATATGCCGCAGCACCACCTAGAAGCTCCATGGTACGAAAGCCAACTTGCGACGACATCCGTGACATGGATGCACGCCACGCAGCCATGCGCGCTTCCTCTTCGGGTTGGATGGTAGTCTTACCCTTCTCACACCAGGCATTGAGCTGATTCACATACCGGCCGTACAAAGCTTCAATGGTTTCAACCTGGGTCGTCACCTCGCCCAGATTGCGTTGCGCCACAGGAGACTCCCATTCCTTCATGCCCAGCACAACCCGCTGTCTTTCATGCAGCCGTTTGTGCAGTTCTCGTTGCAGACGTTGCGCGGCACCTGTGCAAATCGCCCCAAAACCCACACAGAAGGCGGGACCAAACGGCACGCGGTACACCGGCTCTTCAGGGTCATATTCGCCCCCGATAGGAACTGTATTTTTCTTGATGGCACCCAGAGGAAGTACCATATCCCAGCGTACAAAAACATTCTCCACTGTAAAGGAATTGCTCCCCGTTCCATTCAAGCCGAACGCGTTCCAGTCTTTGATGATTTTTCCTTCAGGCACCTTTACTGTCACGAGGCAGGGCTGGACGCCCCCTTCCTGGCCTGGCACATCAACCATGGCACCCAGGCCTATCCAGCCGCAAAAATCGATGCCACTACCCCATTTCCATGTGCCACTGATACGTACACCGCCCTCTACATATTCAATCTTTCCAATGGGGAAGAATATGTCGGAAACAAACTCATCAGAGGCAAAAATTTCTTCCCGCGCCTTGGGCGGCAACATGGCGACCCATGTTTCGTGGAGCGGCATGAAATACGTTACCCACGCACCAGAAACGCTATGCTGCGCCACCGTCCGCACCACTTCTGCCATGGTGTCATGCCCTAGCCCAAACCCGCCGTATCGTTTGGGCCTTAACAAACGATGCAACTGCGTTTCATGGATCGCATCTTTCAGCTGGCTGGAATGGCCGCTGTTTCGATCCGCCTCAAAAAGCTCCGCTTCCGCAATCTGACCAACATATTCAGCGCGCTTGAGCGCTTCTTCGTGCGTCAATGTACTTTGTGCCATTTGATTCTCCTCGTGAATTTATAAAAGTCCAGGTATTTTTTTATTAACCAAACAACATGCGCAGGGAGCTGCTGACATTTGGCATATTGTTATTATTTATCAAACCCGAAACAAAAACATATCAAATCTGGCAGATGTTTCTTTGATTTAAGTCAACCTGAAGAACTGGGGGCAGCTTAGAAAGCTAAGCAGTTGTACCTCTGAGGAATACGCACCACAAGCCAAGCGACATGGCTATCGTGGCAGAAGAAGCAAATTCATTTACTTTTCTGGCAATTAGGCGCGGCACCCCGACTTGAACCTGCGAAAGCCCTTAACCCACTTCCCCCGCCTTGGCCTGTTGGCGATACAACTGGTTCAGGCCCGCTACCGCCACCACGTTGGCCACGGCCACCAGCGCAAAGAGTTCCGGGATGGTGATACCAGCGGCGATTAGCGCCCCTGCGCCCAAGGCGCCAGCGACCATCAGCAGCGCGTTCATGATGTTGTTGGCCGCGATCATGCGCGCACGGTGCGTTGGTGCGCTGGCTTGTTGCAGCAAGGTGTACAGCGGCACGGTAAACAAGCCGCCGCACAAACCCAAACCGAGCAAATCCGTTAACACGCGAAACATGCCCGGCTGCTGCACCAGGGCAAGCGCGTTCAAAGGCGAGGTACTTGCCGCGGCCAAAACAGGCGAGGCCATATAAAGATCCAGCGCGCACAGGCTCAAGCCGATACCTCCGGCAAAAATCAGCCAGCCTGCGCGCGCGCGCCGGTGGCGAATCAGCCACTCGCACAGCATCGAGCCCGCGCCAATGCCGGCAATAAAAGCCACCAGCAACAAGGTGACGCTGGCCTCATCGCCATGCAATACTTCTTTGGCATACAGCGGAATATGCACCAGGAAAATCGCGCCATACAGCCAGAACCAGGAAATTCCCAATAGCGCCGCAAAGGCCGGGCGATTTTTTCGCGCATACGCCAGATTCCGCCAGGTCTCGGCGAGCGGGTTGCGGCTGATGCAAAAAGTCGGCGCTGGCGGATATCCGGAGGCAGTGCAAAGCAAGGCGGCTGGGGGGACAGCAACCGGCGGCGCGGCAGGGATGGCGCGCGCCGCGACATAACCCATGAGAGCGATCACGCCACCGGCCACGCTAATCCAGACTGCCGCCAGGGGCACGCCAGCCAAGAGAGCGCCCAGCAAGGATCCCAGCAAAATCGACACAAACGTGCCGGATTCAATCAGCGCATTGCCGCCCATCAATTCATCCGCCGCCAGATGCTGCGGCAAAATGGCGTATTTGATCGGACCGAAAATCGTGGAATGCAGTCCCAGTAAAAAAAGCGCCAGCAATAAAACCGGCAACTGGTGCAGCCAAAAGCCGGTACCGGCAATGGCCACGATCACCAGCTCAAAACCCTTGACCCAGCGCGTGAGCATGGCTTTGTCGTATTTATCCGCCAATTGCCCGGCACTCGCCGATAACAGGAAAAACGGCAAAATGAACACGCCCGCCGCCACATTCGCCAGCACCCCGGGCGGGAGCGTTGTCCATTGCGCCGCCTGAAAGGTGAGCAGCACGATCATCGCATTTTTGATGACGTTATCATTCAATGCCCCTAAAAACTGGGTGATGAACAAGGGTAAAAAATACCGCTTGCGCAACAGCAGAAAAGGATGGTTCATGCTTTCAAAAACGCCTCACGTCCGCCCAGCCAGCGCGCCAGATGCGCATCGGCCACTGCGGGTGAATCGCGCAATAACTCGTCGGCCAGTTGCCGTGCCTTTTCAACCAGCGCGGTGTCTTCCAGATCGGCATAGCGCAACAGCGGCAAGCCGCTTTGCCGCGCGCCGATAAACTCCCCCGGGCCGCGCAGGCGTAAATCTTCCCGCGCAATCTCAAAGCCATCCGTACTCTCAAAAATCACTTTCAGCCGCGCCCGCGCCATCTGCCCCAAGGGCTGGGCGTACAACAAAATACACGTCGATTGCGCCGCACCCCGCCCGACACGGCCACGCAACTGGTGCAATTGCGAGAGCCCAAAGCGTTCCGCATGTTCAATCACCATCAAGCTTGCGTTAGGCACATCCACGCCCACTTCAATCACGGTTGTCGCCACCAGCACCTGAATTTCATTGGCCGCAAAAGCGGCCATGACAGCCGCCTTTTCTTCACTCTTCATGCGCCCATGCACCCATCCCACGCGTAGCGTGGGCAAGTCCGCCAATAACTGCGCGTAAGTGTCTTCCGCCGTTTGCAGTTGCAGGGTTTCGCTCTCTTCAATCAGCGGGCAGACCCAATACGCCTGCCCGCCGGACGCGCACGCAGCGCGCACACGGGCGACGATTTCATCGCGCCGCGCGGCCGAAACAAGCCGCGTGGCGACCGGCGTTCTGCCGGGCGGCAATTCATCCAGTATCGAGACATCCAGATCAGCGTAATAACTCATCGCCAGGGTGCGCGGAATGGGCGTGGCCGACATGGTGAGCTGGTGCGCAAAACGGCCTTTGTCTTTCAGCGCCAGGCGCTGACGCACGCCAAAGCGGTGCTGCTCATCCACAATCGCCAGTCCCAGGCGGTCAAAGACGACATTTTCTTCAATCAAGGCATGGGTGCCGACCATGAGCGCCGTCTTGCCAGCGCCGACTTTTTCAATCGCCGCGAGCTTGTCGCGCTTTTTGAGGCTGCCGGTAAGCCAAGCAACTTCCAGCCCCAAGGGCGAGAGCCAAGCCGAGAGCTTCTGGTAATGCTGCTCGGCCAGGATTTCCGTGGGCGCCATCAAGGCGGCCTGATAACCGGCTTCGACTGCGTGCAGCATGGCCAAGGCCGCGACGATGGTTTTACCACTGCCCACATCGCCCTGCAACAAGCGCTGCATCGGGTGGGGCTGTGCCAAATCGTGCGCAATCTCGCCCCAGGCACGTTGCTGCGCGCCGGTGAGGAGAAACGGCAAGCCATCCAGCAACGCCTGGGTGAGTACGCCCGTCTTTATCAATTCCGGCGCCCCCAGCGCCCGGCGCGCGGTGTAAGCACGGCGCAGCGATAACTGCTGCGCCAGCAATTCATCGAACTGCACGCGCCGCCAAGCCGCATGATCGCGCGACTCCAGTTGCGCCAAGGCAAGGCTAGGCGGTGGTTCATGCAAAAGACGGATCGCGCTGGAAAAATCCGCCAGCACATAATGCGCCAAGGCAGCCTGTGGCAGGGTGTCAGTTAGTTCAACGCGCGCCAATGCCCGTTGAATGAGCCGCCGCAAAGTGGCCTGGGACAGGCCGGCGGTGGTCGGATAAACCGGCGTCAAGCCCGTTGGCAGCCCAACGACTGAGGATTCCCCAGCCGATACGTCCGTTGCGCCGAGCACCTGAAAACGCGGGTGAACGATTTCCCGACCAAAAAAACCCTCGCGTAGTTCACCAAACACGCGCAACCGCGCGCCCTCTTGCAAGGCTTTTTGCTGGCTGGGGTAAAAATTCAGGAAGCGCAAGGTCAGCATGCCCTGCCCGTCATGGGATGCCTGCGTATCCTGGCAATGCGCCACCAATTGCCGACGCGGTTGATACCTCACCTCGCTGCTCACCACCACGACCTCAAACTGCGCAGCCACACCAGGCAGCGCTTCACCCACCCGGCTAATGCGTGTCTCGTCCTCGTAGCGCAAAGGCAGATGCAGGGCAAAATCAATGTCCCGACGCAAGCCAAGCTTGGCCAGCCGTCCGGCCAAGGTGTTGCCTGCTGCGGCATGGCGCGCTTTGCGCCCAGCTGTTGACCCGGCGGACTCGGGATCAACCGGTTTTTTTACGCGCAGTTCAGCCAAGCACCAAAACCGCGTCGGCTTCAACCAAGGCATCGCGCGGCAGGGCTTTCACCCCCACCGCCGCACGCGCGGGATAAGGTGCGGTGAAATACTGCGCCATGACTTCATTCACCTTGGCAAAATTGGCCAAGTCCGTCAAATAAATCGTCACGCGCACAGCATCGTTCAGGCTCCCGCCTGCCGCTTCGCACACGGCTTTGAGGTTATCAAACACGCGCACGATCTGCGCGTCTATGCCTTCCACCATCTGCATGGTGGAAGGATCCAAGCCGATCTGGCCGGACAAATACACGGTATTGCCCGCTTGTACGGCTTGCGAGTAAGTGCCAATGGCGGCAGGCGCGGCAGTTGTTGCAATGATCTTCCTAGTCATAAATTCAATCTTTTCCAAAAATGTAAAACGAACAAAAAACCCGGCAATGCCTACTTCAAAATCACCATGGCACTCTCTTCGATACCCATGGCCTTGAGTTTGGCGCGGGCTTTGTCAGCTTCCGCCTGCGTAGCAAATGGCCCGATGTGCACACGCGACTCGATCACCACCGGCACGCCCTGCGCCTGCATTTTCTTGCGTAAATTTTCCGCGTTGGCAACAGAATTAAACACCCCCAACTGCACGCCATACTGCTGTACAGGACGCGGCTTTTTAGGCTTTATGAGTGGCTCTGAAACGAGGACATCTGCCGTTTCTGATCCGGTGGCCGCAGGCGTTCCTGTTTCAACCACAGTCTTTTTTGCTGCGGGCAAAGCCCCTGGAACAGGTTGCGGCTGGGTTAATTTGTCACCCGCAACCTGTCCCGTAATTTTTATTACATTGGCCCCCATATCGGCCATACCCGCCACAGGTGTTGCAGGCAAAGTCCCAGGCGTTGGCGGTGAAACAGGCAAACTTTTGTCAGTGCGCGGCATCAATTGTCCTGAAGCAACGGTTTTGGGCACCATCGCAGTCCCGTCGCCAGCTGAATCACTCGAACGCATCGCGCCGACAATCACCCACAAACCAAGCAAGCCCACCACGGTAATGCTGATAATCGCGATAATGGTCACCGTGCGGTCCTTGACGTTCTCGTCCATAACGGGCAGGCCAGCTTCTTCCCCTGCCACTGCATTCTTCATCATGCGATCCATATCGGGGTTTGCGGAGGCGCCCATCTCGTCCGCCATCAGCTTATCGGTACTGTTCGCCATCGTTTGACTATCACACCCATTCTTTAGTTATCAGCCATGCTTATCGAAAATACGTCAGCCGCCACATCAAAACAACCGGCACGAAACGAACGCCATTGCCCTTGATGATACCGCGTCTATGATCACATTAAAATGCTGGAATAGCGTGCTCCATATCCGTTTTAATCTCCTCGGCATCAGCCCCGCCAACATTCTCCGTACATAAAACTCATGACAACCAACGAATTGCGCATCGGCCTCGTTTCCATCTCTGACCGCGCCAGCGGCGGCGTGTATGCCGACCAGGGCTTACCCGCGCTAAAGGACTGGTTTACCGCCGCCATCAGCACGCCATGGCGCATGGTGTCGCGCTTGATTGCGGATGAGCAAGCCTTGATTGAGCAAACCTTGATCGAGCTTTGCGATGTCGAAGGCTGCCATTTAGTGCTCACCACCGGCGGCACGGGTCCTGCCCTGCGTGATGTCACCCCGGAAGCGACACTTGCCGTAGCGCACAAGATCATGCCCGGCTTTGGCGAGCAAATGCGGCAGATCTCGCTAAACTTTGTGCCTACGGCCATCCTCTCGCGCCAGGTAGGCGTCATTCGCGGGCAATCGCTGATTCTTAACTTGCCCGGCCAACCCAAATCCATCAAAGAAACCCTGGAAGGCGTGAAAGACAACGCAGGCCAAACGTGCATGCCGGGGATTTTCGCTGCCGTGCCTTACTGCATTGATTTGATCGGCGGGCCTTACATCGAGACCCACGAAGCGATTGTGAAAGCCTTTCGACCCAAATCCGCCGTCAAGCCAGCGCCGACTATTTAAGCCCCGGGCGTTACAGCACCCGGCCTAGCCAAGCGCTAATATCGGCAACTTCCTCGGGGCAAACGGCATGCCCCATCGCGTAGCTTGCCCATTCAACAGGGTAATGCAACGTCAACAAAGCATCCCGTGAGCTCATTGCGCGAGAGAGGTTGATCACCGCATCGTCTTCGCCATGCGCCATGAAGATCGGCACATCCGCATTCCTGGCTTGCCGCTCCTCATCGAGCTTGGCCGCCAGGGGCAGATAAGTCGATAAAGCCATCACCCCGGCCAAGCGTTCGTCATGGCGCAAGCCTGTCATCAAGGCCACCGCACCGCCTTGCGAAAAGCCGGCCAGCACAATGCGGCCAGCCGCAATGCCACGCGCCCGCTCACGCGCGATGAGCGCTTCGATCCGCTGCTGGGCAGCCCGCAAGCCCTGCTCGTCTTCGGGTCCGCCGCCCAAGGAAAAAATATCGTACCAAGCGCGCATGGCCATGCCATTATTGATGCTTACCGGACGCACCGGCGCATGGGGAAAGACAAAGCGCACCGAGAGCGACGCAGGCAAGGCCAGCGCTGGTACGATAGGCGCAAAATCATGCCCATCCGCACCCAGACCATGCATCCAGATCACCGCCGCATCGGGATTTGCGCCTACGGTTTGTTCTATCGTTTCCAAGGTTTCTGTTTTTGATGGTTCGCTCATACATTCATTCCTGAATAAAACATGACATGATTTTTTACTGGCTGCGCGCCCTGCCAAAGCCTTGGGATGTATTTACCCACCCGCGCCGCTGACAGCATCCCCGCTTGCCTGGATTGCCCTGGCACTCTTTTTCATTACATACATTTCGCCATCGGCAATTTGCAAAAGCTCAGTAATCGTCCGGTTAGTGCCAACACTGGTCACAGAACCCATGGATAAATCAATCGGCCAGCCATGCTCAGCAAACGCATTTTTTGCCAGCACATGAATGCGTTTGGCCAAGACATCACAAGATGCCTCATCAGTCTCGGAAAACAGCAAAGTAAATTCATCCCCGCCAAATCGAGCCACTACATCGCTTGATCTGGAGTTATTGGTCAGTATCTTGGAGACAAGCTTCAAGGCCTGATCACCGGCATGATGTCCCTGTTCGTCATTGAGCAGCTTGAACTGGTCAATATCGATAAACAACAACGAATAAGGCTTGCCCGAGCGTGCACTGCGTGCCTGCTCAGCGGCAAACCGTTCGGTAAATTCCAGACGATTTGCCAAATCAGTCAGCATATCCCGGCGCGCAAACTCACGCTCGCGCCACACTTTAGCCATCACGCGCCCTATGACGATAAAGGTCACGCTACGCGCAAAACTATTCAATACCCAGGCAGCCCAAGGGTAGTCTGGATAAACCGCAAGAAATTCCACCGTCGTCCAGATCAACCCCACCACCATGCCAACAACCACCGGCATGTGGGTATCAGACCGCCGCAATGCCCGCAAGGAGCTTAGCCGTGCGGCATGAATGATGGGCAGACAATAAAAAACGTCAACCGAATAATAAGTGGCAGACTGGCGATAAGACACGAAGGCAATCAACAAAACCTCGGCAACAATCGCCATTAAGTTCCAAAGATTATTGGTGGCTTTCATTGGATTGGTTCCAGATGTTGTTCCATCTTCGAACAATGAAAAAGGGATAAAGGTTCCAAAACAAGTTCGTCTAAGTGGATGGCATGTCAATCAGAAGACGCCTGATGCGAATCTAGCACTAACTGATGGCAAGGTCACATGCAAAATGGATAATTTAAAAAAATCCTGCGAAATCAAGCATTGGCAAGCCACTGTGAAACTAAGGTAGCGCCCCAGGCAACGCCAAATCCGGTCAGGTCTGTCGCCACAGCGCCCAAACCACCCGTGCAGCGCGACGCGGAAATATCCATGTGTATCCACTCGCATCCATGCGTGAAGCGGCGCAAAAATAATGCCGCCAGAATATGATCGGCCTCTCCTTCCATGCTGCATTGCTTGATGTCCGCGACTTTTGAATCAAGCGCTGGCGCGTAATCTTCCGCCAAAGGAAAGGCACACACGCGCTCGCCACTGGCCGCGCCTGCCGCGACGGCCAAACCTGCCAGGCCAGGTGTTGTAGCAAAAACCCCCGCTTGCCGCGTACCCAGCGCTGCCTTCATTGAGCCCGTGAGCGTCGCAAAATCAACCACCAGATCAGGCTTGCTGCGCGTCGCCAGCGTCAACGCATCGGCCAGCACCATGCGGCCTTCTGCATCGGTATGGACAATCTCTATGGTCGTGCCATCCAGCGCCGTAATAATGTCGTCCTGTTTATAAGCGGTGGCTGAAATATGGTTCTGTGCAATCGCCAGCCAGCAATCAATCGCCACGGGCAACTTCATTTCTGCTGCAGCCAGCGTCAGAGCCAGCGCCACGGCAGAACCATTCATGTCTTTATGCATGCCCGCCATATAGCGCGCCGGCTTGAGGTTATGGCCGCCCGTATCAAAACAGATGCCCTTGCCGACCAAGGCAATGTTTTTTAATTTTCGGCCTGCGGGTTTGCTGGTTTTTTTCGGCCGATACCGCACATGAACAATCGCCGCATCATCCACGGCCGAGCCTTGCGCTACGGCACAAAATGCGCCTGCACCCATTTTCCGCAGTGCCTTGACGTCATATTCCCCGACCAGCAAACCCTGCGCCTTGGCCAAACGCCGGATGCGCTGCCGATAGCTTGCGGGTGTAAGCTCGTTGGGTGCCAGGGCGGTTAATTCCCGCGCCAGATAATTAGCCTTGGCCAAAGCGACGACAGGCTTGATATCCTCGGCACCGAGCGGACTGAATAATTCAATTCTGGCGACTGCGCTTGCAACTGGGGCCGCAACCGAGACTGCGGTTTTTTTCTTCCGCGTTGGCAGCGGTACGCCATTGACCAGTGCGGTAAAGAGCAGGTCACGGGCAACAGCTGCGTCTGTTGCCCACAAGGCCAATTGTTTGGGGTTATCTTCCAGTAACAGCATCACAGCACAGCGCAAGCGCGTGAGTTGCTCAAACCGGGAGAGCTTTGCGTCGCGCATCGCCAATGCCACCCGCCGACCATCGGGCAAATCAATTGCCAGCGGCGTTTTCGCCAACTCGGCTGGCTTGCTGGCCCGGCGCTTTAATACCGCCAGCCACTGCGCGCGTGCTGGCAGCCCAGTCGGCAAAGTGGCACTTTCGGGAATAACGATCAGGGTGTGCGATACAGCATTTAACGCGGAAAAATCATGCGCGGGGTGAATAATGAGGTGAGGTGAGGTCATGTTGTTAATCCGTCTCAGGCAACGGCTCAGGGCAAGTGCGGCGCTTGGGTCATTCAAGCAGATCACCCATTATAGGTACAGGCACTCCAGCCGCCCATACAGAAATGGATCAAAATGCTGAAATAGCGCCGATTCGGCACATAAACCTATTGAGTTCATGGCAATTGTCGCCATATAAGAACTCTAAAGTTGATCGAGAGGCTCCCATGTCCATAAGCATTCGTCCAGCCGCCGTTGGCGGCCTGTTTTACCCGGCGCAAGCCACCCGCTTGCTCGACCAGGTGCAGCACTTTCTTGGGCAAGCCCAACCCCACCAGCAAGCTCACCCTCCCAAGGCCATCATTGTGCCGCACGCCGGTTATATCTACTCTGGCGCGATTGCTGCCAGCGCCTATGCGCTGCTGCGTCCGCTACGCGACAAAATACGCCGCGTGGTTCTGCTCGGACCGGTTCATCATGTGCCAATAGGTGGCCTGGCCGCCCCCGGCGTGGCGGCCTTTGCCAGTCCGCTCGGGGAAGTGCAGCTGGATCGAGCGGCACTGGCCAGCCTGGCTGACCTGCCGCAAGTGGTGATGGATGACCGTTGCCATGCGCGGGAGCACTCCCTGGAAGTTCATCTGCCATTTTTGCAAAGTGTGCTGAAAGAGTTCAAACTGGTGCCGCTGGCGGTGGGCGACGCCAGCGCCGCCGAAGTGGCGGAAGTTCTGGAGCGCCTGTGGGGCGGTGACGAGACGCTGATTGTCGTGAGTTCCGACCTGTCGCACTACTTGCCTTACCCTGCCGCACAACAGCTGGATGCGACAACGGCGCAAGCTGTGCTTGATTTGCGTACCGACCTTTCTCACCAACAAGCCTGCGGTGCCACGTCAATGAATGGCCTGTTATTGGCCGCCCGTCACCATGGCCTAAAGCCAGCGCTGCTTGATCTGCGCAATTCTGGCGATACGGCTGGCGACAAGAGCCGCGTGGTGGGTTATGCCGCCTTTGCCCTGTATGAGAATGACGTCCATGCACACTGATATCGCAGAAAAAACCGCTGCACGCAAAACCAGGCCGGACAGCGGAGCCGCGACCGCCGCCGAAAAACTCGGCAACCTGCTCTTGCCCATTGCGCGCACCACTATCGCCAGCGCACTCGGGCAGCCGGGCGGAGCGGACGAATCCTTGTCCAGGGACGGCTCTGCATTCCCTACGGTCAGATTCCCGGAAACAGGTTCAAACAACAATCCTCTTGCGGACGCCCCGCGCCTGCACCAGCCGGGGGCAAGTTTTGTTACCCTGACCCAAAAGGGAGAACTGCGCGGCTGCATTGGCACGCTGGAGGCACACCGCACCCTGCTAGCTGACATCAAGGCCAACGCTCTGGCTGCGGCTTTTAGCGATCCGCGCTTCGCCCCTTTGCAGGCAGCAGAACTGGATATCACAGAGATCGAGGTTTCCTTGCTTTCGGCCATCCAGCCTATTGAATTCAATAGCGAGCGTGAAGCGCTGGACGCTTTACGCCCTGGCATGGATGGCGTGGTGCTGGAATACCGCCACTACCGCAGCACCTTCTTGCCCCAGGTGTGGGAACAATTACCAACTCCCGAGCTATTTCTGGCGCATTTGAAAAACAAAGCCGGGCTGCCGGCTGATTTTTGGGCCGAGGAGGTTCGCCTGTCAATTTATGGCGTGAGCAAATGGAAGGAGCCGTCGCGATGAAATCTGCAGCAATGGCAACGCCGTCGAACTACCCGGCGCGTTACTGGCATGCCATCGAGGATGGCCGCATTCAGTGCGACCTATGCCCGCGTGACTGCAAACTGCATGATGGGCAAAAAGGTGCCTGCTTTGTGCGCCAGCGTGTTGGCGATCAGATGATCCTGACCACCTACGGGCGCTCCTCCGGTTTTTGCATTGACCCCATTGAAAAAAAGCCGCTCAACCACTTCTATCCGGGCAGCAGCGTATTGTCTTTCGGCACGGCGGGCTGCAATCTGGCCTGCAAGTTTTGCCAGAACTGGGACATCAGCAAATCCAGGGACATGGACAAGCTCATGGATCAGGCGTCCCCTGAGGCCATCGCCGATGCGGCCGAACGCCATGGCTGCAAAAGCGTCGCCTTCACTTATAACGATCCGGTGATTTTTGCCGAATATGCGATGGACGTGGCAGATGCCTGCCATGCCCGCGGCATCAAGACCGTGGCAGTCACAGCGGGCTATATGCACGATCAGCCAAGGCGCGACTTTTTTGCCAAAATGGATGCCGCCAATGTAGACCTGAAGGCATTTAGCGAAGACTTTTACTTCAAGCTCACCGGCTCGCACCTGCAGCCGGTACTCGATACCTTGATCTACCTTAAACATCATACGGACGTATGGTTCGAGATCACCACCTTGCTCATCCCCGGACAAAACGACTCGGATGAAGCGCTTGCCGCGATGAGCCAGTGGATCATGCGCGAACTGGGGCCTGGCGTACCGCTGCACTTCACGGCCTTCCATCCCGACCACAAAATGCCGGACATACCCGCCACCCCGCCCGCGACGCTGACCCGTGCCCGCGAGATTGCGCGCCATGCCGGGCTTGAGTATGTGTATACCGGCAACGTGCATGACCCGGCAGGCGGCACCACATCCTGCCCGGCCTGCCACGCCCCGCTGATTGTCCGCGACTGGCACCGGATTGCCCAATACCGCCTCACCCCGGAGGGGAATTGCCCGGATTGCCAGGCACCGCTCGCCGGACGGTTTGAAGCGTTCAGCGGAAATTTCGGCCAGCGGCGCATCCCTGTCGCCATCGGCGCAACCCGCAGATTATGAGGATGTCATCATGACCACACCCCAACCCATGCACGCCAGGCAACCCGGGCAACTGGTGCATATCCCACAGGGCGACGTCTTCATCGAAGGCATGCTGGAATTGCCGCAAAGCCCGGCGGGCCTGGTCTTGTTCGCCCATGGCAGCGGCAGCAGCCGCCACAGTCCGCGCAACAACTATGTCGCCAGCGTTCTGCGCGCAGCCGGGATAGGCACGCTGTTGATGGACTTGCTCACGCCCGGGGAGGACAGCAACCATGAAACCCGCTTTGACATTCCCCTGCTGACCCGGCGCCTGCTTGCCGCCACCGCCTGGATAAAAGAGCGCGCCGATTGCCATAACCTGCCGCTCGGCTATTTTGGCGCCAGTACAGGCGCTGCTGCCGCGCTGCAGGCTGCCGCCAAGCTGGATGGCAAAATAGCCGCCGTCGTATCGCGCGGCGGACGCCCCGACCTGGCCGGGGCAGACAGCCTGGCTGAGGTTACGTCCCCCACCCTGTTGCTGGTTGGCGGCGAAGATGATGTTGTCATTGATCTCAACCAGCGTGCCGCAGCGCACATGCGCTGCACCCAGCGGCTGGCTATCATTCCCGGCGCCACCCATTTATTTGAGGAACCCGGCACACTGGAAGAAGTCTCCCGTCAGGCAGCGGCGTGGTTTGAGCGTTATTTCACACTTTGAATCTGGGCGCAGGAAATGCAGACCTGGACAACATAATGCAGGAAAAATTGGCGGTGGCGGGATGGCCTTGCCACCTCATGAACGACGCAAAATCTCAATGACTTCCGCGTCCTCCACCTGCGGGAAGTCACGATAAAACTGCCCTACCGCCTGAAAATCGAAGGGAGTTTCCAGACACACCACCTCGTCGGCATATTGCGCCACCCGGGCTACCGTATCGGGGGGCGCAACCGGCACAGCGCACACCAGTCTGGCCGGTTTCTTGCCGCGCAGGCTGTGCAAGGCTGAAATCATGGTGGCGCCAGTGGCCAGACCGTCATCAACCACAATGACGATACGCCCGGCTGGATCAATCGGCGGATGCAAGGGCGTGTATTCGGCACGCCGACGGCGGATGGTGGCGAGCTGGCGCTGCTTTTCCTGTTCCAGATAGTCTGCTGTCGCACCTGCCGTCGCAGCGTATTCCGCCACATACGTCCAGCCCGATTCATCCACCGAGCCGACAGCGAATTCCGGATTGGCTGGCATGGACAATTTACGCACTAAAACCACATCCAGCTCTCCCCCCAGCGCATCCGCAATGATCCGCCCCATCGGCACGGCACCGCGCGGAATGGCCAGCACCAAGGGATTTTTCCCCTGGTAAGCGGCAAGCGCCTTGACCAACTGTTGCGCGGCGTGACTGCGATCATGAAAAAACATGATGACCTCCTTGAAAACCATGAAGATACGCTTTTTTAAGCCGTTCCAGCCGGGCAACTGGCCAAGGTGCTTTACAATCAATCATCCATACATTCCAGAATCTGTCCTATGCGCCAATACCTTGACCTGATGCGCCACGTGCTAGAGCACGGCACGGAGAAATCTGATCGCACGGGCACCGGCACACGCTCTGTTTTCGGTCACCAGATGCGCTTTGATCTGGCGGCAGGCTTTCCGCTGCTCACCACCAAAAAACTGCACCTGCGCTCCATCATCCATGAGTTGTTATGGTTTTTGCAGGGCGAGACCAACACCCGTTACCTGAAGGAAAACGGCGTCTCGATCTGGGACGACTGGGCCGACGAGAATGGCAATCTGGGCCCGGTGTATGGTCATCAGTGGCGGCACTGGCCTAACCCTTCCGCAGCCAACCCCGCTGGCGAGATCGACCAGATCACGCAATTGATCGACGGCCTGAAAAACAATCCGGATTCCCGTCGCCACATTGTTTCCGCCTGGAATCCGGCCGACATCCCGAAAATGAAGTTGCCCCCTTGCCATGCGCTGTTCCAGTTTCATGTCGCTGACAACAAACTCTCCTGCCAACTGTATCAGCGCAGCGCCGATATTTTCCTCGGCGTGCCGTTCAATATTGCCTCGTATGCGCTGTTTACCTTGATGGTCGCGCAAGTGTGCCAATTTGAGCCGGGCGAATTTATCTGGACGGGGGGGGATTGCCATCTGTACAGCAATCATATTGAACAGGCCAGGCTGCAGCTCACCCGCGAACCCAGACCCCAGCCGCGCATGAAGCTAAACCCGGCCGTGCAGGATATTTTTTCGTTCTGTTATGAAGACTTCACATTGGAAGCTTACGATCCCTATCCGCATATTGCAGCGCCGGTTGCTGTCTGACAGGACGGCCTGCTGATCGCCCAACGACTAATACAAAACGCTCTTTCAGCCTATGCTTATCAACGCCTCCCCCATCTGGGCAAAACTGACAGCGCTGGCCAGTGCTCAAAAAAATCTGCACCTGCGTGATCTGTTTGCGAGCGACAGCGGGCGTTTTAGCCGATTTTCGCTGCAAGAAGAAGGCTTTTTGCTGGATTACTCAAAGCAACGGGTCACGCCAGACGTCATGGGCGCCTTGCAGGATTTGTGGCACGGCGCACAAGGTGAGGACTGGATTCGACGCCTGCAAAGCGGGGACGCCATTAACCATACCGAGCACCGCGCCGTCCTGCATACGGCCTTGCGGCATGGTGGCGCTGAACCCGTTTTCCATGCCGGGCAGGATGTCATGCCGGACGTGCGCCGCGTGTTGGATCAAATGGCCAGGTTTTGCGCCGATATTCACCAAGGTCGCTGGCTGGGCAGCACAGGCGAGCGCATCCGTGATGTCATCAATATCGGCATTGGCGGCTCCGATCTCGGTCCCAAAATGGCCAGTCATGCGCTAGCGGCACAGCACATGCCAGAGATCACGGTGCATTACGTCTCGAATCTCGATGCCGCACATCTAGCCACCATGCTCGCCGACCTTGATCCGGCACGCACGCTGTTCATCATCGCCAGCAAAACTTTCACTACGCAAGAGACCATGCAAAATGCCGCCTCGGCTCGCGCCTGGCTAACCGCTGCGCTCGGCGAAGCGGCTGTGGCTCGTCATTTCGTTGCCGTATCGACCAATCTGCCCGCCGTGGCTGCGTTCGGCATTGATCCGGCGAATGCCTTTGAATTCTGGGACTGGGTCGGCGGCCGTTTCTCGCTGTGGTCAGCCATCGGCCTGCCGCTGGCCCTGTCTATTGGCATGGACAACTTTCGTCAGCTTCTGGCAGGCGGTGCGGCGATGGATGCGCATTTTTTCAATACGCCCATCGAACGCAATCTACCGCTCACACTGGCCTTGCTGGAACTCTGGAATGTCAATTTTCTCGGTGCAGAAACCCGCGCGCTGCTGCCTTACAGCCAATCGCTGGAACTCTTGCCAAACTATTTGCAGCAACTGGAAATGGAGTCCAACGGCAAGCAGGTCGACCGCGCTGGCAAGACCGTCACCTATGCCACCGCGCCCATCCTCTGGGGCGAATCCGGCACCAACGGCCAGCATGCTTTTTACCAGTTGATTCATCAAGGCGGACGGCTGATTCCCTGCGAATTTATTGCACTCATCGAACCCGACTTCATGCTGCCCGGCCATCACACCAAACTGCTGGCGCATTGCTTTGCCCAAAGCGAAGCACTGATGCGTGGCAAAACGCTTGATGAAGCGACTGCTGAACTCGCTGCCGCCGTGCCGCCAGCGCCGACTTTTTTCAGCGGCGCAACGGCAGCATCCTTGCAGCTTGCGCCCTACAAAGTCTTTCCCGGCAACCAGCCCTCCACCACCTTGCTCCTGCCCCGCCTTGACGCCTACACTCTAGGGCAGTTGATTGCGCTATACGAACACAAAGTGTTTTCTTTGGGCGTACTCTGGCAGATCAACTCTTTTGATCAATGGGGCGTGGAATATGGCAAGCAACTTGCCAACCGCCTCTTGCCCATGCTAGAAGGCACAAGCCCGGCCCAGGGGCTGGATAGCTCGACAGCAGGGTTATTGGCAGCTTGCACGAGCAAGCATTAGTGGCTTGAATCATTGGCCCACCTGAGCAAAGCCAATGCGTTGGATGCCGTATTTCAAGCCTCGGCCATCGTCGGCTCCACTTGCTGGAAAAACAGTCCCCAAGTTCGGGCTGCTATCCAGGCTGCAGTTCCACTGGCACAGCCGCGCCATGCATAACAATTCCGTCAACCGGACACCCAAAAGCTGCAATTTTTGTCGTCCGGTTACGTCCAGCGTTACACACCTATTTGACCATCATGACTGACCTGCCCCGCAACGCCACACACATCATTCTCATCGCTGCCGTCGCCGCCAATGGCGTCATCGGCGCGGACAACGCCTTGCCCTGGCGCATTGCCGATGACCTGAAACGCTTTAAATCGCTCACTTTGGGCCATCCCGTCATCATGGGGCGCAAGACCTGGGAGTCTCTTGGCCGCGCGCTGCCCGGACGGCACAACATTGTCATCACACGCAATCCTGATTATTGCGCGGAAGGCGCGACCGTAGTTACTTCGTTAACAGCCGCAATCACGGCCTGCGCAAATGAAGAAACTGCTTTTGTCATTGGCGGCGCAGAAATTTACGCCCAGACACTACCGCTGGCGCAACGCATGGAGATCACTGAAATCCACACCGAAGTGGCTGGCGATGCGCATTTTCCGGCATTCAGCCACATCGATTGGTCAGAGCTAACGCGCGAACCGCATGTGAGCCCGGACGGACTAGCCTATGATTTCGTCAGCTACCAACGGACAGAATAAGCGGGTGAGTCGGCGTGTTGCCAGCGCCGACTTTTTGAATTTGCCCCAGAATTCCGCTTATTCCCGCACGCAATCCACGTAATAACGCACGTTGCCATTGCTGGCGTCTTTCACCAGGCCGTGGATGTCGGTCTCGAAACCGGGAAACTTCTCGTTGAACTCGCGCGCAAACCTGAGATAGCGCACGATCGTGCCGTTGAACTGTTCGCCCGGGATCAGCAACGGTATGCCGGGTGGGTATGGGGTCAATAATACGGCAGTCACACGGCCTTCCAGTTCATCAATGCCCACACGGTCGATTTCACGGTGCGCCATCCTGGCGAATGCATCGGCCGGGCGCATCGCCGGCACCATGTTCGACAAATACATCTCCGTCGTCAGCCGCGCGATGTCGTTGGCCTTGTACACCACATGAATCTGCGTGCATAAATCCTTGAGGCCAACGCGCTCATAGCGCGGATATTTAGCGACAAACTCAGGCAGCACCTTCCACAGCGGATGGTTGCGGTCGTAATCGTCCTTGAACTGTTGCAAGGCCGTCACCAGCGTATTCCAGCGCCCCTTGGTGATACCGATGGTAAACATGATGAAGAAGGAATACAGGCCGCACTTCTCGACAATCACGCCATGCTCGGCGAGATATTTGGTGACAATCGCCGCCGGCATGCCGATCTCATCAGAAAACTCGCCATCCACATTCAGCCCCGGCGTAATGACCGTCGCCTTGATCGGGTCGAGCAGATTAAAGCCTTCGGCCAGCTTGCCGAAACCATGCCAGCGCGCCGAGGGCTTCAACATCCAGGCGTCGCGCTCTTCGATGCCTTCTTCGGACAAATCATCCGGCCCCCAGACCTTGAACCACCAGTCGGCCCCCCACTCCTCATCCACCTTGCGCATGGCGCGGCGAAACTCCAGCGCCTCGGCGATGGATTCCTCCACCAGCGCGGTGCCGCCTGGCGCCTCCATCATCGCCGCCGCCACGTCGCACGAAGCGATGATCGAATACTGCGGCGAAGTCGACGTGTGCATAAGATAAGCTTCGTTGAATACATCGCGGTCGAGCTTGCCCTCCTGTGCATCCTGCACCAGAATCTGCGAAGCTTGCGATAAGCCCGCCAGCAGCTTGTGGGTGGATTGCGTGGAAAAGATCATCGACTCCTTGCAACGCGGACGGTCAGCGCCGATGGCGTGATAGTCGCCATAAAAATCGTGGAACGCGGCATGCGGCAGCCAGGCTTCATCGAAATGCAGCGTATCGATCTTGCCGTCGAGCATCTCCTTGATGTCTTCGACGTTATACATAATGCCGTCATAAGTGCTTTGCGTAATCGTCAGCACGCGCGGCTTGGCTTTCTTGTCGATGATGAACGGGTTGGCGTCGATTTTTTTCTGGATGTTTTCCCAAAGAAACTCTTCCCGCGGAATCGGCCCGATGATGCCGTAGTTGTTGCGTGTCGGCATCAGAAACACGGGGATCGCACCAGTCATCATGATCGCATGCAAGATGGACTTGTGGCAGTTGCGGTCCACCACCACCACATCGCCCGGCGCCACGGTAGAGTGCCAGACGATCTTGTTCGAGGTCGACGTACCGTTGGTGACGAAAAACAAGTGGTCCGCATTGAAAATCCGCGCCGCATTGCGCTCGGACGCTGCCACCGGACCGGTATGGTCGAGCAGTTGGCCCAACTCTTCCACCGCATTGCAGACGTCAGCGCGCAGCATGTTCTCGCCGAAGAACTGATGGAACATCTGTCCCACCGGGCTTTTCAGGAAGGCGACGCCGCCCGAATGGCCGGGACAATGCCAGCTATACGAGCCATCCGCCGCGTAATGCACCAACGCGCGAAAAAATGGCGGCGGCAGCGAGTCCATATAGGACTTCGCTTCGCGCACGACATGTTTGGCGATGAATTCCGGCGTGTCTTCATACATATGGATGAAGCCATGCAGTTCGCGCAGGATGTCGTTCGGAATATGCCGGCTGGTGCGCGTCTCGCCATGCAGAAAAATCGGAATTTCGGCATTCTTGTAGCGGATCTGCTCAACAAAAGCGCGCAGTTCGGCAATGGTTTCTTCTTCCTCATTCGCCAGCTCTTCATCATCCACCGACAGGATGAAGGCCGACGCCCGGCTCTGCTGCTGGGCAAACGACGATAAATCGCCATAGCTGGTCACGCCCAGCACGTCGATGCCTTCTTTTTCAATGGCTGAAGCCAGCGCACGAATACCCAGACCGGAGGCATTTTCAGAGCGAAAGTCTTCGTCAATAATGATGATGGGAAAATGGAAGCGCATGGAAATCCCTAACGAGGAAAAAGAAGGGTGAAGAAAGAGAAGCGTGAAGCGGGATGGAATAGGGGAAAATCGCAGGACAAGCGCTGAGCGGCAGCATGGATTTGCCCTTTCCCCTGCCCGACCAGATTCATCATATTTTCGGCAAAGTCACACCAACCTGCCCTTGATATTTCCCCCCCCTATCCTTGTAAGAGGTCTCGCACACTTCGTCGGACTCAAAAAACAGCACCTGTGCGCAGCCTTCACCCGCGTAGATTTTGGCGGGCAACGGCGTGGTATTGGAAAACTCCAATGTCACATAGCCTTCCCATTCCGGCTCAAACGGCGTGACGTTCACAATGATACCGCAGCGTGCATAGGTTGATTTGCCGAGGCAAACCGTGAGCACACTGCGTGGGATGCGAAAGTATTCCACCGTACGCGCCAGCGCGAAAGAATTCGGCGGAATCACGCAATAATCGCCATCCATCTCGACGAAGGAATTTTCATCGAAATTCTTCGGATCCACAATCGTTGAATAGATGTTAGTGAACACGCGGAACTCACGCGAGCAGCGGATATCGTAACCGTAGCTGGATGTGCC
>DILC01000049.1:3884-5300 GCA_002424865.1 Rhodocyclaceae bacterium UBA5602 | reverse complement strand
GGCGCCTGGTAAACACAGCGATGTTGGTCAGTCATCAGCCTGATCAGTCCTCAGCCGCATAATGGCAAAAAAGCCGACGCCAAAAAAGTCGGTGCTGATGATACGGCGGTAGAGGGCAGGGCTGTTCCCGTATTTATCAAGAAGTGAAGTCGCACCCCATAACGAAATCCCAGAACGAAACCTAATAACGAAAATAGCTGCCAAGCTTGCGCCCGGCAGCTATTTTAAGCAGCTAGTGCAAATTAAGCTTGCTGTTTGCGGCGACGCAATGCAGCCAAGCCAACCAAGCCTAAACCAGCCAAGGCCATTGAACCTGGTTCCGGAATCACGTTGGTGTTAACGTTGCCCGAGTAGCCCACTGTCCAGTTACTTGGCGCATTAGCGCCTTGAAGGTTTTGGCTGGCAAAACCAACGTCAACCAGGTTCTGCAATGACATGTCGAGAATGGTGTTTTTTCTGAACAAATCAGCGTAAGCGCCACCGGTAATGTCCAGAAAGCCATTGGCAGAACCAGCCTTTGAGTTGTAGCTATAAACTGACGTTGAGGAGTCACCATCAAAACTCGCAACAGCTGTACCGCTAAAATTAGCGGTGAGGAAGGTGGTTCCTACGCCATCAACACCGGTAACAGTGGTACCAGAACGAGAAGAGGCACCCGCTGCAACGGCTGCAGCATAACCCGCTAAAGAGTTGGTCAGGTAAAGATTGAGGAAACCACCCGTGCCTACCGTGGTCTGCGTAATACCGTTGATCGTGCTGCTTTGAACTTCAGCCGCTTGATCGACCAAGCCACCATACGTGCCAACCAGGTATTCACCGCCTGTGCCAGCTGTCCAGAGCGCAGCGCCGGCGCTACCATTCACCAGCGCGTTGATGGATTGAATCTTGAAGATGCCCCATGAGTCTTCTGAGCCAACAGCGCCAGCGGCGGCTTGCAAAACAGCGGCATCGCAGCTGGCTGCGCTTGAGCAGCTTGCGCTATAAAGCGTGCCTTGATCAACGCCGGAGATCAGCATCGTCACGGGGCCGTTGTATTCATTCAGGGTAAAGGCGTTGGCAGCCGTTGTTGCGCCGATTGTTGCGGCTACACCGACCAGAGCCGAGATTAGTTTTTTCTTTAACATTTTGGTTTCCTTTTCGAGTGGGTCGAGATTGCTACGCTGAAACATAAGCATGTTCTGTGCCCAAAGTTTATTTTATTTATAGTTAATTGTTTATAAAGTATTATTTTTATCCTTTTTGTTTCATATGGGTATGTGGGTATTTAGGGTGTAAAAATTTTCGACACTGATTGGGCTTTTGCGCTTGAGCAAGTGACTTGATGGTGGATTTGTGCAGGGCTTAGCCCCTATTTCAGCGGCTGATTTAATTTTGGCTGGCAGTATCATGTAGAGCGCAACCCTATGCCTGCATGAT
>DILC01000049.1:0-3836 GCA_002424865.1 Rhodocyclaceae bacterium UBA5602 | reverse complement strand
CGGCGCGCCTTGATCGCGATCTTTTCCGTGGCCTTGGGTACGGCTTCCCTGACGGTGGCGAGCAGCTTTATTGCGGGTATGTTTGCCGACTTTCGCGAGGCTACGATTGAATCGCAATATGCGCATCTGCAGATCACGCGCCCGGGTTATCACGAAAATGGCCTGGCCGATCCGGCGCATTATTTTCTGCCGGATGACGCAGCGGCTGGTGCGCTGAAAACCCAAACCCATGTGCGCTCATGGGGGCCGCGGCTAAGTGTGACGGGCTTGGTGAGCCATGGCGAGTCAACGCTTGCTTTTGCCGGTGAGGGTTTTGATCCGGCGCATGACCTGACGGGGGATCGTTCTTTGAAAATCATTCAAGGCAGGCACTTGGCTGCGAATGATGAGGACAAGATTTTGCTTGGCAAGGGTTTGGCTGGGCTCATGGGGGTCAAGGCGGGGGATGCGGTGGTGATTTTGGTGGACACGCCGAGCACGGGTTTGAGTGCGATTGATGCGAAAGTGGCGGGGGTGTTTGAATCAGTGAGCAAGGCCTATGACGATAGCGCGCTTTTGCTGCATATCCATGCGGCAAGAAAACTGTTGAAGGTTGAGGGGGCGCATAGTTGGTTTGTTTATCTGGATGACACGGAGCAAACGCCGCTGGTTGCGGAAAATCTGAAAAAAATCTTTCCTGCGCCAAAATTCGAGGTGCGCACCTGGGATCAATTAGCCGAGTTTTATCGGCGTGCGGTGGAATTGTTCGAGCAGCAGCTAGGCGTTGTGCGGTTTATTGTGGTGGCGATTATTTTGCTGGGTATCGGCAACACAATGATGATGAGCGTGATGGAGCGCACTGGCGAAATCGGTACGTCCATGGCGCTGGGCGTGCGCTCACGCGTTTTGCTGTGGCAGTTTGTGAGCGAGGGTGCGCTGATAGGGTTAATTGGGAGCCTTGCGGGCTTGGTGATGGCGATAGTGCTGGGGTGGGGGATTGATGCCTTGCATATTGATATGCCGCCGCCACCGGGTTTGACGCGGGGCTATTTAGCGCATTTGCTCATTACGCCAGCGATCGTGATGGAGTCTCTGGTTTTAGGGGTTGGTGCGACGACACTGGCCAGTCTTTATCCGGCTTGGCGTGCTTCGCGCATGGTGATCGTCGATGCGATCCGGCATAACAAGTGAATGAATGGGACGATTGAAGCGGATATGCGCAAACGAGACATGCCATGCTAGGACTGCTGAAATTAGCCATCCGCAATGTGTTTCGCCAGCGCGGGCGAAGTGCGGTGACCTTGGCGTCAATCACCTTTGGCGTGGCCGCGCTGATTCTGGCGGGGGGCTTCATTGAGGATACGATTGTTGAGACTGGCGAGTCCATGATCCGTTCGAGCACGGGTCATGTGCAGGTTTCTCGTGTCGGCTATTGGCAATACGGCGCGCAGAGTCCGGAAAAGTACTTGATGGAAGCGCCGGAAAAACTGCGTGCGGATTTGCTCGCGGCACCCGGAGTGGAAGACGCCATGCTGCGGCTTAACTTTTCCGGCTTGCTGGGGAATGGGCGTACGGATTGGTCGATTATGGGCGAGGGTGTCGAGCCTCTGCGGGAAAATCGGCTATCGAGTTACATCACCTTGACTGCAGGCCGCCGTCTTGCCAGCGCCGACTTTTTTGGCATGATGATAGGTCAGGGGGTTGCCAAGGCCTTGAAGTTAAAACCAGGGGATCCGGTGACTTTGTTGGTGAGCGCTACTGGTGGTGCGACCAACTTGCTGGAATTTAAAGTCGTCGGCGTTTTTCAGACATTCTCCAAGGACTACGATGCCCGCGTTGTGCGTATTCCCTTGGCTGCGGCGCAGGAGCTCCTGGCAACGGCAGGGGCGCATACGGCAGTGGTTCTGCTCAAAAATACGGCTGAGACCGAAGCCGTGGCCAAAACGATGCGTGCGAAATTGTCGGGACAGGGGTTTGAGTTGAAAACATGGGTTGATCTTAATTCGTTTTATACCCAGACCGTGACCCTGTACCAGCAACAGTTCGGGTTTTTGGTTGTGGTTATTTTGGCAATGCTGCTAATGAGCGTCTCAAATACCGTGAATATGGGCATTTTTGAGCGAGCCGGCGAGTTTGGCACCATGCGCGCCATTGGCGACCGGTCGGCGCATTTGTTTCGGCTGATTGTGCTGGAAAGCTTGTGGCTGGGCGTTTTAGGCGCTACGCTTGGCGTGGTGGTGGGGGTTGTCCTGGCGAAAGCAATTTCGCAAGTGGGCATCCCCATGCCGCCGCCACCCAATGCTGATCAAGGCTATATATCGCACATCCTGGTGGTGCCGCAGGTGATTGTCATGGCGTTTGCTGTTGGGGTGATGGCGGCTTTGTTTGCGTCTTTGCGTCCGGCTTATTTAATGTGCCAAAAACCGATTGCGGAGGCATTGCGTGAGGGGGTTTGAAGCGTGTTTTGCGCTAACTTGAGAGAAAATACCGGGTATGATGGCGTCTTGCTGTACATTTTTCTTGGGCAATTATTCGGGTGGCCCTGTTGGTTAGTCGATCGGCCATCAAGATGAATGTCACGCAATTACCGTTTCATTTTAGAACGGCTTTCCAGAAGCGCTTGAGGAATCCATGATTAAGTCCGCGTTAGGCCATACTTTTCGAACGGCGACTTTGTTGCAGGTTTTGTTTGATTTCGGATTTGTTTTTGTTGGCATTTTTATCGCTATCCTGTGGATCAGGGGTGGCTTGCCGATTGATATTCTGGTTTTAACGGCTTACGCAGCGATTCTGGCTTTAACCATGCTGGTTCTCAATAGCTGGCTCGGGTTTTACCAGCGGATCCATGACCGCACGGTCGATGATTCACGAGCCAGGGCTGTACTGGCACTGCATCTTTCTGTGCCGGTTGCCTATTTGCTGTTCTTGATTTTTCCTATCGCGCGTGCGGACCGCACGCTTCTTGAACTCAGCGGCATGGCTGCCTTGTTCGGCATGTTATCGTACCGCGTATTTGCTGCCCACCGTAAGAGCAATGCGCGTGTTACCCACCGTATTCTGGTCTTTGGTGTGGGTAACGAGGCGGTCAAAGTTGCGGCATCCTTGAATCAGGAGGATCCGACCATACAAATTGTTGGCTTTTATCCAGGCTTGCTGCAGATGGAGTCTGTGGTTCCTCCAGAGCGCGTGCTTTCTACCGCCATGTCGCTTGTTGATACGGCGGCTTTTCACAAGGTAGATGAAATTGTGATTGCGCTTGATGATCGTCGGGGCGGACGCATGCCGCTTCGCGAGCTGTTGGATTGCCGCGTGGCCGGCATTCTGGTTCTGGATATGTCGAGCCATTTTGAACGCATGCTCGGGCAGATTCGTATTGACGCGCTACGCGCAGGCTGGCTGATTTTTGGCGACGGTTTTCGTCAAGGGGCAGTGCGTTCTTTTTTCAAGCGGCTGTTCGATATCGTTGCCGCTATTATTTTACTGGTTGTTTTTGCCCCCATCATGGTGATTACCGCCCTGTTGATTGTGATCGAGGATGGCATGCCTGTCCTGTATCGCCAGGAGCGCGTGGGTTTGAATGGCCGCTTGTTTGACGTAATCAAGTTCCGCAGCATGCGGCGCGATGCTGAAAGTGATGGAAAACCGCGCTGGGCGACTGCGAATGACGACCGGACGACGCGGGTTGGACGTTTCATTCGCAAAGTGAGGATAGACGAGTTGCCGCAGATTTTTTGCGTGTTGAGCGGCACCATGAGCATGGTTGGGCCGCGGCCTGAGCGTGCTTTTTTTGTCGATCAGCTGACTAAGGAAATTCCTTTTTACGCGATCCGTCATAGCGTGAAGCCAGGAGTTACAGG
>DILC01000037.1:15311-30154 GCA_002424865.1 Rhodocyclaceae bacterium UBA5602 | reverse complement strand
TTCAGAAGTTATCCGGCTGGCAATGTTCACCGTGTCGCCCCAAAGGTCATAAATAAATTTCTTTTTTCCTACCACGCCTGCGATCAGTGGCCCTGTGCCAATGCCGATACGCAGACCAAGATTCATTGGGTTAATGGTTTGGTTGTTTTTTAAAATGCTATTCATTTCTAATGCCATATCGGCAATGGCGTGTGCATACTCAGGACAGCGATTATCAAGACCACCCGCAATCATGTAGGCGTCGCCAATGGTTTTAATTTTTTCTAGTTGATACTTGTCGGCCATTTCATCAAATGAAGAAAAGACTAGGTTAAGCGCTGTAAATATCTGGTTGGGTGATAGGCTTGCAGATAATTGCGTAAAGTTAACAATGTCGGCGAACATGACTGTGACATCCGCAAAACCATCTGCAATGGTTTGATGTTCATGTCTTAAGCGGTCAGCAATGGGGGCAGGCAGAATGTTGAGAAGCAGGCTTTCTGCCCGCTCTTGTTCGAGAAGAAGTTGTGCATAGGTTTCTTCTGATACTTTTTGTGCTTTGCGTTTTTCTAATACCGAATAACGTAGCAATAAATAGATATGCACCGCCAGCGCAATAAAGTTCAAGGTAAAAAACGCCAAGCTGGTGCGAATTGGTATAACTAGCGGCATTGATGGGGCTAAAGGGCCTGCCAAATAATAGTCCATGGCACCGGATAGGGCGGTGAGAAATGCCCAGGCGAAAAACCAGCCAACCGATTGGTTAGCACCGATACAAAGCAGTGCGCCAACGGGTGCGATCAACCCCCATAAAACAATTCCGCTAGACGAGATGAGGTTGCCCATCGCCCATTGGGTGATGAATGGGAAAAAAAGAAAAAATGCGAGTTGCGTCGTGCGAAAGAAATAAAAATTCTTGGTCTTGATGTACAACAACATATTGCCCGTGAGCAGTAGCTGAAAAACAAACGGCAATGTTATTGGTAGCGGCTTGCCCAAAACAGAATAAAGTAAGGGCCACAGCATGGCGGTTACTGTGAATAAGCCTGTGGCCAGCATCAAAAGCGATTTATTGAGCCGGGTTTCCTGGTCATCTTCCGGCAAGATGCCTGCACTTAATAATCCGCGAACAAAGCTGGTTTCGTTGGCAGTATTGTTTGGCGATAGCATGGAAAGTTTGTGCTCAGGAATGCTTTACGAAGTCTTATTGTCTTCCTGCGGAGGGGGGGCTTTACCGGAGGTGACTTTGAGTTGGTTGTCTTTAGCGAAGTTAACCAAAAAGGTATATGCCATCGGCTCGACTTTATAAAGATCGGCACTGACAAAAACGCATTTATAACCATCCTGAGTGCCTGGGAGAACATAAGGCGAGTAGGCCATGCGTCGCTCAGCGCCAAACGCGGACATAACGCCACAGATCCGTTCGGCCCAGTCACTCGGCCGGAAAGTCTGGCCTCCAAGCGTTACGCCGATGATAATGAAATTTTCCGCTTGGAAGATCGACATAGTGCTATGGAATATGAGTGCTTGTTTTTCGGCGACAATGCGGCTGCAGGAAGCTGCAAAACTGTGTCTTTGCTGAACCTTCACAGCTGGGCTTGATATCTATTTTGATAGTACTGCCATTATGGCATTGATCAAACCCTATGACGCTACTTACCTGCTGGCAGGCTAAAAGAAAACCTGCGTTGGGCTCAGGGCTTGAGGGGCTGTCTTATAATGTCCCTTTATTTTCATCCCTTGCTTCTTGTGAATCCTGATCTAGCCCGTTTGCAGCCCTATCCTTTTGAGCGGCTGCGGCAGTTGTGCCGTGCCGTGTTGCCAGCGCCGACTTTTCGCGAAATCCGTCTATCCATTGGCGAGCCGCAGCATGCAACGCCTGCGTTAATTCGGCATGCCTTGAGTGAGCATCTGGATGGTTTGGCGCAGTATCCTACCACGCAAGGCACAATGGCTTTGCGCGAAGCCATTAGCCAGTGGCTGGCGCGCAGATATGCCGTACCGTTGCCGGATGTAGCCACGCAAATATTGCCGGTGAATGGTTCACGCGAGGCGCTTTTTGCCTTTGCGCAAACCGTTATTGACCGAACTCGGCTTGGTGCAAAGGTGGTTTGCCCGAATCCGTTCTACCAGATTTACGAAGGCGCTGCCTTGTTGGCGGGTGCGGATCCCGTCTATTTAAATGCGCTGCCGGAAAACGGTTTTGCGCTGGATTGGTCCGCATTGCCTGAGGCAGTCTGGCGTGATGTGCAGTTGGTTTATGTGTGTTCGCCAGGGAATCCGACCGGTAACGTGATGACTTTAGATGCATGGTGCGAGTTATTTCGACTTGCTGATCAATATGGTTTTGTGATTGCGTCGGACGAGTGTTATTCCGAAATTTATTGCGATGAATCTGCTCCCCCTTTGGGCGCTTTAACGGCAGCTCGGCAACTTGGGCGGGATGATTATCGGCAGCTGGTGGTTTTTTCCAGCTTGTCCAAGCGCTCCAATGTGCCAGGTTTGCGCTCGGGGTTTGTGGCAGGTGACGCAGCCGTGCTGAAAAAGTTTTTGCTTTACCGCACCTATCATGGCGGCGCGATGAACCCGGCCGTGCAAGCGGCGAGTGTTGCCGCGTGGAATGATGAAGGGCATGTGCAGGGTAATCGCCGTCTTTATGCCGAAAAGTTCAAGGTGGTCACCCCTCTCATTGCACCGCACTTGTTTTGCACGATGCCCGATGCGGGCTTTTATTTGTGGGCGAAAACGCCGATTCCTGACACAGATTTTGCCCGCCGTTTGCTTGAGGAAAAAAACGTAGCTGTCTTGCCGGGCAGTTTTCTCGGGCGGGTTGCCAATGGCATGAATCCGGGGGAAAACTTTATCCGTATCGCTTTAGTGCCCAGTGTTGAGGATTGTCTTGAAGCGGCTCAGCGAATCAATGATTTTTGTCTCACTTTGTGAAAGAGAACACCATGAATAATCCGCAGGATGAATTACAACAAACCATTGAACAAGCGTGGGAGGATCGCGCAAGCTTAAAACCTGGTGCGGCGCCAGCCAGAATTGGTGATGCGGTGGCGCATGTGTTGGGTGAATTGGACCAAGGCACGCTGCGTGTGGCTGAGAAAATTGATGGTCAATGGACGACGCACCAATGGATCAAGAAAGCCGTTTTGCTCTCGTTCCGTTTGGAAGATAACGCAGTGATGGGCAATGGGCCGATGCGTTATTTTGACAAGGTGCCGACCAAGTTTGCACATTACGATGCGCATCAATTTGAACGGGGCGGTTTTCGCGTTGTGCCGCCGGCCGTTGCGCGCCGTGGCAGCTTTATTGGCAAAAACGTGGTGCTCATGCCAAGCTACGTGAACATCGGCGCCTATGTCGATGAAGGCACGATGGTGGACACGTGGGCTACGGTGGGCTCTTGCGCGCAGATTGGCAAGCATGTGCATTTGTCCGGTGGTGTGGGCATTGGCGGGGTGTTGGAACCTTTGCAGGCGAACCCGACCATCATCGGTGACAATTGCTTTATCGGTGCGCGTTCTGAGGTGGTTGAAGGCGTGATTGTGGAAGATAACTGCGTTATCTCGATGGGCGTATATATCAGCCAAAGCACGAAAATTTACGATCGTGCAACGGGCGAGGTTACCTATGGCCGCGTGCCTGAGGGCTCCGTAGTGGTGAGCGGCAATTTGCCGTCAGCTGATGGCAAATACAGCCTGTATTGCGCGGTGATTGTGAAGCGTGTGGATGCGCAAACCCGTGCAAAAACGAGCATCAACGAACTGTTAAGAGACTGATGTCGGCGTGCAGGGGATAGCCCGATGAGCAACATGCACAAGCTGTTTCAGTTGATGGTCGCCAAGGGTGCGTCGGATCTGTTTTTTTCTTGTGGCGCTCAGATCACGATCAAAATCAACGGCAATGCCATGCCGGTCAATGCGGCGGCCATTGATTTGGCGACGATGACCGCCTTGTTGGCCGAAGTGCTGACGGCCGAGCAAATTGCCGAACTTGACCGGGAGCGCGAGCTCAATGTGCGTTACAGCTTATCCAAGGTGGGTGTCTTTCGTCTGTCGTGTTTTTTTCAGCGCGGCACGCCCGCCATGGTGGCGCGGTATATCCCGATTGATGTGCCCGATTTGGATACGCTGGGCCTGCCGGATATCTTGAAGGAGATCGTGAATGAAAAGCGGGGCTTGGTGCTGATTGTTGGCGCGACCGGTTCGGGTAAAACCACGACGCTCACCTCGATGCTGGATTATCGGAATGCCCATCAAACCGGCCATATTTTGACGCTGGAAGACCCTATCGAGTTTTTGTTTCGCAACAAGAAATCCATCGTGAATCAGCGCGAGGTGGGTGCGGACACCTTGTCTTTTCAACGCGCGCTGAAAAACGCCTTGCGCCAGGCGCCGGATGTCATTTTCATTGGCGAAATCCGCGACAAGGAAACCATGAGCCAAGCCATCGCTTATGCCCAGTCCGGCCATTTGTGCATTGCCACGTTGCATGCCAACAATAGTTACCATGCGATGGGGCGGATTATCAGCTTTTACCCACTGGAAAATCGCGCTTCTCTGTTGGCTGACCTTTCGGTGGCATTGAAATCCATTATTTCCCAGCGTTTGGTTAAAAAGTTCGATGGCAGCCGCACGCCGGCTGTCGAAGTGCTGGTGAACTCGCGTTACATCAGTGAGCTGATCGAGAAGGGTGACCTCAACGAGATCAAGGAGGCCATGGAAAAAAGCATGGTGGCGGGCAGTCAGACGTTTGAGCAATGCCTGTTTGCGCTCTATCGTGCCAATGTCATTACGCTGGATGAGGCGCTGGATAATGCGGATTCCTCGAATAACCTGCAATGGCTCATCAACAACGCCACATCCCCCACGGCCGTGCCTGGCGCGAGCCACACAGATGATCCGGTGCGCTCGTTAACGCCGGGCACAAGCTTTAGTGAGTTCAACCTTAAATTGGATGCTGAGTAATTTATGCACGTTCTCGAAAAAGTAAAAGCCTTGATAGCGCGCCCCTCGATTACCCCGGATGATGCAGGTTGCCTGGATTTGATTGCTTCGTGGTTGATCCCGCTGGGGTTTACGGTAGAGCGCATGGATGTGGGCGGCGTCTCCAACTTATGGGCTAAGCGACAGGGATGCGGCCAGGGGGATGACGCAACGGGCAAGCTGATTTGCTTTGCCGGCCACACGGATGTTGTCCCCACCGGCCCATTGGATAAATGGACTTCGCCCCCCTTTGCCCCCGAGATTCGCGACGGTTACCTCTATGGGCGTGGCGCTGCGGACATGAAAAGCTCCTTGGCGGCGTGCGTTGTGGCATTGGAACGTTTGCTCCATCGCCGTCCCGCCAGCGCCGACTCTTTGGCCTTGCTGCTCACGTCAGATGAGGAGGGGGACGCAGTCAATGGCACGGTACGTGTGGTGGAGAGGTTAAAAGCGCGCGGTGAGCGTATGGATTACTGTATCGTGGGCGAGCCTACCTGTGTTGATCGGCTGGGAGATACGGTTAAAAATGGCCGTCGCGGGTCGCTCTCGGCCAAGCTGGTTATCAACGGGGTGCAAGGCCATGTGGCCTATCCGCATTTGGTGAAAAACCCCGTGCACTTGGCTGCGCCTGCCCTGGCTGAATTAGTGTCGGTAACTTGGGATGCGGGCAATGGGGATTTTCCGCCGACCAGTTTGCAGATCTCGAACGCCCATGCAGGCACAGGCGCCAATAACGTGAGTCCTGGCAGGTTTGAAATCATGTTCAATTTCCGCTTTTCCACTGCCAGTACGGCAGAAGGCTTAGAGGCGCGTGTGCACGAGCTGCTTGATCGCCACGGCCTGGATTACGACATCCAATGGACGCTGGGCGCCAAACCCTTCCTCACGCTGCGCGGTACGCTCTCGGCTGCGATTGCGGAATCCATTCATGAAGTGACCGGGATGACGACGGAACTGGCGACCACGGGCGGCACGTCGGATGGCCGATTCATCGCGGATATCTGCGATCAACTGGTCGAATTCGGGCCGACCAATGAAAGCATTCATAAAATTGACGAACGGATAGCGGTGGCGGAATTAGAGCCATTGGCAAAAATCTATGAAGGCACGTTTGATCGGCTGATGTCATGACAGCCACGGATGCGATGGATGAATTGAAAACCCTGCGCGACTGGTTGCGCTGGGCGGTGAGCCGCTTTACCGAAGGCGCGCTTTTTTTCGGTCATGGTACGGATAACGCTTGGGATGAGGCCATTTGGTTGCTGCTGGCCACGCTCAAGTTGCCGCGCGACCGGCTGGAAGTTTTTATTGATGCACGTCTGACCAAGGCTGAACGCTTGGCCGTCTGGCAGGCCCTGGAGCAACGTATTGCGCGCCGTTTGCCAACAGCCTATATCGTGCAAGAAGCGTGGCTGGGGGATTTTCGCTTTTATGTGGACGAGCGCGTGATCGTGCCGCGCTCTTATTTTGCCGAGTTGCTCGCAGAGGGTTTTTCGCCATGGGTGGCCGATGTTGGCGGCGTGACGAGCGCGCTGGATTTATGTACGGGATCAGGCTGCCTGGCGGTTCTGATGGCGCATGCGTTTCCGAATGCGCAAATTGACGCGATTGATCTTTCACCCGCCGCGCTTGCCGTGGCCAAACGCAACATTGCGGACTATGGCTTAAATGGCATCGTGCAGCCGATTGAATCAGACTTGTTCACCGCCGTCGCAGGCAAACGATATGATCTCATTTTGAGCAATCCGCCCTATGTCACGGCTGAAGCGATGGCGGCATTGCCGATGGAATATCGCCATGAGCCGACGCTCGCGCTCGCTGCGGGTGAGGATGGGCTGGACATAGTGCGCCGCCTGTTGGCGGAGGCCGCAGACCATTTAAACACAGGCGGATTCATTGCCATCGAAGTGGGGCATAACCGCGAGCAGGTGGACATGGCTTTCCCCGGCCTTGCCGCCATCTGGCTGGATACCGCATCCAGTGAAGAGAAGATTTTTCTGGTGGGCGACGAAGCATTACGCGATTACGCGCGGACGCACTAAGCGGTTATTGGCTATTGGGTACGAAGCAATGGCTAATCACGCAATGCGCTGAGCGTATGGGATAAAAAGTCGCGGCGATAGAGCACGAGCGTGATGGCGGTGGTCATGACGATAAATAGCCAAGGTTGAATAAACCAGCACAGGGTGGCCAGCCCGAAATAATAGGCACGAATGGCACGGTTAAATTCGTCCCCCGCCAAAGTGTTTACCGTGCCCATGCGATGGCTGAAGGTATTGCGTTCGGATTCCGGGGCGGACACGTGAGGGGCCGCCCCGATCAAGATGGAGAGCAGGTTAAGTTGCCTTAAAGCCCAGGTGAATTTGAAATACGCAAAAATGAAAATGCCGAGCAAAAGCATCAGTTTTAGCTCCCATAATGCGCGGCCCGAGCTATGCGTAAAGGGCAGAAGGTCGGTTGCCGACATGGTTTTATCGAGTGTGCCCATGATCGCCATCAAACCCGCGATAATGTAGATCGTGGTGTTGGCATAAAAAGAAACGCTGGTCATCAAATTGCCTACCAAGGCCGAATCCACAATGCGGACTTCACGGGTCAGCATTTGCTCTGCCCAGGCCAGCCGGTAATCATGTGAAACCCCGACCAGGCCCCGATGCGCGAGTGTGCTTTGTTCGGAAAAAAAGCTGTAACCCACCCAGCATGAAAAGAACCAGCCCAAGGCTGCGTAGTCGATAAGCGAGAGTTCGTTAAAAATGTTGCTGTTCATGGCTGGTTAATTTTTTAACGTGAAAGGCTTGGGCAAGTGCGCTGTGTCATCACCGGGCGCAGCGGGCCGGAAAGAAGCCTCCCTGAGGGGGGAGGATGGGAGGGGTGGGCTCATTTGCCAGCATCTCGTGCAACGAAGTGGATGGATTTCATGATTCGGGGCGGCTTCATCGGCGCTATGTGCGGTCGTGTTATGGATTTTCCAGTGCCTCGATAAAGCCAAAGCGGGCAAGGTCGGCAATCCTTCTGGGATACAAAATGCCCTCCAGGTGATCTACCTCATGCTGCACAACGCGTGCATGAAAGCCGCTGACGGTGCGCTCAAAGCACTCACCCCCAAGGGTGTAGCCTGTGTAGCGTAAATGCGTCCAGCGCGGCACCACGCCTCTTAGTCCCGGCACCGAGAGGCAGCCTTCCCAACCCTCTTCGGTTTCTTCAGCCAGTGGCGTGAGTTGCGGGTTGATCAATACGGTATCCGGAATGGTCGGGGCTTGCGGGTAGCGGACGCTGGGTTGGCCGCCAAAAACCACCACCCGCAAATTGACGCCAAGCTGCGGCGCGGCAATGCCCGCTCCTTGCAAATGCGCCATGGTGTCACGCATGTCTTGCACCAGGCTCGCTAAGGCTGGCGTGCCGAATTCCGTCACCGGTTCAGCGACGCGTAATAGCCTGGCATCCCCCATATGAAGAACAGGCTGGATCATGCGGCACACAGATGGGCAATGAGGCGGCGTACACGCGCCATGGCATTTTGCAATGCGTCTTCCAGGGCGTCGAATTGAATGGCATGCAGCGAATCCCCGCGGCCGGCAGCCCAGTTGGCCACTACGCAGAGGGCGGCGTAAGGCAAGTCAAGCTCACGCGCCAGGCTGGTTTCGGGCATTCCCGTCATGCCGACCATATCCGCGCCGTCTTGCGAGAGCCGACTAATTTCAGCAGCGGTTTCGAGTCTGGGACCTTGAGTTGCGGCATATACAGCACCATCCACGATGCGCTCTTGCGTCTGCGCTGCCGCGTCAAGCAGGAGCTGGCGCATGTTCTGGGAATAAGGCTCAGTAAAATCAATGTGTTTGACCGGTCCCTCGGTGCCGGATTGAAAGGTCACCTCGCGCCCCCAGGTGTAGTCAATGATCTGATCGGGAATCACGAGCGTGCCCGGGGCGAGATCGGCGCGTATGCCGCCCACTGAGGCCACAGAGATAACACGGGTGACCCCGACGCTTTGCAGAGCCGCCAGATTGGCGCGGTAATTCACCAAATGCGGTGGAATGGTATGGCCGTAACCATGCCGGGCAATGAATACAATGTCCTGGCAACCCAAACGACCAAAAATGAAAGGGCCGGAGGGGTCGCCGTAGGCGGTTCGGACGATTTCGCGGTGCGATACATCCAGGTTAGCCAACTGAGTCAAACCGCTGCCACCAATCACGCCAAGCATAAATTCTCCTGAAAATTCAAGCATAAAAGCTGCGAGTGGGGGATTGGGGCATGGTAGAATCCTCGCCCTTTCATGCACTGCAGCATGACTTGTTTTTATAACTGATACCTACTATGTCCCGTTCCCTCAGAAACATCGCCATTATCGCCCACGTTGACCACGGTAAAACCACGCTGGTTGACCAATTATTACGCCAGTCCGGCACGTTCGCTGCGCACCAGCAGCTGTCGGAACGTGTGATGGACTCCAACGATCTTGAAAAAGAACGCGGCATCACGATCCTTTCCAAAAACTGTGCCATTGACTTTGAAGGCACCCACATCAACATCGTCGATACCCCGGGCCACGCTGACTTTGGTGGCGAAGTCGAGCGCGTGCTCTCGATGGTGGATGGTGTGTTGCTTCTGGTGGATGCGGTTGAAGGCCCGATGCCGCAAACCCGCTTTGTGACGCGCAAAGCCTTGGCGCTGGGTTTAAAGCCTATCGTCGTGGTCAATAAAATCGACCGTCCTGGCGCGCGTCCCGACTGGGTGATTGGCCAGACGTTTGATCTGTTCGACAAACTCGGCGCAACGGAAGATCAACTGGACTTCCCTGTGGTTTTTGCTTCAGCATTGAATGGTTTTGCCATGCTGGATGCGACTAAACCCGGCACGGACATGCGTCCGCTGTATGAAGCGATTATCAAGCATACACCGCAGCCTGACGTGGATGCTGAAAAGCCCCTGCAGCTGCAAATCTGCTCGCTGGATTACAGCAGTTATGTCGGCCGTATCGGGATTGGCCGCATCAAGCAGGGGCGCATCAAGGTGGGCCAGGAAGTTGCCGTGATGTATGGCGATGAAGCTAAAGGCAAGTCGAAAATTGGCCAGATCATGATGTTCAAAGGCCTGGAGCGCGAACAGGCGACTGAAGCCGAGGCGGGTGACATTGTTTTGGTGACCGGCATTGATCAAGTCGGGATTGGTGTCACCTTGTGCGATACCGTTAACCCTGTGGGTCTCCCTCCCTTGGTTGTGGATGAGCCAACGCTGACCATGAACTTTCAGGTCAATACATCGCCCTTGGCAGGCAAGGAGGGCAAATTTGTGACCAGCCGCCAGATTCGTGAACGCTTGCAAAAAGAGTTGCTGGCCAACGTGGCGTTGCGCGTTGAAGAAACCGAAGATGCCGATGTGTTCCTGGTTTCAGGTCGCGGCGAGTTGCATCTGACGATTTTGCTGGAAACCATGCGCCGTGAAGGTTATGAACTGGCTGTATCGCGTCCGCGTGTATTGTTCAAGGAAATCAACGGGGAGAAGTGCGAGCCTTATGAGTTGCTAACCGTGGATATCGAAAATGATCACCAAGGCGGCGTGATGGAAGAGCTGGGCCGCCGTCGCGGCGATTTGCAGAATATGGAATCCGACGGCAAAGGCCGTGTGCGTCTTGAATACCGCATTCCTGCGCGTGGCTTGATTGGTTTTCAGGGCGAGTTTTTGACATTGACTCGTGGCACAGGGCTGGCCAGCCATATTTTTGATGATTACGGCCCTATGGCGGGTGTCATGGCGGAACGCCGCAATGGCGTGCTGATTTCGCAAGACGATGGCGCTGCGGTGGCTTACGCCTTGTGGAAGTTGCAGGATCGCGGCCGCATGTTTGTCAGCCCGGGGGATCCATTGTACGAGGGTATCATCATCGGCATTCACAGCCGTGATAACGATTTGGTGGTAAATCCGATTAAGGGCAAGCAGCTCACCAACGTGCGCTCATCCGGTACGGACGAAGCGGTTCGGTTAATTCCGCCGATTCAGGTAAGCCTTGAATCCGCTGTGGAATTCATTGCGGATGATGAGCTAGTTGAGATCACGCCAAAATCCATACGTATCCGCAAGCGCTTTCTCAAGGAGCACGATCGCAAGCGCGCAGGCCGCAGCGAGGCAACTTGATACTGCACAAGCAGGCTAAAACACGATTGCCAGGCAATAAGCAAAAAAACGGCCAACCTGCCTAACAGGTTGGCCGTTTTTTTGCGTTGTGGTTTCTTTGGCGTCTTTGGCGTGAATGGCAGTATGGGAATTACTGCGATTACTTTAACCCCAGCACATCCTGCATATCAAACAGTCCATGGGATTTGTCTGCCAAAAATCGGCCGGCGCGCAAAGCGCCGAGGGCATATGACATGCGGCTGGCAGACCTGTGGGTGATTTCAATGCGCTCGCCTTCACCAGCAAACAAGACGGTATGATCGCCCACAATATCGCCACCACGAATGGTGGAAAAGCCTATTTGTGCCGCAGGCCGCTCGCCGGTGTGGCCTTGGCGCCCATAAATGGCGCATGCGGACAAGTCTTGTCCCAGCGCATGGGCCACGACTTCTCCCATGCGTAGCGCAGTGCCTGAAGGCGCATCGACTTTATGGCGGTGATGCGCTTCAATCACTTCAACGTCGTAGCCTGTGTCGAGGATTTTGGCTGCCAGTGACAACAGCTTGAAAACGGCATTGACGCCCACTGCCATATTCGGGGCGAATACGATGGGAATTTTTTGCGCAGCATTTTCGATCGCTTGCTTGCCTTCCGCACTGAATCCGGTGGTGCCGATAATGAGGCTGACACCCGCCGCCTCACAGTCAGCCAGATGCACAAGCGTTGCTTCAGGCCGGGTAAAGTCAATCAGGCAGTCGGCGTTTGCCAGGGCGGCAGCAATCTCGCTGGAGATGATCACGCCACAAGGCGAGCCCACCAGTTCGCCAGCGTCCTTGCCTAGATAGGGGCTGGCGTCATGTTCGAGCGCTGCGGCCAGGGTTGCGTGTTCATTTTTCAGGATGGCTTCAATGAGGGTGCGGCCCATGCGGCCAGCACTGCCTGCGATGGCATAGCGGATTTTTTTCATTCTTTGGTTGGCGATTGCGGGTTGTTTTTATCCGCAGGTGCGGAGAGGTCTAGGATCTGGCTGGTCTCTTTGGGTGGTGGTTTTTTGCCGTTATCGGCCACAACATCCCCGCCGACACGGACGAGCTTGTCATCCCGGAAAAAGACCGTGATGCGGCGTTGTTCGGCTTCACCCCGGCCAGGCTGCAAGCGATAAATGTAATCCCAGCGGTCGGCATGAAACATGTCGGTGACCAGGGGGGAGCCCAAAATGAAACGCACTTGCTCACGCGTTTGGCCGGGTTTGAGTTGCGACACCATGTCTTGCGTCACCCAGTTGCCTTGGCGCACATCGATGCGATACGGCTGGATGTAAGAATAGGCCGGGTTAAGGCTGGAGCAGGCCGCGCTTAAGGAGGCCATTAAAAAAACGAGCGGATAGGCGAATTGCTTCATATGTTTTCCAGCAATCAGTGCATTGCTTTGGGGGGATGGGGACGCTATTTTAGAGGGGGTGCCAGCAGTCTTTGGCGAATTTTGTTGTTTTTTGAGCGGTTATTGATGCCATGAATCTATTGAAAGAGTGCCCAAGGAGCGCGCGAAAACTATATCATACAAGGCCATTGCGACCTGTGCTTGTGGTTCCTTGTTTACCTTATGAAGACTCATCCGGACGATCTTAAAAGTATCGGCCTCAAAGCCACATTGCCGCGTTTGAAAATTCTCGACTTGTTCCAGAAACTTGCGAAAGACGAGGGCGTCCGCCATATCACGGCAGAAGATGTTTATCGTCTTTTGTTAACCGACGGCATGGATGTTGGCTTGGCCACGGTGTATCGTGTGTTGACGCAATTTGAGCAGGCTGGGTTGTTGCAACGCCACCATTTCGAGTCAGGCAAGGCCACCTTCGAATTAAACGAAGGGCATCACCATGACCATTTGGTGTGTTTGCAGTGTGGCCGGGTAGAGGAATTCTTCGATCCGGAAATTGAGAAGCGGCAACATGATATTGTCAAGCAGCGGGGCTTTGAGTTGCGCGAACATGCGCTCTACCTCTATGCAGAATGCATCAAGCCGCATTGCGAGTATCGGCTGAAAAGCAAATGATGCTTGTTGAAGCCATGCCAGGTGAGAAACTCAGCCAGTGATATTCAAGCCCAGCCCCAGCATTTCCGCTGCGTGACGTTGCGTGGTTGAGGTAATTTTTTCCCCGCCCAGCATGCGCGCAATTTCTGCGATGCGTCCGGTTTGATCCAGCATCTGTACTGACGAGACAACCTGTTTGTTACGTGTCTCTTTGACGACAGACCATTGCCAGTCTGCTTGCGCAGCCACTTGCGGCAGGTGGGTGACGCATAAAACCTGGCGCGTTTGGCCTAAGGAACGCAACATGCGGCCGACAATTTCCGCAACCCGCCCGCCGATGCCGACATCCACTTCGTCGAAGATCAAGGTGCCCGCCGTGTTGGCTTGGCTGGCAATGACCTGCAAGGCCAAACCGATGCGCGAGAGCTCGCCCCCTGAGGCAACTTTAGCCAGCGGGCGCAATGATTGGCCAGCATTGGCCGCGACTTGAAATTCAATGTTCTCCAACCCGAATAAGGCCCCTTCGGCGAGCGGAGTGAGGGCGATGTGAAATTGCCCGCCGCCCATGGCCAGCTCCTGCATGCCGGCGGTGACGGCGATGGAGAGTTTTTTTGCTGCCTGCGCGCGCAAGGCAGACAGCTTTTTAGCCAGGGCGAGGTAAGCGGTCTCGGTGGTTTTTTCGCGTTCAGCCAGGGCGCTGGGGTCAGCGCGCAGGTTGAGTTCTTCGAGTTGTTGCGCGAGCCGCGCGAGCAGACCAGGAATTTCGGTTGGCGTGATGCGATATTTGCGCGCCATTTGCATGACCGCATCAATGCGTTGGTCCAGTGACGCCAAGCGCGTTGGGTCAAGCTCTAATCTGTCCTGATAACGCCGTAGCGCCAGCGCCGACTCTTCGAGCTGGATGATGGCGCTGTCAAAGAGTGATGCGGCTTCAGCGAGCGCGGGGTCGGCTGCGGTCAATTCGTTGAGCTGGACGCCCGCATGTTGCAGGGCGGAGAGCGCGGCAGTGTCGCCTTCATCCAGGACAGCGAGTGCGTTCGATGCGGCTGCGAGCAAGGCGCTGGCATTCGCTAAACGCCGTTGTTCGGCCTCGGTTTCCTGCCATTCATCCGCATCAAAGCCAAGCGAGTTGAGTTCATTGACTTGCCAGGTGAGTAATTCGTGTTCGCGCTCGGCAGCTTCGCGGTCGCTGGTTGCGGCCAGCCTGGCTTCACGCGCTTGACGCCAGGCAGCGTAGGCGAGGGCGGTTTGCGCGAGCAATTCATGCGCGTTGGCGTGGGTGTCCAGGAGAGCCCGCTGGGCCTCGCTGTGCAGCAGCGAGTGATGCGCATGCTGGCCATGAATGTCGGCGAGATAACGGGCGATTTCACGAAGTTGGCCGAGGGTGGCGGCTGTGCCGTTGATGTAGGCGCGCGAGCGGCCGCCTTGGTCAATGATCCGGCGCAGCAGGCATGATGTGGCGTCAAAATCATTGGCTTGCAGCCAGTCGGCCAGCGCGCCAGATTCAGGAAGGTCAAATTCAGCCGTGATTTCCGCACGCTCAGCACTGGTTCGAATGACTGAAGCATCTGCGCGTTCGCCCAGGATGAGCGAGAGCGCATCAATCAGGATGGATTTGCCAGCGCCTGTCTCACCGGTGAGCGCGCCAAAGCCTGAACTGAATTCAAGCTCTAGCTGATCGACAATCACAAAGTCACGTATGAGCAAGCGCTGAAGCATGGGTTTGGG
>DILC01000037.1:0-15278 GCA_002424865.1 Rhodocyclaceae bacterium UBA5602 | reverse complement strand
TGCTGGTGCGTGATTAATGGCGTGGCGTCGCGCTCCAGTGCAGCTTTTCGCGCAACATGGCGAAGTAGCTGTAGCCTGGCGGGTGGAACAAGGTGATGGCATAGCCTGACTTCTGGACGTGAACGACGTCACCCGCCAGGCATTCAAAGCGCTTTTGGCCGTCAAAATGGATGCGGCCATCGTGCGGCGGGATGAGCGTGACGGTAATGCAGCCCTTATCGCTGACGGTGATCGGACGGTTCGTGAGGGCGTGGGGGCACAAGGGCACAATCGCAATGCCCGCGACGGAGGGGTGCAAAATGGGGCCGTTGGCCGAGAGCGCATAAGCAGTCGAGCCCGTGGGCGTGGCGATAATCAGGCCATCTGCGCGCAGGATATGGATCAGCTCGTTATCCACTTTGACTTCCAGCTCGATTAACCGGCCCGTGTCACCCTTGTTGATGACCACGTCATTGAGCGTCAACGCCTGGCTTACGCATTCGCCATGGCGCAATACCTCCGCATTGAGCAAGAAGCGCTGCTCGCGCGAGAATTTCCCGGCAAGAATGGCGGTCATGCTCTCTATCATGGATTCCCGTGCAATGTCGGTCATGAAGCCCAGCCGCCCTTGGTTGACGCCAACCAGTGGCACATCAAACTCAGCCAGGCAGCGCGCGGCATTGAGCAAGGTGCCATCCCCGCCGAGCACAACCGCCAGGTCGGCACGCTGGCCTATGGCCTCAAAGCTGGCGGCGGTGTAATGATGCGGCACTATCGCCGCCGCGGCACTTTCTTCAATCAAGACTTCCAGGCCTTGGCTGCGCAGAAAGGCCGCGAGGGTGAGCAAAGACTCTGAAATTTCCGGGCTTTTGTATTTGCCAATGAGGGCTACTGTGTTAAAAAGACAATTCATGCCGTAAGGATATTTGGGCAATAAGCCTGGAAATGGACGAAGGGTGGGTTCAAGCGGGCAGGGGATCCGTATTGCCCAGGGCCGTGGTGTTCAGCCCGCCATCGACGTACATGATCTCCCCCGTCATGCCGCTGGATAAATCCGAGAGCAGGAAGGCCGCAGCGTTGCCGACTTCTTCGATGGTGATATTGCGGCGCAAGGGCGCGTGGTGGGCGTTGTAGGCGAGGAGTTTGCCAAAGTTTCCAATGCCTGATGCAGCCAGGGTTTTAATGGGGCCAGCTGAAATGGCGTTAGCGCGAATGCCTTGCGGGCCGAGGCAAAAAGCGAGATAACGGGTCGCCGCTTCCAGGCTGGCTTTGGCCAAGCCCATGGTGTTGTAGTTGGGCATGGTGCGCTCAGCGCCAAGGTAGGTCATGGCAAGCAGTGATGGATTATTGCCCTTGAGCAATAGCGGGCGCGCGGCTTTGGCCAGCGCTGCGTAGCTGTAGGAGGAAATATCATGCGCGATACGAAACGCTTCGCGCGATATGCCATCCAGAAAATCACCTTCGATCGCCTCGGTGGGGGCAAAGGCGATGGAGTGCACCAGGCCGTCCAGGCCATCCCACTGCTTGGCAATTTCCGCGAAAAGATTGTCTATTTGGGCATCCTCGGCTACATCACAGGGGAAGACGGCTTTTGAATCAAACTCTTCGGCAAACTTGGTGATGCGCTCTAAAAAACGCCCGTTCTGATAAGTGAAGGCGAGGATGGCGCCTTCACGGTGGCAGGCTTTGGCAATGCCATAAGCGATGGATCGGTTGGAGAGCAACCCGGTGATCAGAATGCGTTTGCCGCTAAGAAAGCCCATCGTTTTTCCTCTATTGAATTCGGTTGAATAGACCGCGGTGATTATAGCGGATCGGCTAAACTCGCCGTCATGGCAAGCTTCTTTCGCATTCTGTTATTGATTCTTGGCGCAGCCCTGGCCGGCGGCTTGGTCGGCGGTTGTGGCGATGCGTGGAACACCCCTTATCCGGCCAATGAACGGGGCAAAAACATTTTATATACCGCCTTTGCCGACCGGCCCAAACATCTCGATCCGGTGCAGTCGTATAGCGAGGACGAGATTGCCTTTACCGCCCAGATTTACGAGCCGCCGCTGCAATACCACTACCTCAAGCGGCCTTACACGCTTATCCCCGCAACAGCCGAAGCACTGCCTGAACCAAGCTATCTGGATGCGCAAGGGCAACCCTTGCCAGAGAATGCGCCGACAGAAAAGATCGCGTTTACCGATTATGTGATTGCCATTAAACCCGGTACGCTTTATCAGCCCCATCCGGCTTTTGCCCGGGCGGCGGATCGGTCTTACCTCTATCACGACTTATCCGCTGCGCAGTTGTCAACGATTGCCACCCTGGCTGACTTTCCGGCAACGGGCACGCGCGAGCTGGTGGCGGAGGATTATGTTTATGGCATCAAGCGCCTGGCGCATCCGCATCTGCATTCGCCGATCATGGGTTTGATGGGCGGATATATCGCGGGCTTGGGGGATTTTGCCAAGGATCTGCAAAAGTCGGCGCTGGCAGGACGGCGGGATGCGTGGCTGGATTTGCGCCAATACGCCCTCGAAGGGGTGGTGGCGCTGGATCGTTATCGCTACCGCATCCGTATCGAGGGCAAGTACCCGCAATTTTTATATTGGCTGGCCATGCCGTTTTTTGCGCCTATGCCTTGGGAGGCAGACAAGTTTTACAGCCAGCCCGGGATGGTGAAAAAGAATCTGACGCTCGATTGGTATCCGGTGGGCACAGGGCCCTACATGCTGACCGAGAATGATCCGAATGCACGCATGGTGTTGCGGCGCAACCCGAATTTTCGCGATGAGCGCTATCCCTGTGAGGGCGAGCCGGAGGATCAAAGTAATGGCTTGCTGAAAGATTGCGGCAAGCGCTTGCCCTTGATTGATCAAGTGGTGTTCACGCGGGAAAAAGAGCAGATACCTTATTGGAATAAATTTTTGCAAGGCTATTACGATGCTTCCGGCATTTCTTCCGATGCGTTTGACCAAGCCGTGCAAGTGATTGATGGCGGTGAAGCTGCGTTGACGGATGCCATGCGGGCGCAGGGCATTACGCTCTCGACAACGGTGGCGACATCCACTTTTTACATGGGCTTTAACTGGCTGGATTCGCTCGTTGGTGGCAGCAACCCGGCAACTAGCGAACGGGCACGCCTGTTGCGGCAGGCCATTTCGATTGCCATCAAGCAGGAAGAATTCATCTCGATTTTTCAAAATGGCCGTGGTGTGGCCGCGCAAGGCCCGATACCTCCGGGCATTTTTGGTTACCGTGAGGGGGAGGCAGGCATTAACCCGTACATGTACGATTGGGTGAATGGGCAGGCACACCGCAAGCCGATTGCCGCGGCCAAACGTTTGCTGGCCGAGGCGGGCTGGCCGAATGGTCGTGATGCGGCGACGGGTGAACCACTGGTCATTTATCTGGACACGACGGCAACGGGCGTGGGTTCAAAAGCGCGCATGGATTGGTTGCAAAAGCAGTTAGGGCAAATCAATGTACAGTTGGTCGTGCGCAATACGGATTACAACCGGTTCCAGGAGAAAATCCGTAAAGGTGCTGCCCAGCTGTTTTACTTTGGCTGGAATGCGGATTATCCCGATCCGGAAAATTTCTTGTTTTTGTTGTCCAGCCAGCAGTCCGCTGTGTTGCATGATGGATCGAATGCCGCGAATTACAGCAACCCGGCGTATGACGCCTTGTTTAGCCAGGTGCAGGCTATGGAGAACGGTCCGCGGCGCCAAGTGCTGATTGACCAAATGGTCGCCCAGTTGAGAAAAGATGCGCCCTGGGTTTGGGGTTTTCATCCCAAGGATTACAGCTTGCAACACGCCTGGCTGAAAAACAGAAAACCCGGCAAGGTGGGTAACAATACATTGAAATATCAACGCATCGACCCGGCCTTAAGAGAAGCAAAGCGTGCCGAATGGAATCGCCCCGTGCGTTGGCCGCTTTTGCTTCTGGGCATGGGCGGCCTGGTTGTGGCAGGGTTTATTGTGCTGTCCATCGGCACCGTGAGGGATGGGCGGCCGGTGTGACGTTGTCGCACAAAAGCGGGCTTTCCGGCCGGTGGCTGGCGTACTGCCTGATGCGATGCGCCAAGGTCATGCGCTAAGGATTTTGCTGGGCGGCCTGGCCAAAGGGCTGCCATTCGCCATGCCGCAGAACGCTTAGCGGGTGAAAGTTTTCCTTGTAAGCCATTTTTTTACTTTGGCTGATCCAGTAGCCCAGATACAGCCATGGCAGCCCCAGGCGCTGGCATTCTGCGACTTGCCAGAGGATGGCAAATGTCCCCAGGCTTGCCTGGGGGAGCGCGCAATCGTAGAAGGTATACACGGCAGAGAGGCCGTCATCGAGAACATCGATAATACTGACGATGCGCAGTTCGCCGTTTTCGCGAAATTCGATCAGGCGGCTGTCGACATGGGTTTGCAATAAAAATTGCGCATATTGGTCGCGGCTATCCTGATCCATGCCGCCGCCTGTGTGGCGTAAGTTCTGATAGCGCTGGTAGAGTTGATAGTGCCCTTCGTTAAAGCTTAGCGGTACTTCCTGAGCGGTGAGTGCGGCATGTTGCTTCATCGCCCGCCGCTGGCTGCGAGTGGGCTGGAATTTTTTGACATCCAGGCGAATGGGCAAGCACGCTTGGCATAAGTCGCAGCGCGGACGGTAGGTGAATATGCCGCTGCGCCGAAAGCCGGCACGAACCAGCTCGCTGTAAGTTTTGGTATCAATCAGGTGGATGGGTGTGGCCACTTGCGAACGCGCAGAGCGGTCGGGCAGATAAGAGCAGCTATAGGGCGTCGTGGTGTAGAACTGCAATAAAGGAAAGGCAGGCAAGTCGTGCGGATGGGTCATGGCGACACCTTGAAGTAGCCATCTATCGCCAGGGCAGGCCAGAGGCCGGGCGCCTTGCCCACATTTAAAAGGCTTTGCACTGTCGCCATGAAGCGGCTGCGAGGGATAAGGCCTGCGCCTAGCGAGGTTAAGTGGGGAGTTTCCATTTGGCAGTCAATTATGCCGAATTCTTGCTGTTTGAGGTAAGCGCAAAGGTGTGCCAAGGCAATTTTTGAGGCATCGCGGCGGCGACTGAACATGGATTCACCGTAAAACACACCGCCCAGGGCCATGCCATATAGCCCGCCAACCAAGGTGTTGTCCATCCAGGTCTCCACACTGTGCGCATAGCCCATGGCGTGCAATTGCTGGTACGCTGAGAGCATGTCCTGGTTGATCCATGTTCCGCCTTGGCCGGGGCGGGACTGGGTGGCGCAGGCAGTCATGGTTTGGGCAAAAGCGGTATCCAACCGTACGCTGTAGGCTTGATTGCGCAGCGTCTTTTGCAATGAGCGGGATATTTTCAGTGCATCAGGCAAGAGCACCATGCGCGGATCTGGGCTCCACCACAAAATGGGCTGCCCTTCTGCGTACCAAGGGAAAATGCCTTGGGCATAAGCGGCGAGAAGGCGGTCTGGTGATAAATCCCCGCCCGCTGCAAGCAGGCCATTAGCCCCTGCGGGTTCTGCAAGCGCAGTGTCAGGTGGGGGAAAGCTTATTTCAGCCGATAGCCAGGTGAGCATCAGTGGAGAAAGCGGCTACAGATGAAAAAAACGAACGGCGAATAATGAAGGCGAAGCGTAGCAGGAAAAATGTTGCAAAGAGCGCGGGGCGCAAAGGCCGCAATAGTGTAGGCGTGGCGTAGGCGTGCGGTGTGGGGCTAAAGCAGCCCAAGGCCGATTTACAGGGACAGCGCTTTATGTGATCCGTCGCACAGTGCGCCATTCTTGCTGTGTTTGCAGCCGCAAAAATAAACGCTTGCCGTCTCGCTCGCGGTGTATTTCAGCGGGGAAAAAGCGCTGCCTTTATGGCTGCCATCGCAAAAAGGCTGCCCTTTGGATTTTCCGCAGGAGCACCAGTAATAATCTTTACCTGCTTCAACAGCAACAGCAACAGGCGATGTAGCGGGGGTGTCGGGCCGACTCATGATAGTTCCTTGAAGGTTAGGGAAAACTACTTTGAATGACAGGACGAAGACAGCAAGTCATTCCGGGTTTACCCGGCGGGCGCCGTTAAAGCGTTGTACCCAATAACTATCGCTCAGGTTATCGACGCGGACACGGTCGCCCGTACGGGGGGCATGGACAAACTGATCGTTGCCCAAATAAATGCCGACATGTGAAAAAGCACGGCGCATGGTATTGAAAAATACCAAGTCACCTGGCTTGAGTTCGTTAGTTGAAATCACCTGTCCGGCCTTGCTTTGTTCAAACGAACTGCGGGGAAGAATCAAGCCAAAGCCGGAGAGGAATACATGGCGCACAAAACCGGAACAGTCAAAGCCGGACTCGGGGCTGTTTCCGCCGAAGCGATATGGAATGCCCAGCATATCAACGGCTTTATCCAGTACATCCTGAGCGCTGGCTGTTGCGCGATTGATGAAAGTCACCTTGGGTGGTGGCGGGATGACAAGCGGTTTGGTCAGGGTTTCCTCTGCCTTTGCAGAGGATGGAAAGAAGAGGCCAAAAAGTGCGAGGCCCAGTGCGAGACCCAGCGCGAGGACAGCTATATTTTTTGTCAGTGTTAGATCCATAGGTTTGAATATAACGTTCAATGAGTGATCTGTAAACCGGGTTCCCTGAGTGCGGCATCTTGTTTGACTTCCGCTTCAGTGCAAATTGGGCACAAGGCTGGTGCGCAGAAAATAAAAATGCCAGGAAAAACGCTGCGCAAAAATTTACAGGTTTTAGCTATTGATGCGGCTTTGCCATATTCTTGTTTGCTTGATCAGTAGCGGTAATTCGATATTTTTCGGTTTGCCTTGGTGCATTTGCAGGATGCCCGCGACCCAGGTATGGGTGACATTTTCGCGGCTGGCTGCATAAACAAGATGCGAAGCGGGATCAAAGCAGGGCTGGAGTTGCCAATCATTAAGGCTTACTGCGCAAAGATCGGCGGCTTTGCCGGGCACAAGCGAGCCAATCCGGTGGTCCAGCCCCAAAGCGCAGGCGGCATTCAATGTTGCGGCCTGGAGTGCATGATGTGCAGGGAAGCTGGCGGCATCCTCACTCATGCCTTTGGCAAGTAGCGCAGCCAGGCGCATTTCCTGGAAAAGATCGAGCCGGTTGTTTGATGCAGCGCTATCAGTGCCCAGCCCACAGCGAATGTTGTGGCGCTGTAATTCAGCGATCGGCGGCAGGCCGCTACCCAGCTTGAGGTTGGAGCTTGGGCACAGCGCAACATGGCAACCGGTGTGGCTCAGGCGGTCCATGTCAGCTGCATTCAGATGAACAGCATGCACGGCAATGAGTTGGGGGCCGAGTAGGCCGAGGTTATCGAGCCTTTGCAAGGGACGCACGCCATGTTGTTTGATGGCTTCTTCAATCTCGTGGCGCGTTTCATGCAGGTGTGTGTGCACCGGGATGTCGAGTTGGGCGGACAAAGTTGCAATTTTTTCAAAGGTTTTGTCTGTGACGGTGTAAGGTGCGTGGGGCGCCAGGCAAAAACTCAAGCGCGGATGGTCTTTTTGCGCGTCGCGCAATGCCAAGCCTTTGGCAAGATAATCATCCGCATCTGTTGCATAGTTGGTTGGCTGGTCCATCACGACCAGTCCTAGCGCCGCCCTCATGCCGGATTGGTCAATCGCTTTGGCTGCAGCGGCAGGGAAGAAGTACATGTCGCTAAAGGTGGTAATGCCGCCGGCGAGCATTTCTGCACAGGCCAGCAGCGTTCCTGTGTGCACAAAATCAGGGCTCGCGTGCCGCGCCTCGGCAGGCCAGATATGTTGGGTAAGCCAGGTGTTTAGGGGGGAATCATCGGCATAGCCGCGCAACAGCGACAGGGCGGCGTGGGTATGCAGATTGATTAACCCCGGCAGGATGACCTGCCCGGGAAGGCTGATTTTCTCTTTTGGCGAATAGCGCTTTGATGCCTCATCAAACGGCAATAAGTCGACAATGACCCCGTCGTTAACCGCAAGCGCATGGCCTGACAAGGTTACCCCACGGGGCTCAATGGGGATGATCCACTCTGGGTGGATCAGCAGATCAATCATTGCGGGCAAGTTTTCCGGGTTCATCATCCAATTCAATCAGGTTCAAGCGCTTCAGACAAGCTTTAGCGTGGTGTCCGCATGCTAAAATTGACCACTTTTACCGCTATTGCCCGGTCATTCTTTGGCTGGGGTCGCCGACATGAATTCGTTCGCAAAAGAAACTCTACCCATTAGTCTTGAAGAAGAAATGCGGCACTCTTATCTCGATTACGCGATGAGCGTGATTGTAGGCAGGGCGCTGCCGGATGTGCGGGACGGCTTAAAGCCGGTGCATCGCCGCGTGTTGTTTGCGATGCACGAACTCTCCAACGATTGGAACCGCGCCTATAAGAAGTCTGCGCGTATCGTGGGTGATGTGATCGGTAAATACCATCCGCATGGCGATACGGCGGTTTATGACACCATTGTGCGTATGGCGCAGAATTTCTCATTGCGCTACATGCTGGTTGATGGGCAGGGCAACTTTGGTTCGGTCGATGGCGATAATGCTGCGGCCATGCGCTATACCGAAGTCCGCATGGCGAGAATCGGCCATGAGCTGCTGATTGATATCGACAAGGAAACGGTTGATTTTGGTCCCAACTACGATGGCTCCGAGCAAGAGCCATTGGTGCTGCCGGCGCGTATCCCGAATCTGCTGATCAACGGTTCTTCAGGGATCGCGGTGGGTATGGCCACCAATATCCCGCCGCATAACTTGAACGAAGTTGTGGAAGGGTGTTTGGCGCTGTTGGCTAACCCGGCAATGACCATCGAGGAGCTCATCGCCGTCATACCGGCGCCGGATTTTCCGACGGCGGCCTTGATTTACGGTGTCTCCGGCGTGCGCGACGGCTATATGACGGGGCGTGGCCGCGTCATCATGCGTGCCAGGACGCATATTGAGGAAATTCAGCGGAATGGTCGGCAGGCCATCATTGTGGATGAGCTGCCTTACCAGGTGAATAAAAAAACGCTGCAGGAAAAAATTGCCGAACTGGTGCACGAGAAAAAAATAGAAGGCATCGCGCATATCCAGGACGAGTCGGATAAATCGGGTATGCGCCTGGTGATCGAGCTCAAGCGCGGCGAAGTGCCCGAAGTTGTCTTGAACCATCTGTATAAGCAAACCCAGCTGCAAGACACCTTCGGCATGAATATGGTGGCGCTGGTGGATGGGCGTCCGCGTTTGCTGAACCTGAAGGACATGCTGGAGTGCTTCTTGAGCCATCGCCGTGAAGTGGTGACGCGCCGCACGGTGTTTGAATTGCGCAAGGCGCGTGAGCGCGGGCATACGCTGGAAGGTTTGGCGGTTGCCTTGTCCAACGTGGATGAAGTGATTGCGTTGATCAAGGCGGCGCAGACGCCTGCTGAAGCAAAACGTGGTTTGATGTCACGTACCTGGCAGTCCGAATTGGTGGCGGGCATGCTCGACCGTGCCGCAGCTGAAGCTTCCCGTCCGGATGGCCTGGCCATTGAATTTGGCATGGTGGCTGAAGGTTATCGCCTGTCGGATGCGCAGGCGCAGGCAATTCTTGAGTTGCGCCTGCAGCGCTTGACGGGCTTGGAGCAGGACAAGATCGTCAGCGAGTATCGCGAAGTGATGGCGCAGATTATTGATTTGCTCGATATTCTGGCGCGCCCTGAGCGGATTGCCGCCATCATTGGCGAGGAACTGGTGGCGATCAAAACGCAATATGGCGATGCGCGGCGCTCCGAGATTGTGTTTGATACGGCGGACATTGGCCTTGAGGATTTGATCGTGCGCGAGGATATGGTGGTTACCTTGTCGCATTCGGGTTACATCAAGCGCCAGCCGCTGGCGGATTACCGCTCGCAAAAGCGCGGCGGGCGTGGCAAGCAGGCGGCCGCCATCAAGGATGATGATTTTGTCGACCGCCTGTTCATTGCGAATACGCACGATTTCATCTTGTGCTTTTCCAGCCGGGGCCGCGTGTATTGGCTCAAGGTGTATGAGTCGCCGGAAGGCACGCGGACATCGCGCGGCAAGCCGATTGTCAATCTGTTCCCGCTGGAAAAAGACGAAAAAATCACCGCGATTTTGCCGGTCAAGGAGTTTGACGAGCAGCACTTTATTTTCATGGCGACTGCCATGGGTACGGTGAAAAAAACCCCGCTGACCAATTTTGCCAACCCGCGCAAGGCGGGCATTATTGCGGTGGGTTTGGATGAGGGCGACCATCTGATTGGCGTGGCGATTACTAATGGCCATTCAGACGTGATGCTGTTTTCTGACGCCGGCAAGGCTGTGCGCTTTGCCGAGGATGACGTTCGGCCGATGGGGCGCGAAGCGCGTGGCGTGCGTGGCATGATGCTCGAAGACGGTCAGCGCGTGATCTCCATGCTGGTGGCTGACAGCGAGGAATGGTCGGTATTGACGGCTACCGAGAATGGTTATGGCAAGCGTACCCCGATCGCTGAATACACACGGCACGGGCGCGGGACAAAAGGCATGATTGCGATCCAGACGTCCGAGCGCAATGGCCGTGTGGTTGCGGCAGTTTTGGCGGCGCTGGGCGAGACGCGCGAAGAGATCATGCTGATTTCAACCGGGGGCGTACTCATTCGCACGCGCGTTAATGATATTCGCGTCATGGGGCGCTCGACGCAAGGCGTGACCTTGATCAATCTGGATGAGGGCACCTACCTGGCGGGGCTGGAAAAAGTCGTGGAGACCGAAGAGATGGATGGCGAGGTTGCCGAGGACGCTGAAAATACCGGGGCTGTAGCCGATGGGGCAGCGGACGGGAATGGCAACAGCAATGGCAGCAACGACGAAATTAACGACCCGGATCAACCTGAAGCGGAGGACTAGCCTGCGATGGCGCGTGTATTCAACTTTAGCGCAGGGCCTGCAACCTTGCCGGAAAGTGTTTTAAAGCAAGCCGCAGAAGAGATGCTGGACTGGCATGGCTGTGGCCAGTCGGTGATGGAAATGAGCCACCGCGGCCCGCAGTTCATGAGCATTCTGGCGCAAGCGGAAGCCGACTTGCGTGAGTTGTTGGCCATTCCCGACAACTATAAAGTCCTGTTTTTGCAGGGCGGGGCAACGCTGCAGTTTGAAATGGTGCCGCTCAACCTGTTGCGCGGTAAAGCCAGCGCGGATTATGTGAATACCGGCGAGTGGGCTAAAAAGGCGATGAATGAGGCGCGACGCTTTGGCCGGGTGAATGTGGTGGCTTCCGGCGAAGATGCCAATTTCTCCTATGCGCCTGCCTTTGGCGACTGGAAGCTGGATCCGAATGCCGCGTATGTGCATTACACGGCCAATGAGACGATAGGGGGCGTCGAGTTTCACTGGACGCCGGACTTGTCCTGCTTGCCGGGCGGGATGCGTGATATTCCGCTGGTTTGCGATATGTCGTCGAACATTTTGTCCAGGCCTGTTGATGTCAGTAAATACGGGCTGATTTACGCTGGGGCGCAAAAAAATATTGGTCCGGCGGGCGTCACGCTCGTGATTGTGCGTGAGGATTTGATCGGCAAAGGCGTGCCCCAGCCGCAAACCATGCTGGACTACAAAACGCATGCGGATCACGGTTCGATGTACAACACGCCGCCGACGTATGGCATTTATATTGCCGGTCTGGTTTTTCAGTGGCTCAAAAAGCAGGGCGGCCTGGCTGCCATGCAAAAAAACAATCTCGACAAGGCGCGCCTCCTGTATGAGTATCTCGATTCCACGAGCTTTTACAGTAACCCGGTGCGCGTTGCGGACCGGTCGTTGATGAATGTGCCATTTCTTTTGCCAGATGCCGCCTTGGATGAGCCTTTTATCAAGGGCGCACAAGCGCGCAATCTCGTGCAGCTCAAAGGCCATCGCTCATTCGGCGGTATGCGCGCCTCCATTTATAACGCCATGCCTGTCGAGGGCGTAAAAGCGCTGGTCGCTTACATGGATGAATTTGCCAGGGAAAACGGATAATTAAAACGGATAAAAGCATGGCTGACGCAGAGCAGGAGTTACAGCAACTACGGACAAGAATTGATGCGCTCGATAGCGAGTTGCTGCAACTGGTTAACGAGCGGGCAACAATTGCCCAGCGCATAGGCCATATCAAGCAAGGGGCGATTTATCGGCCGGAGCGCGAGGCGCAGGTATTGCGCCGGGTGGCGCAAGCCAACCCCGGCCCCTTGTCTGCCGTAGCCGCGCAGCGCATTGTGCGCGAAGTGATGTCAGCTTGCCTGGCGTTAGAGCAGCCGTTGAACATTGCTTTTTTAGGCCCTGCAGGGACGTATTCTGAAGCGGCTGCTGTAAAGCACTTTGGTTCAGCCCCCACGTTTTTGCCTTGCCCGTCGATAGACGAAATTTTTCGCGCCGTTGAATCCGGCACGGCCGACTATGGCGTCGTGCCGGTCGAAAACTCGACTGAAGGGGCGATTGCTCGCACCCTGGATTTGCTGTTGTCGTCCCCGCTCATGATTTGCGGTGAAATCAACTTGGCGATCCATCATCAGCTCATGGGGCATGCAAGCCTTGCGGCAGTGACCCAGGTTTATTCTCACGCGCAGTCTTTGGCACAGTGCCACGCGTGGTTAAGCCATCACCTGCCCAACGCCGCGCGCGTTGCCGTGGCCAGCAACGCAGAAGCCGCGCAACTGGCAGCGCAAGACAAAAATGCCTTGGCGATAGCGGGGGAGAGGGCGGCTGAAATCTACAGCTTGCCTGTTGTTGCCAGCAATATTGAAGACGATCCCAGCAATACCACGCGGTTTTTAGTGATCGCTGCGCATGGTGCAGGCCCCTCGGGCAATGATCGCACGTCGCTGATTTGTTCGGCAAAAAACCAACCCGGTGCGATATATCACTTGTTGGCGCCGTTGGCGGAAAAAGGCGTGTCGATGACGCGCCTTGAGTCGCGGCCTGCGCGCGGCTGGGGTGGCAAACGTTGGGAATATGTGTTTTATCTGGATATTGATGGACATCAGGATGACCCGCTGATTGCTGAGGCTTTGACGGCACTGGCGCAGCGGGCAGACTTCATGAAGCGCTTGGGTTCTTATCCTAAGGCGGTGTATTGATAGTGGGTTGTTTTTTTAATGGCCTGTTTTGGCTTGATTCAATGCCATGCGTAAGCACAGGGGCATTGAACGGGTATTGAACCAACATAACGATTGAGAATTTCATCATGACGCTGAGTGCCCACGCCTTGCCCTATATCCGCAGAATTTCACCCTATGTGCCCGGCAAGCCGATTACCGCGTTGGCGCGGGAAATGGGCTTGGCGCCTGAGACGATAGTCAAATTGGCCTCGAATGAAAACCCGCTGGGCATGAGCCCGCTCGCTAAACAGGCGGTGCAGGATGCCTTGGGTGGCGTGGAGCGCTATCCTGATCAATTTGACCTGATTGCCGCGTTAGCCGAGCACCACGCCGTCTTGCCAGCGCAGATTATTTTGGGCAACGGCTCAAACGATGTGCTGGACCTGGTGGCACGGGTATTTTTAAGTGCGGGTCGTTCAGCCGTGATGTCGCAATATGCCTTTACGGTGTACCCCTTGGCCACGATCGCCACAGGCGCTATGCATGTGGTCGTGCCAGCGCATCATTATGGACATGATCTGGCCGCCATGCGGGCAGCGATTCTGCCTGATACGCGCATTGTGTGGATCGCCAACCCGAATAACCCAACCGGGACTTTCCTGACTTATCAAGCCCTGCACGAATTTTTAGCGGGTGTGCCTGCGGGTGTCATTGTTGTCCTGGATGAGGCCTACACGGAATATCTCTTGCCCCAGGAGCGCGTGGACAGTGTGCGTTGGGTGGAAGAGTTTCCCAATTTGGTGATTGTGCGCACGTTTTCCAAGATCTATGGTTTGGCGGGCTTGCGCGTGGGTTATGCGGTGGCTTCAACTGGGGTGGCGGACTTGATGAATCGTGTCCGGCAACCATTTAACGTCAGCAACTTGGGGCTGGTTGGCGCGATTGCGGCAATTAAAGACCATCTGTTCATTGCACAAAGCTACGAGTTGAACCGGCAAGGCATGCAACAACTGGTTGCCGGGATCAAGCGCCTGGGCTTGGCGCACATCCCGTCACATGGCAATTTTGTCACCATTGAAGTGGCGGATGCTGCGGCGGTGAACCAGCGCTTATTGAAGCAAGGTGTCATTGTGCGGCCTTTAGGGGGGTACGGCATGCCCCAGCATTTGCGCGTCACCATCGGGCGTGAAGCGGAAAATCGTCGCTTCCTCGACGCCTTGGAAAAGGCGCTGGCAGGATGACCTTGAACAAGGTAGTGGTTTGTGGTGTGGGCTTGATTGGCGGCTCCTTTGCGCTCGCCTTGAGAGCCGCTGGCATCGCTCGCCAAATAGTCGGCGTTGGCAGGACGGCGGCTTCGCTTGACGAGGCCTTGGCCTGTGGCGCGATTGACCAGGCGGCCACTGACTGGGCTGAAGCATTGGCCGATGCGGATCTGGTTTTTTTGGCCGTTCCGGTGGGGCAAATGGCGTCTGTTTTTTCCGCCATGGCGCCGCACTTATCCGCCAAAACGGTCATTACCGACGGCGGCAGTACCAAGGCGGATGTGGTGGCGGCAGCCCGACTCGCCTTGGGCGGGAAAGTCGCGCAGTTTGTGCCCGGGCATCCGATTGCCGGGGCGGAAAAAAGTGGCGTGAGTGCGGCAAAAGCCGATTTGTTTCAACAAAAAAGAGTGGTTTTAACGCCCCTGGCTGAAAATGCCCCAGCGCAAATAGCGCGGGTGGAAAATGTATGGCAAGCCTGTGGCGCCCAAGTCTCCGCCTTGACGGCTGAGGCGCATGACCGGGTTTTCGCCGCTGTGAGCCACTTGCCGCACTTTCTGGCTTTTGCCCTGGTGCATGAGTTTGCCCAGCGCCCGGATGCGGATCAGCTCTTTGGCTTTGCCGCCGGTGGTTTTCGTGATTTCACCCGCATTGCCAGCAGCCATCCGGACATGTGGCGTGATATCTGTTTAGCCAATCGCCCGGCATTGCTATCAGAGCTGGACGACTATATGGCTGAGCTCATGCACGCAAAAGTGTTGCTGGCAAGTGCCGATGCGGTCGGCCTGCATGACTTTTTTGCCACCGCCCGCACGCGGCGCAATGCCTGGCTGGCGTCTTTATTGCCGGCGGGAGAAGAATAACCCCCCGAGCCTATCGTCCGCCATGAGGTGGAGAGCTGGTCATGCTGCTGACGAAAGTGGTAACGTGAAAAACTTGGGCAAGTGCGCTGTGTCATCACCGGGCGCAACGCGCCGGATAGAAGCCTCCCCGCGAGGATGGGCGGGGCGGGTTCGCCTCCCCGCGAGGGG
>DILC01000051.1:25594-29136 GCA_002424865.1 Rhodocyclaceae bacterium UBA5602 | reverse complement strand
CCCGCGATGTGATTTCCCGATGAAAGCATTGAACGCCGACCTGCATTGCCATTCCAACTTGTCGGATGGCATGTTGCCGCCTGCCGAGGTGGTGCGCCGTGCGCATGCCAATGGCGTGGAATTGCTGGCGCTGACCGACCACGACGAATTGAGCGGCTTGCCCGCAGCGCGCGCGACGGCGGATGAGCTGGGTTTGCGCTTTGTGGATGGCGTGGAAATTTCGATTTCCTGGGGCGACGACCAGACCGTGCATATCCTGGGCTTGAACGTCGATCCGGATAACGCCACATTGCAGGCCGGCTTGCAAAAAGTGCGCAGCGGCCGCGATGCGCGCGCCGCAGACATGGCGGCGGAGCTGGACAAGGTGGGCATCCACGGCGCCTATGAAGGCGCGCTGCGTTATGCGGGCAACCCGGCGATGATCAGCCGCGCGCATTTCGCCCGTTACATTGTCGAGCAGGGATGCGCCAAGGATGTGAAAACCGTTTTTGATTACTGGCTGGCCAAGGGCAAGCCGGGTTATGTGTCCCATGCCTGGGCGACGCTGGAAGATTCGGTAGCCTGGATAGTCGGCGCTGGCGGGACGGCGGTGATCGCCCACCCGGCGCGTTATCGGCTGAGCAATGCGCAGCGCCGCGAGATGTTTAGCGCCTTTCGTGATCTGGGCGGACGCGGCATCGAGGTGTTGTCCGGTGCGCAATCGCCCGACGATGCGCAGGAATTCGCCAGCGTCTGCCGCGAGTTCGGCTTTTTGGCCTCGCGCGGTTCGGATTTTCATGGTCCCGGCGAGAGCTGGATGGATCTGGGCAAGTTGCCGGATTTGCCCGGGGATTTGACGCCCGTCTGGGCGCAGTGGAGTTAAATATTTGGCACAGCTTTTTCAGGTTCATCCCGAGCATCCGCAGCCGCGCCTGATCAAGCAGGCGGCTGAATTGTTGCGCGGTGGCGGTTTGCTGGCTGTACCGACAGACGCGGCTTATTCTCTGGTGGGCGTCACCGGAAACGCAGCCTTGCTGGACCGCATCCGCGCCATCCGCGGCGTTGATGAAAAACACCACTTCACGCTGATGTGCCGCGACCTTTCCGAAATCGCGAAATACGCGCGGGTGGATAACGCGCAGTTTCGCCTGCTCAAGGCCACCACGCCGGGCAGTTATACCTTCATCCTCGAAGGCACGCGGGAATTGCCGCGCCGCCTGCTGCATCCCAAGCGCAAGACGATCGGCCTGCGCGTACCGGACCATCCTGTCGTGCTGGCCTTGTTGGCGGCGCTGGATGAGCCGCTGCTCAGCTCAACGCTGATCCTGCCGGGTGACGAGCTGCCTTTGGCCGATGCGGATGAAATTCGCGCACGGCTGGAAAAACAACTCGATGCGGTGATCGATGCAGGGCATTGCGGCATCGAAATGACCACGGTGATCAACCTGACCAGTGATCAGCCCGAGTTGGTACGCGCCGGTTGCGGTTCGCTTGCGCCACTTGGGATGGATTAGGGTGAAACAACGCCATTTGATGCCGGGTCATTGCACCCGTTTGACTTGTTTGGCTTTTAAGCGCCGTCCATCAACACGTGCTTAAAGTGTGGGCAAGGAGCCATTGCTAATGATAAAATTCGCTGATGAAGATATCTTTTCTTGATTTTGAGCAACCCATTGCAGAAGTGGAATCGAAAATTGAACAGTTACGGCTGGTTCAAGAGGATTCTGCAGTGGATATTTCTGAAGAAATTTCTAAAATCGAAGTCAAGAGCAAGCAGTTAACGAAGGGCATTTACGCAAAGCTGACACCGTGGCAGTGTGCTTTGGTTGCGCGTCACCCTAACCGCCCATATACATTGGATTATCTAAGGCATATTTTCACGGACTTTGAAGAGTTGCACGGCGATAGGAATTTTGCCGAAGATCCCGCAATTGTCGGTGGATTGGCTCGTTTTGAGGGGCATCCTTGCCTGGTTATCGGGCACCAGAAGGGGCGGGATACGAAAGAAAAAATCCTTCGCAATTTTGGCATGCCAAAACCTGAAGGGTATCGCAAGGCATTGCGCTTGATGAAGCTGGCTGAAAAGTACGCGTTGCCGATATTTTCATTTGTTGACACGCCGGGCGCTTATCCGGGAATCAGTGCTGAAGAGCGCGGACAGTCGGAAGCCATTGGGCGCAACTTGTTGGTGATGGCTGAATTGAAAGTCCCCATCATTTCTACAGTGATCGGGGAAGGCGGCTCAGGCGGCGCTTTGGCAATTTCTGTTGCTGACATGGTCATGATGCTCCAGTACTCGATTTATTCCGTGATTTCTCCTGAAGGGTGCGCATCCATCCTTTGGAAAGGCGCTGAACGCGCGTCAGATGCCGCTGAGGCGATGGGTGTCACAGCGCAACGCTTGAAGTCTTTGGGGTTGATTGATCAGGTCGTTGATGAGCCGTTGGGTGGCGCGCATCGTGATCATCAAGAAGCTTCACAAGCTCTGAGGCAATGTTTGCGGTCTGCCTTGAAACAATTATCCGGGATCTCGGCAAAGGAGCTGGTTGACCGTCGATTTGATCGCCTGATGAGTTATGGCCGATTCAAGGAAGTCGCCGTTTGATCTCGGGGTAGCCCTCCCCCTAAAGGAAAAGTTAAAAAAATTCGGGTTGGACGGGCGGCATATCGCGGTTGCCTATTCTGGCGGTTTGGACTCGACCGTGCTGTTGCACGCCTTGGTGTGCGTCCTGCGGGAAGCTGATCTTCCGGTTCGGTTTGGCATGTCAGCCATCCACATCAATCACGGGCTGAGTCCCAACGCAGGCCGGTGGGAGCGCCATTGTCAATTGTTTGCTGAGAAGTCAGGCGTTCCATTCATTGCCGCCAAAGTCAACGTGCGCCCATGTTCGGGTGAGGGAATAGAGGCCGCCGCTAGAAAAGCGAGGCGCGAAGCCATCTTTGCGAATGCGGAGGATTTGATCTGTATGGCGCACCATGCAGACGATCAGGCGGAAACTGTATTGCATAACATGCTCAGGGGAACCGGGCTGCGGGGCGCCGGAGGGATTCCTGAATTTCATGGCCGCGTATTAAGGCCTTTTCTTTCCGTGCGGAAGGAAACCTTGCGAAACTATGCGCTATCGCATGAGTTAGCCTGGATTGAGGATGAGAGCAATACGGATCGTTATTTCACGCGCAATTATCTGCGGCACGAAGTTTTGCCGACAATGAGCGCAAGATTTCCCAGGGCTGTCGAACAGATAACGCGGGCGGCGGGAAAGTTCTCTGAAGCGCAGGCATTGCTGGATGAGCTGGCGTTGCAGGATTTAAAAAAAACTGAGCTGACGTTTCCAGTTGAAATTTCGATATTAAGGCGTTTGACTGAATTGCGTGCGAGTAACCTGGTGCGCTCCTTGTTAAGTGCGCAGCAAGTCCAATTGCCCGATGAGCGCAGGCTCAATGAGTTTATTCGGCAAGTCCGCACTGCAGCACCTGACCGCCAGCCGCGATTGGATCTGCACAGCTATCGCCTGTGGGTGGCTCGCAAATGGCTGTATTTTGAAAAGCAAGATAAATCTTAG
>DILC01000051.1:12781-25478 GCA_002424865.1 Rhodocyclaceae bacterium UBA5602 | reverse complement strand
CGACCATGCGCGTTAGCGTGAAACAAGGCCATTTGCTGCCAGGCCACGCCGCTCGCGCCGCGCCGCCGCAGCCCTCTGGCTGTGCAAAGCCGGCCATCTCTCGCTTCGCGGCTGGGCGGGCGGGCCTTGATGCTGCTTTTCGCGTGCTTCATCATCTGCGGGTGGCATTTGCTTACCATGGGCGTTAGGCCGGAAGAAGTCTTTGCTGCAGCAAAAGGCCGTCCCTATTCAGGGGAATGCAAGGCAATATGCGATAAAATAAAAAGTTATTTCTGTCAAACCACCCACCTTGGAGAGTCTCATGGCTGTAGAACGCACCCTGTCAATTATCAAGCCCGATGCAGTTGCTAAAAATGTCATCGGTGAAATTTATTCCCGCTTTGAGAAAAATGGGTTGAAGATCGTCGCTTCACGTATGCACCAGTTGTCGCGCCAGGAAGCTGAAGGCTTTTATGCCGTGCATAAAGCGCGTCCATTTTTTAACGACCTGGTGAATTTCATGATTTCAGGCCCGGTGATGATTCAGGCCCTGGAAGGTGAAAATGCGATCCTGAAGCACCGCGATCTGATGGGTGCAACTGATCCTAAAAAGGCGGCGCCTGGCACCATCCGTGCTGATTTTGCTGACAGCATTGATGCTAATGCGGTGCATGGTTCCGATGCGGCAGAAACGGCGGCTGTTGAAATCGCTTACTTCTTTCCGGCGATGGGTGTTTATTCCCGTTAACTTGCGATGGCCGTGAATCTCCTCGATTTTGATGCGAAAGACCTGACGGCGTGGTTTGCCCAACACGACGAGAAGCCGTTTCGTGCGCGTCAGGTGTTGCGCTGGATGCATCACTTTGGGGAGAATGATTTTGCAAAAATGAGTGATCTGGCCAAGGCATTGCGCGAGAAGCTGTTGTCTTTGGCCGCCGTCCTGCCGCCACCGGTCATTAGCGATCAGCTATCCGATGATGGCACGCGCAAATTCCTGTTTGATGTGGGTAATGGTAATGCGGTTGAGACGGTTTTCATACCGGATGGTACGCGGGGAACCTTGTGTGTCTCGTCGCAAGCAGGTTGCGCTTTGGAATGTGCTTTTTGTTCCACCGGGCGCCAGGGTTTCAATCGCAACTTGAGCACAGCTGAAATTATCGGCCAGGTATGGCAGGCGAACCGTGCATTGGGCCGTGATCCGGCGGGTGCGCGCGTTATCAGCAATGTGGTGATGATGGGCATGGGCGAGCCACTGACGAATTTCGAAAATCTTGTTCCCGCTTTGCAGTTGATGCTGGACGACAATGCCTACGGCTTGTCCAGGCGGCGGGTGACGGTTTCGACTTCAGGCATTGTGCCAGCGATTGATCGTCTGGCGCAGGCCTGTCCTGTTGCCTTGGCCGTGTCCTTGCATGCGCCAACGGATGGCCTGCGGGATAAGTTGGTGCCGATTAACCGCAAATATCCGCTTGCGGAATTGATGGCTGCATGCCAGCGGTATCTAAAGCATGCGCCGCGGGACTTTATTACCTTTGAATATGTCATGCTGGACGGGGTCAATGACAGTGATGCAGACGCGCGCGCCTTGCTTCATCTGGTGCGGGATGTGCCCTGCAAATTTAACCTGATCCCATTTAATCCTTTCCCGAATTCAGGCTTTACCCGTTCTACGGCTGATCGAGTGCGTCGGTTTTCGGCTATCTTGATCGATGGCGGTTTGGTGACTACCGTGCGGCGGACGCGCGGTGACGATATTGACGCAGCCTGTGGCCAGCTGGCTGGCAAGGTGCTCGATAAGTCGAAACGCATGCAGCGGCCTGTGCCGATTGCAATCAGTCCGGTTTCTGTGAATGGAGCGACGCAATGAAAAATTTGATCTCTCGCCTGGCGGGTTCCTTGATGGCGATTGCGCTGCTGGCTTCTGGCTGTGCTACGACAGGGGTGGGGTCAGCCGGCCGTCAGGCGGGCGCGCAACTGCCGGTTTCTGAACAGACGCCCAAGAATGAGACGGAGCAGCGTGCCAAGGTGCATACGGAATTGGGTGCATTGTATTTTGTCGATGGCCGGGCAGCCGTTGCGTTAGAGGAGGCGCGAATTGCCTTGTCGGTGGACGCGAACTACGCACCGGCTTATAACCTGTTGGGTTTGGTGCATATGAGCCTGAATGAGCCAGGGCTGGCGGAAGGGAATTTTCGCCAGGCGCTGCGCATAGCGCCTGGCGACCCGGAGATCAACAATAACTTCGGCTGGTTTTTGTGCCAGAACAACCGCGAAAAACAGGCGATGGCGCATTTTGCGTTGGCGGCGAATAACCCCCTTTATTCAACGCCAACGAAACCTAATACCAATGCGGGCATTTGTGCCATCCGCATGAAGGACGATAAAGCCGCTGCAGCTTATTTGCTGGAAGCGCTGCGGCTGGCGCCCGGCAACACGCAGGCGATGTACTGGTTGGCAGACATGGATTATCGCCAAGGAAACTATGCGGAAGCCAGGCGCTGGATGTCGAGCATAGAAAAATTGCAGGAACTGGATGCAATGCTGACCTGGCTGGCTTTGCGGATTGAACGGAAATTGGGTAATCGTGAAGCGGAATTCCGTCTGGCCACGCAGTTGCGCAAGCGCTTTGCGGAATCTCCTGAGCATCGTCTTCTCTCGCAAGGGGCTTATGAATGAATGCAGTGGCATCTGAAGACTTGGGCGCGGCTGGGCCTGATGGCATGGGGGCAGCGCCGGACACGCCTGTTGCCCTGCCCGGTGCGGCCTTGCGTTTGCGGCGCGAACAGCTTGGGTTGACTGTCGGTGCCATTGCGCAGGCTACCCGGTTCAGCCCGGCGCAAGTTGAGGCGTTGGAATGCGATGATTACCCGCGCTTGCCGGGTTTAACGACGGCGCGCGGGTTTGTGCGGAGTTACGCAAAATATGTGCACATGGATCCGCTGCCTTTACTGGCGATGATGGATGTTGTCGCGCCTGTGACGGCCATGAGCGTGCGGCCGCCCAGTAACTTGGGGGTTGCCCAATCCGCCAACGGCAGGATGGGCGTGCTGCCCAAGCGGCTGGCTGCGATTGGATTGGTTTTGTTGTTGGTGTGGGTCGCTTATGGCGCTTATGTTGTTATGGGCCGACAGCGCGCAACGGGTGCAGCCGAGGTGCAGGCAGGGCAGCGTCCTGAAGCTAAAGCGGCTGCAACAGCGAGCAGCCCGGCATCGCCGGCCTCTGTTGCGCCAGTTGTCCCGGTACCAGCACTGCAGGGGACGGCTGTCTCCGCAGATAAACCGTCAAGCAGCCCCGCAGTGGATGGCGCTGCATGGCCACACGAAGGCGTTGCCATGGCGACCGGGGAGGGGGTCGGTGCGCAAGGCGCTTCTCCTGTTGTTGCCTCGGCACTGCCGCAGGCCATTGCGCAGCCGGTACTCAGTTTGGCGTTTGATGGGAGGTCCTGGGTGGAAGTGCGCGATGCCACCAATAAAGTCGTTTTAAGCGGGGAGTTTGCTGCAGGTACGGTGCGAAACGTCGAGGGCAAGCTACCGTTTCACGTATGGGTCGGGCAAGCGCCTGCGGTGCGCGTTAGCCTGGGTGAGCGCCGTATTGATTTACAACCTTATGCGCGGGCGGGCGTTGCGCGCTTGACTGTGCAATGAGCGCTAACGCGTTTTCCCCTGGCCTGCGGCGTGGGTCACGGCGGGTGCTGGTTGGAAAAGTCGGCGTTGGCGGGACCGCGCCGATTGTTATTCAGTCGATGACCAACACCGATACCGAAGACGTTTTTGCTACCGCCATGCAAATTGCGCAGTTGGCGCGGGCAGGCTCTGAAGTGGTGCGGATTACCGTGAATACGCGCGAGGCAGCCGCGGCCGTACCGAAGATCCGCGAACGGCTGGCGCAGATGAATGTGGATGTGCCGCTTATTGGCGACTTCCATTTCAATGGCCACAAGCTGCTCGCGGAATATCCGGCGTGCGCGGAAAGTCTGGCCAAGTTGCGTATCAACCCGGGCAATGTGGGCAAGGGCGCTAAGCGCGATGAGCAATTTGCGCAGTTGATCGAGATTGCCTGCCGGTTTGATAAGCCGATTCGCATTGGTGTGAACTGGGGTAGCCTGGATCAGGCGTTGCTTGCGCGCATCATGGATGAAAATGCGCAGCGTGCCGAGCCTAAAAATGCCGTGGAGATCATGCGTGAAGCCATGGTGGCTTCCGCGCTGGAGTCCGCCGCGCAAGCCGAGTCGCTGGGCTTGGCGGGGGATCGCATCATCTTGTCCTGCAAGGTCTCAGGCGTGCAGGACTTGATTGCGGTATATCGCGATCTGGCCAGCCGCTGCGATTATCCCTTGCACCTCGGGCTCACCGAAGCGGGCATGGGCAGCAAGGGCATTGTGGCTTCAACCGCCGCGTTAGCCGTGCTGCTGCAAGAAGGCATAGGCGACACCCTGCGTGTATCGCTCACGCCCGAGCCCGGCGGCGACAGGACCCGCGAAGTGATTGTGGCGCAGGAAATCCTGCAAGTCATGGGGCTGCGTGCTTTCACGCCGCTGGTGGCGGCCTGTCCCGGTTGCGGGCGCACCACCAGCACGGTGTTTCAATCGTTGGCGCAAGACATTCAAACCTATGTGCGCGAGCAAATGCCTGTGTGGCGCGAGCGCTATGTGGGCGTGGAAAACATGACGCTCGCTGTGATGGGTTGTGTGGTCAATGGTCCGGGCGAGAGCAAGCATGCCAATATCGGCATTTCCCTGCCCGGCACGGGCGAAGCGCCCGTAGCGCCGGTTTATATTGATGGTGAGCGCGCACTTACGTTGCGTGGCGAGCATCTTGCGGACGAGTTTCGCCAGTTAGTGGCGGACTATGTGGCGCGCACTTATCCTAGCCGTATTTGAATTAAGAACATGAGCCAGACCCTGCAAGCCATTCGTGGCATGAACGACCTATTGCCCAGTGAGGCCGAACTGTGGGAACAGTTTGAAGAGACGATCCGTGATTGGCTGCGTGCCTACGGCTATCGGCCTATACGCATGCCCATGCTTGAGCCTACGGCTCTGTTTCACCGGGCGATTGGCGAAGTGACGGATATTGTCGAAAAGGAAATGTATTCCTTCACCGACGCGCTCAATGGCGAGCAGCTCACCTTGCGCCCCGAAGGCACGGCCTCCTGCGTACGCGCAGCGATCCAGCATAACCTGCTGTATGATGGCCCCAAGCGCCTGTGGTACATGGGGCCCATGTTTCGCCATGAGCGGCCGCAAAAAGGACGCTACCGCCAGTTTCATCAAGTTGGCATCGAGGCGCTGGGGTTGGCGGGCCCCGATATTGATGCAGAACAAATTGCAATGTGTGCCCGGCTGTGGGATGACCTGGGGCTGGAAGGCATACGCCTGGAAATCAATTCCCTGGGGCAGGGCGAGGAAAGGGCAAGGCATCGGACCGACTTGATTGCTTATTTGTCAGCGCACACGGCGCTCCTGGATGCGGACGCGCAACGGCGCTTGCATACCAACCCGCTACGCATTCTGGATACGAAAAACCCGGCGATGCATGATTTAGTCGCCGGTGCGCCGCAGCTTATCCATTATCTGGGTGAAGATTCGCTCAAGCATTTTGAAGGCGTGCAGCAACTGTTAAAGGATGTGGCGATTCCCTACCGCATCAATCCGCGCCTGGTGCGCGGGCTGGATTATTACAATGCCACGGTGTTCGAGTGGGTGACCGATCGGCTCGGCGCGCAGGGTACGGTGTGTGCGGGTGGGCGTTATGATGGCCTGGTGGCGCAGCTGGGTGGCAAGCCCGCGCCCGCTTGCGGTTTTGCCATGGGCATCGAGCGGCTCCTGGCGCTCTGGCAGGATCAAGGCCAGCGGCATGAGCCTGTGGCGCCTGATGCTTATTTGGTGCATCAGGGGGAAGCTGCTGGCAGGTTTGCCTTTAGGGTGGCCGAACATTTGCGCGGGCAAGGCTATGCCATTCATTTGCATTGTGGCGGCGGCAGCTTCAAGTCGCAGATGAAAAAGGCCGATGCCTCTGGCGCGCCCTTGGCTTTAATCGTCGGCGATGATGAGGCGGCGGCTGACGCCGTGGGCGTGAAGCCTTTGCGTGCGCCGGGCGGGCCGGCGGAACAACCGGGTGCGGTTGCAAACCTGCCTGCAACGCAGGTACGTGTTAATTTTGACCGGCTGGCTGATCATTTGGGCGAGCTTCTTTTTACCGTGGAAGATAATGATGGCAACTTTTGACCTTGAAGAGCAGGAACAATTAGCGGAGCTCAAAACCTGGTGGCAGCAGCATGGCCGACGGGTGAGCAGTTTGGTGCTGGTCGTCGCAATAGGCTTTGCCGCCTGGCAAGCTTGGCAGTGGTGGCAAAATCAGCAGGCAGGCAAGGCTTCGGCGGTGTATGCGGGTTTACAGCAAGCAGCAGGTAAAAATGACCTCAAGCAAGTCAAGTTGCTCAGTGGCGAGTTGATCGAAAAATATGCGGGGACGAGTTATGCCGGGATGGGCGCATTGATCGCCGCCCGCGTGGAGGTTGATCAACGGGATAACAAGTCGGCGCGTGCGCAGTTGGCCTGGGCGGCAGGGCATGCAAAAGATGAAGGCCTGCGCGCCTTGGCGCGGTTGCGCCTGGCGGTTGTCCTGCTGGACGATAAGGCATTTGATGAAGCGCTGGCGCAGCTGGCGACAACGCCCCCAGCGCCCTTTACGCCACGCTATGCCGATGTGCGCGGCGATATTTATCATGCCCAGGGAAAGATGGCTGAGGCCGCTGCTGCGTATGATGTGGCTTTGGCGGCCATTGATGCGCAAGAGAAAGCTGCGGATGGCTCCGGGAGGGGCAAGCGCGCGGCATATCGTGACCTTGTGCAACGCAAGCGGAATGCGCTGAGCGCTACTGTTCCACCAGCGGCGGAGGCCAAATCGTGAGCACAAAGCGCCGGCCTGTGGCGGCAATGGTCAGGCGGGCCGGCATGGAAGCCTTGGGCGTTTTATCGCTGAGTAGCGTGCTTTTGCTCAGCGGCTGCATTTCGCTCGATAGCCTGAATCCATTCAGCAGCAGTACGCCCCAGGCAAAGGCCAAGCCCTTGCCTGCATTTGAATCAAAAGCGGCGGTTAACGCCCTGTGGCAGGCAAAGATTGGCGAATCGGGCAATTACAGTTTGACGCCGGCGCTTGTCGATGGCAGTGTTTTTGTTGCGGCAGCGGATGGTTCGGTGGCGCGTTTTGACCAGGGCAAGCAGGTCTGGCGCGCCGCGACGGGCCAGGTAATTTCTGGCGGCGTGGGCAGCGATGGCAGGCTGGTGGCGGTGGGTACGGCCAAAGGCGAGGTGCTGGCACTGGATGCGGCATCGGGCAAGATCTTGTGGACCACGCGCGTGAGCTCAGAAGTATTGGCGCCGCCCGCAATCGCCGATGGCTTGGTGGTGGTGCGTTCAGGGGATGCGCGCATTGTCGGCCTGGAGGCTGCGGACGGCAAGCGGCGCTGGATGTATCAGCGCAATGTGCCGGCGCTGGCTTTGCGCTCTTATGCCAGTGTGCTCAACGCGGGCAAGACCATCTATGTGGGTTTTGCTGGCGGCAAGCTGGTTGCCCTGGCTAGCAACAATGGCAGCACTGCGTGGGAAGCGACCGTGGCCTCCCCCAAAGGCACGACGGAACTTGAGCGGATTACGGATGTCATCAGCTCGCCTGTGCTGGCGGGCAATGCCGTGTGCGCTGTAGCCTATCAGGGGCGGGTGGCTTGTTTTGATGTCAATGCCGGCAACCAGCTGTGGTCGCGTGAGATGTCTTCAACCGTAGGCCTTGCGGCGGACGAGCGGCAGATTTATGTCACCGACACGCTGGGGCGTATTCAGGCGCTGAGTCGCGATAGTGGATCCAGCATGTGGCTGATGGACAAATTGATGACGCGTAGCCCCACCCGGCCCGTGTTGGTGGATGACTTTGTGGTGGTGGCTGATGTCGAAGGCTTTGTGCATGCTTTGCGCAAGGATACGGGTGCCTTGGTCGGCCGCATGAACACGGATGGCAGTGCGGTACGCGGGGATCCTGTCAGCAATGCGGCAGGTTTGGTTGTGCAAACAGTGAATGGTGGTATCTATGGGATGGCGGTTAAGTAATCAATGAAACCTACCTTGGTCATTGTTGGCCGCCCGAATGTGGGCAAGTCGACACTCTTTAACCGCTTGACCCGCTCGCGCGATGCGCTGGTGGCCGATCAACCGGGGCTTACGCGGGATCGCCATTATGGGCATGGCCGCCTGGGCAACAAGCCCCATCTGGTGGTCGATACGGGCGGCTTCGAGCCGCAGGCAAAAGAAGGCATTGTGCATGAGATGGCGCGGCAGGCGGAGGCGGCGATTGCTGAAGCGGACATGCTGCTGTTCATTGTCGATGCCCGCGCCGGCCTGACGCCGCAGGACAAGGTCATCGCCGATTTGCTGCGCCGTAGCGGACGCCCCGTGCTGCTGGCCGTGAATAAAGGCGAAGGCATGAACCGGCAAGTGGTCGGCGCTGAATTTTACGAGCTGGGGTGTGGCACGCCCTGCGTGATATCCGCAGCACATGGTGATGGCGTGCGCGAGCTGGTCGAATTGGCTTTGGCGCCATTCCCTGTGGAGGAGGATGTGCCAGACAGCGGCGAAGGCCCGCGCGTGGCGATTGCCGGGCGGCCGAATGTTGGCAAGAGCACGCTGATCAATACCCTGCTGGGCGAAGAGCGGGTGATCGCGTTTGATATGCCGGGCACGACGCGCGATGCGATTGAAATTCCGTTCGAGCGCAATGGTAAAGCCTACACGCTGATAGATACGGCCGGATTGCGGCGCAAAGGCCGGGTTTTTGAGACCATAGAAAAGTTCTCGGTGATCAAAACCTTGCAGGCGGTTGAAGCGTCCAATGTGGTGGTGTTGATGGTGGATGCCAGCCAGGATGTTTCCGACCAGGATGCGCACATTGCCGGGTTTTGCGTTGATGCCGGGCGCGCCCTGGTGGTTGCCGTGAATAAGTGGGATGCGGTGGACTCGTACCGGCGTGGGCAGATCAAAGAAGCCATTGAGCATAAGCTGAATTTTTTGGGCTTTGCCCAGGTGCATTACATCTCGGCCAAGAAGGGGCAGGGGATTGCGGGCGTCTTGTCGTCGGTTGATCGCGCGTACGCTGCGGCAATGGCCAAAATGGCGACGCCCAAGCTGACCCGTGTGCTGATCTCTGCCGTGGAAAAACAAACGCCGCCACGGCATGGCTTGTTCCGGCCGAAGTTGCGCTATGCGCACCAGGGCGGCAGCAATCCACCGATTATCGTGGTGCATGGCAATGCCCTGGAGCATATTCCGGCGTCTTATACGCGCTATCTTGAGCGTTACTTTTTGCAAGCGTTCAAGCTGCAGGGCACACCGTTGCGGGTTCAATACAAGACCTCGAAAAACCCGTTTTCCACTGAGCGCTAGGGTTGCCTGCATCAAGGTTTGCGCGGGCATCCGGCGGGCATTAAAACTTCATGCTGTTTGATGGACGAAACGTACGTAAAGAACAATTGAAAAAGTCGGCGCTCGCGGTACGGCGTTAGAATGTCAGACGAACCATTTTCAGGCAACACGGATCAAAGCGTTTTTTCATTTCAAGAACGATCAGAATCACCCTAAAAGGAAGTCACTCATGAGTAATAAAGGGCAAATGTTACAAGACCCATTTTTGAATATTTTGCGGCGCGAGCATGTTCCCGTCGCCGTTTATCTGGTCAATGGCATTAAGTTGCAAGGACAAATTGATTCTTTTGATCAATATGTTGTGTTGCTTAAAAATACCGTTACGCAGATGGTGTACAAGCATGCCATATCAACCATTGTGCCAGTGCGCGCAGTTGATTTTTCCCAGGGGCAGGGTGAGTAAGCGGTGGGCCAATGGCGGGGCTACGCAACCTGCAATGGCTGTCAAATGGCGGGCGCCACTGCAGGCCGGAACGCACAGGCCTTCCATCAGTTGATGTGGTAACATTTCTGCCATTTTTCCCTGCGCAAAACAGTTGATTTTCAATCCTTGGCAAGCGCTGATGCCGACTGCGCATCGTTTGATAATTGGCCATGCAAACCATTCTTGAACGTTTTGGGTTTTTACTTTTCCTATTGCTGTTTTGCGGCCATTCATCGCCGCTTTTACCTAACGGAGTCATTTCATTGTGATCACTGGAATTTTGATGTCGTTGAATGATCATGGCTGGGGTAATAAGCCTGATGGCAGCAAGGGAGGGGGCGAGCGCGGGGATAAGCAAGGCCCGCCCGATCTTGATGATTTATGGCGTGACATGAACAGGCGCTTGTCGGGTTTGTTTGGCAATAAAAATTCAACGCAGCGCGGCCAGGGCGGGGGTGGCTATGGCGGCAACAGCAGTGGGATGCCCCCGATCAGTGCCAGGCAGTTTGGTGGGGGGATTGGCATTGTCATCGCGGTAGTTGCCGCGATTTGGTTGGGCAGCGGCATGTATACAGTGGATGCATCGCAACGCGGCGTGGTGTTGCAGTTCGGTGCATTCAAGGAGATCACCGAACCGGGTTTGCGCTGGCGCTTGCCGTGGCCGATTGAGTCGCACTCAGTGATCAACCTGACCGGCGTCCGTACGGTTGAAGTTGGCTATCGGGGCACGGATAAAAACAAGGTGCCGCAAGAGGCGCTGATGCTGACGGATGATGAAAACATCGTGAGCGTGCAATTTGCCGTGCAGTATTTGCTAAAAGACCCTAAAGATTATTTATTCAATAACCGCAACCCGGATGAAACCGTGATGCAGGCCGCTGAGACTGCGATTCGTGAAATTGTGGGTAAAAGCAAAATGGACTTTGTGCTCTATGAAGGGCGTGATCAGATTGCCGCTAATACGCAAAAGCTGATACAGGAGATTCTCGATCGTTACAGGACAGGCATACAGGTCCGCTCGGTGAGCATGCAGGGAACGCAGCCGCCAGAGCAGGTGCAGGCAGCTTTTGATGATGCGGTCAAAGCCGGCCAGGATCGCGAACGCGCCAAGAATGAAGGCCAGGCGTATGCCAATGACGTGATTCCGCGCGCCCGCGGTGCGGCTTCCCGCTTGATGGAGGAGTCCAATGGGTACAAGCAGCGCATCATTGCCACAGCCGAAGGTGATGCGGCACGCTTTAAGCAAGTGCTGGCGGAATACAAGAAAGCACCTGAGGTGACGCGTAGCCGGATGTATTTGGATACCTTGCAGCAGGTGTTTTCAAATACCACCAAGGTGATGGTGGACGCCAAGGGCAATGGCAATTTGCTGTATTTGCCGCTCGACAAGCTCATGCAAGCGCAAGCCGCCGGTGCCGGTCCGGCGGCGGCTGCCGAGGCTGGGAATGGCCTGCCGGGCGCTGTGTCCGGCGCCGTTCTGCCAGCGCCGACTTTTTCAGGTTCAGCGCCCCCGCAGATGGAACAAGTCGCGCCTGGTGATGGGCGCGGGCGAGACAGGGTGCTCTCGCGTGAAAGGAGTGCGCGCTAATGCAACGCTCAATTTCCTTTGTGTTAACGCTGGTTTTTGCGTCGCTCGTTTTGGCGGCGATGACCATTTTCACCGTGGATCAGCGCCAATTTGCCATTATTTTCCAGTTGGGCGAAGTCAAGTCAGTGATTTCTCAACCCGGCTTGGTGTTCAAATGGCCCATGATTCAAAACGTGCGATTTTTTGACAAGCGCATTTTGACACTGGACTCTGCCGAGCCCGAGCGTTTTTTGACCGCCGAGAAAAAGCCCGTGCTGGTCGATTCCTTCGTGAAGTGGCGCATTCACAATGTGAAGCAGTACTACATTTCCGTCGGTGGGGATGAGGCGGTCGCCAGGACGCGCTTGATGCAAACGGTGAATTCCGGATTGCGTGAGGAGTTCGGCCGGCGTACCGTGCATGATGTGGTCTCCGGCAAGCGCGATAGCATCATGGTGGAAGTGCAGAAAAAAGCCGATGCGGATATGCGTGCGATCGGCGTTGAGATTGTCGATGTGCGTTTAAAGCGCGTGGATTTTCCGCCGGAAGTCTCTGAATCGGTTTATCGGCGGATGGAGACTGAGCGCAAGCGCGTAGCCAATGAGTTGCGCTCAGAAGGTGCGGCGGAATCCGAAAAGATCCGCGCTAACGCCGATCGGCAAAGCGAGGTGATCATTGCAGAAGCCTATCGTGACGCGCAACAGGTCAAAGGTGAGGGGGACGCTAAGGCGTCGTCTATTTATGGCCAGGCGTTTGGCGGGAATCCAGAGTTTTATGCGTTCTATCGCAGCCTGGAAGCCTACCGGGCGAGCTTTAAAAACAAGCGTGACTTGATGGTGATTGAGCCGAATTCCGAGTTTTTCAAGTATTTGAAAAGCAGCGGGCGCGCGGGAAAATAGGGTTTGGCAAAATACCAGGCAACTTGCCAAACCCGCCAATCAAGCCATCATCAAGTCATGCAAAAAGCCAAACGATAGATCAGCGACGTATTTTCCATGGTTAAACCACTTTTACTTGCTGTTGCCTTAATGCTGGTGCTAGAAGGCTTGATGCCTTTTTTAGCGCCACAGGCGTGGCGCAATATGTTTCGTCGTTTGACGGAATTGACTGACGGCCAGATCCGCTTTATTGGCTTGTCGTCCGTTCTTTTGGGCATACTTTTATTAACGCTGCAGCGCTGAGCATGGGAAATCGTCGCTGGCTATTGCCTGAATCCATTGCCGATGTGCTGCCGCGCGAAGCCGCGCATATCGAA
>DILC01000051.1:1698-12678 GCA_002424865.1 Rhodocyclaceae bacterium UBA5602 | reverse complement strand
ACATTCAAGCTGGTCGATCAGATATCCGGCCGCAGCATGGGTGTGCGCGCGGACATCACGCCGCAAGCCGCGCGCATTGACGCGCATATGCTGAACCGGCAGGGCGTGACGCGCGTGTGTTATTGCGGCAGCGTGCTGCACACCTTGCCTGCTTCATTTGAAGCCACGCGGGAGCCATTGCAAATTGGCGCGGAGCTGTATGGGCACAGCGGATTGGAAGCGGATATTGAAGTGGTGGGCTTGCTTGCCTCTGCCTTGCGGTTGTGCGGCATCCAGGCCCTGCGTCTGGAGTTTGGCCACGCGGCGGTTTTCAATGCCTTGAGTGCGGCGGCCCATTTTGATGGCTCCCGTGCAGAAGATGTTTTCCTTGCGCTGCAAGGCAAGGATATTCCGCTCTTGCGTGAGCTGTTGGCGACAGTCAACGAGCCATTGCGGTCTGCCTTCCTCGCGTTGCCGACGCTGCAGGGCAATGTCCAGGTATTGCATGAGGCAGCCCAAGTGCTGCCAGCCTTGCCAGCAATTACTGCCGCGCTGGCCGATTTGCAGCGCATGGCGCGGAGCCTGGCGAATGTGACAGGCCTATCCATGGGTTTTGACCTGGCCGATTTGCGTGGTTATAACTATCACACCGGTGTGGTCATGGCCGCTTATTGCGCCGGTAGCGCGACCGCCGTGGCGTTGGGCGGGCGTTATGATGGACTGGGTGAGGCCTATGGCCGGGCGCGGCCTGCCACCGGTTTTTCCATGGACTTGCGCGAGATTGCCAGGCTCTCGCCCCATGTTGAGCCGCGGTGCGGTGTATTGGCACCCTGGCCGGATAGCCAGGCTGCCAGTGACGCCATGCATGCCGAAGTCAAGCAGTTGCGCGAGGCCGGCGAGCGCGTGGTATTTGCCCTGCCAGGGCATGACGGTACCTGGCGTGCCGCAGATTGTGATCGTGCGCTGGTTTGGCGTGCGGGTAAATGGATCGTGGAACCTCTGAGAGAAGATTGAAATGGCCAGAAATGTTGTAGTAATTGGGACGCAGTGGGGCGATGAAGGCAAGGGCAAGATTGTTGATTGGCTCACCGATCATGCACAAGGCGTGGTGCGCTTTCAAGGCGGCCACAATGCCGGCCATACATTGGTGATTGGCGGCAAGAAAACCGTGCTGCACCTGGTGCCATCCGGCGTTTTGCGCGCGGGCGTGACTTGCTATATTGGCAACGGCGTGGTGCTCTCGCCAGAAGCCTTGCTCAAAGAGCTGGATGAGTTAAAAGCCGCGGGCATTGATGCCGAGCCGCGTTTGAAACTCTCTGAAGCCTGTCCCCTGATTTTGCCCTATCACCAGGCGATTGACGTTGCCCGCGAGCTCGCCCGCGGCAGCAACAAGATAGGCACGACGGGGCGAGGTATTGGCCCGGCCTATGAAGATAAAGTGGCGCGCCGCGCGATCCGGCTGCAGGACTTGACCAAGCCTGTGCGGTTTGCCGAGCGCTTGGGCGAGCTCCTGGACTATCACAATTTTGTGTTAACGCATTATCACCAGGCAGCGCCCGTGGATTTCCAGAAAACGCTGGATGAGACGATGGCCATGGCGCCGCGCCTGGTCAAGATGATTGCCGATGTGCCGCGTGCCTTGTATGACGCCCACAAAGAGGGTGCGAACTTGTTGTTTGAAGGCGCGCAAGGCACCTTGCTGGATATTGACCACGGCACGTATCCGTTTGTGACTTCGTCCAACTGCGTGGCTGGCGCAGCGGCAGCGGGCGCAGGCGTGGGGCCCAGCATGCTGCACTATGTCCTGGGCATAACCAAGGCCTACACCACGCGGGTGGGCGGCGGGCCTTTCCCGACTGAACTTTACGATGCGGTGGACAAGCAAGACCCCGTCGGCAAACACATGGCCACCAAAGGCCGCGAGTTTGGCGCCACCACAGGCCGCGCGCGGCGTTGCGGCTGGTTTGATGCGGCCGCTTTAAAGCGGGCGATTCAAATCAATGGCGTCTCTGGCTTGTGCATTACCAAACTGGATGTCCTGGACGGCGTGGAAGAACTGAAAATCTGCACGGGTTACCGCATTAACGGGCAAGTCTCGGATATTTTGCCCGTCGGGGCGGACGAGCTGGCTTGTTGCGAGCCAATTTATGAAACACTGCCCGGTTGGCAAGGCAGCACGGTGGGCGTGAAAACGCTGGATGGCTTGCCCGCGGAAGCGCGCGCCTATATCCAACGCATGGAAGCGCATTGCGGTGTGCCCGTCGATATGATTTCAACGGGGCCTGACCGCGAAGAAACCATCGTGTTGCGCCATCCCTTTCTGGAATAAGTTCCTCTTGTCGTCATGGCTTGCCAGGGCGGCTGGCGTCTTGGCAAGCCAGGCTTTTCGTCCCTATCCGCCATCGCCTCGGCCAATGGCTTGACTGCCGGCGCCTGGCCGCGCCAATGTTCTATTCACGCAACAGGTTTTCTCCATTGATTCCTTTCCTTTAATGACTGAGTTAACAACCGTGCTCACGCTTGCTGATTTTGACTACGCCTTGCCGCAGCGTTTGATTGCGCAAGCACCCTTGGCTGAGCGCTCGGCGAGCCGCTTGCTGAATGTCGGCGCAGGACCCATGCGGGATCTGCGCATCACCGATTTGCCCAGCCTATTGCAGCCGGGCGATTTGCTGGTGATGAATGACAGCCGCGTGATGCACGCACGGCTGCAAGGCGTGAAAGCCAGCGGGGGACAGGTGGAGGTGCTGGTTGAGCGCATTGTGGGCGAGCATGAGGTGCTCGCCCAGGTGCGTGCCAGCAAGTCACCCAAGCCCGGGACCCAACTGATTCTGGAAGGCTTGTTACACGTCGATGTGCTGGGCAGGGAGGGCGAGTTTTATCGTTTGTGCCTGCCGGGCAATGCGCTGAAAATTATCGAAGCGCATGGCCGTTTGCCGCTGCCGCCTTACATCGCCCGCGCAGCCTCTGTGCCCGATGAAACGCGCTATCAGACCGTGTATGCCAACGAGACCGGCTCGGTTGCCGCGCCCACTGCCGGGCTGCATTTTGATGAGGCTTTACTGAATGCTGTTCGCGCGCAGGGCGTGAAGGTGGCGTATGTCACGCTGCATGTTGGCGCGGGCACGTTCCAGCCGGTGCGCACGGAAGCCTTGGCCGAGCATCGCATGCACACCGAACGCTACACCATTCCGCCAGCAACAGCAGATGCGGTCGCGGCAACGCGCGCCCGCGGCGGACGCGTGGTGGCCGTGGGCACGACCTCGCTGCGTGCGCTCGAATCAGCCGCAATGGATACTTGTGCATCGTCCGCGGTAAAAGTCGGCGCTGGCGAGACGGCGATATTTATCACGCCGGGCTATGAATTCAAGGTAGCGGATGCTTTGCTGACGAATTTTCATTTGCCCAAATCCACTTTGCTCATGCTGGTTTCAGCATTTGCCGGCATGAAAGAAATTCGCCAGGCTTACGGGCATGCGATCGAACAAGGCTACCGCTTCTTTAGTTATGGCGATGCGATGTGGCTCACGCGCAAAAACAATCCGCAAGCAAACCTGAAAGCAAACCCGTGAAATTCAATCTTCTCGCCCAGGATGGCGCGGCCCGCCGTGGCCAGATGGCCTTAGCGCATGGCGTGGTTCAAACGCCGGTGTTCATGCCGGTGGGCACGTATGGCACCGTCAAGGCCATGGCGCCCAATGAGCTAGTGGAGATGGGCGCGCAAGTGGTGTTGGGCAATACCTTTCACCTGTGGCTGCGCCCAGGGTTGGAGGTCATTGCGGCCCATGGTGGCTTGCATCGTTTCATGGGGTGGGATAAGCCGATTCTGACCGACTCAGGAGGCTTTCAGGTTTTTTCATTGGGCGAGCTGCGCAAGATTTCCGAAGATGGGGTGAAATTCGCTTCCCCGATCAATGGTGATCGCCTGTTCCTCACGCCGGAAATTTCCATGCAGATCCAGCATGTGCTCAATTCCGATATCGCCATGATATTTGACGAATGTACGCCGTATCCCGCAACGCTCGATCAAGCCGCCGCCTCCATGCGCTTATCGCTGCGCTGGGCGCGGCGCTCCCGGGACGAGCATGATCGGCTGAATAATGCCAATGCCTTGTTTGGCATTGTGCAAGGGGGCATGCACGAAGTTTTGCGCGATGAATCCCTGGCTGGGTTAAAGCAGATTGATTTTGACGGTTTTGCCATTGGCGGCTTGTCGGTGGGCGAGCCGAAGGAAGAGTTCTCCCGCATCCTGGCGCACACCGCGCCACGGTTGCCCCAACATAAGCCGCGCTATTTGATGGGCGTGGGCACGCCGGAGGACTTGGTGTTTGCCGTCGGGCAAGGCGTAGATATGTTCGATTGCGTGATGCCCACGCGCAACGCGAGGAATGGCTGGTTATTCACCCGGCATGGCGACATCAAGATAAAAAATGCGCAATACAAAGCCGACATGCGCCCGCTGGATGAAACCTGCGGCTGCTATACCTGCCGGAACTTCACCCGCGCGTATTTGCACCATTTGCACCGCATCGGTGAAATTCTTGGTGCGCGCTTGAATACCATCCATAACTTGTTCTATTACCAGGCCCTGATGGCAGAAATGCGGGCAGCCATTGAAGGCGGCGCATTTGCCGACTTCACTCGCGGCTTTCACGGGGCGCGTGGAGGCGAGCAGGTATAATCAAATGCGGAGTTTCAACTATTTTTTCGTTGTTTTTCAATCGGCCCTAATGCGTATTGTTTAGGGCTTTATTTTTACAGGAGAAGTCAGTGTTTATTTCTAATGCATACGCACAAGCTACGGGTGCGGCAGCAGGGCCGATGAGTGGTTTGATGGGCATGTTGCCCATCGTCTTCATGTTCGTGGTGTTGTGGTTTTTGATGATCCGTCCGCAAATGCGCAAAGCCAAAGAACAGCAAAAAATGATTTCTGAACTCGCCAAGGGCGACGAAGTGTTAACGCAAGGCGGCATTGCCGGACGGATTAGCCGCCTGGGTGAAAACTATCTTGGCCTGGAAGTGGCTGAAGGCAAGGATGGTCCGGTGGAAGTTACCGTACAAAAATCAGCCGTTGCGGCTGTGCTGCCTAAAGGTTCGCTGAAAAACCTGTAAGTTGTTCGAACATCTTTAATCTGCCAGCGCGCCGCCTTGGGCGGCGCTGGCTTTTACTGTGGTTTTTAACTGGTCCGCGCACATGAACCGTTATCCGTTGTGGAAAAACCTTCTGGTAGTCATTGCCCTGGTATTCGGGTTTCTGTATACGATCCCCAATTTTTTTGGTGAAGCGCCTGCGGTGCAGGTAAGCAGCGTTAAAGCCACGATCAAGGTGGATAACGCCTTGCTGGGGGCTGTCAAGGCTGCCTTGCAAGCCGCCGCTATTGAGCCTGTCGCCTTGGCCTTGGATGGCGCGAGTATCCGGGTGCGCCTGGCAGATACCGATACGCAGTTAAAAGCCAAGGATGCGATTGAAAAAGCGCTGAACCCGGACCGCGAGAACGCAAGCTATAGCGTAGCGCTCAATTTGGTATCAAACTCCCCCCCGTGGCTCACCGGCATCCACGCTTTGCCGATGTATCTGGGGCTGGATTTGCGGGGCGGTGTGCATTTCCTGCTGCAAGTGGATATGAAGGGCGCGCTCGCCAAGCGGCTGGATTCCTTGAGCGCCGATTTGCGCAGTGTATTGCGCGAAAAAAGCATTCGGCATAACGGCATTGAACGCGATAAACAAGGCATTGTCATCAGTTTCCGCGATGCCGCCATGCGTGAATCAGCCCGGCGCATCCTGGCCGATACCCAGCCTGATTTGGCGCTCACAGAGGTACAGGCAGGGGATGCATTTAATCTTGTGGCGCGCTTAAAACCCGAAGCGGAAAAGCAGATCCAGGATTACGCCCTAAAACAGAACATTGTCACTTTGCATAATCGGATTAACGAGCTGGGCGTGGCGGAGCCCATTATCCAGCAGCAAGGGGCGGATCGTGTCGTGGTGCAATTGCCAGGCGTGCAAGACACAGCGAAAGCAAAAGATATTCTCGGCCGCACAGCCACGCTGGAAGTGCGCATGGTGGATGATGAAGCCAGCAGCAACCCGGACATCATGGCGCAAGCCGCACGTGGCCAGCCGCCGTTTGGCACGGAGTATTACGTTGAACGCGGCGGCCGTCCGCTGTTGGTCAAAAAGCAGGTGGTGCTGACCGGTGAGCGGCTGACCGACGCGCAGCCTGGATTTGATGGCGAAACGCATGGCGCAGCCGTGCATTTGAGGCTGGATGCGGCAGGTTCACGCATTTTCAGGGACATTACCCGCGAGAGCATTGGCAAACGGATGGCCATTTTGCTCATCGAAAAAGGCAAGGGCGAGGTGGTCACCGCGCCGGTGATCCGGTCGGAAATCAGCGGCGGCCGTGTGCAGATATCTGGCAGCATGACAACCAGCGAAGCGGCTGACGTGGCGCTGTTGCTGCGTGCCGGTTCTTTGGCCGCCCCCATGGAGATCATTGAGGAGCGCACGATAGGCCCCAGCCTTGGCGCGGAAAACATTTCCAAGGGCTTTCATTCCACGCTGTGGGGTTTTACGGCCATTGCGGCATTCATGATGGCGTATTACCTGATATTTGGCGTGGTGTCCGTCCTTGCGTTGTCCGCCAACCTGTTGCTCTTGATTGCTTTGCTTTCATTATTGCAGGCAACCTTGACTTTGCCCGGTATCGCGGCGATTGCCCTGGCGCTAGGCATGGCGATTGACTCGAACGTGCTGATTAACGAACGCATCCGTGAAGAGTTGCGCAATGGCAGCACACCGCAGGCTTCCATCATGGCGGGTTATGATCGCGCCTGGGCAACCATTGTGGATTCAAACGTCACGACCCTGATTGCCGGCATGGCCCTGTTAGTGTTTGGTTCGGGCGCAGTGCGCGGTTTTGCCGTGGTGCATTGTTTGGGCATTTTGACTTCCATCTTCAGCTCGGTGGTGGTTTCGCGGGCATTGGTCAACCTGATTTACGGCCATCGCCGCAAGCTGGAAAGCTTATCCATCGGGCAAGTCTGGATGTCGGCCGGCAACGCCGCCAGTGTCCAGCAAAAAGCAAAAAAGACGCTGGTTAAGTAAACGAACCGTCTTGATCCGGCACGCTCCCAACGCCCATTACGAGAGATTACTATGGAATTTTTCCGCATCAAAAAAGACATTCCCTTCATGCGCCATGCCTTGGTGTTCAACGTTATTTCGCTGATCACTTTTTTGCTGGCGGTATTTTTTCTGGTGACGCGTGGCTTGAACTTTTCCATTGAGTTCACCGGTGGAACCCTGATGGAAGTTAGTTATGCACAAGCGCCTTCGCTGGAGCGTTTGCGCCATCAGTTGGAAGCCGATGGTTTTACCGATACGCAAGTGCAAAACTTTGGTTCGTCACGCGACGTGCTGATTCGTGTACCGCCCAGGAAAGGCGAGGCCTCTGATAGCGATCAAGGGGAAGCGGGCCTTGCCAAAGTCGGCGATCGTGTCATGGCGTCCTTGGGCAAAGTGATGCCAAACGATACCCATTTAGTCGGCGCTGGCGGGACGGCGGCAACGCCTGAAACTGCGGCCAGCAAGCCGCAGTTGAAGCGCGTTGAGTTCGTCGGGCCGCAAGTGGGCAAGGAACTTGCATCGGACGGCGCGCTGGCGCTGCTCTCCGTGGTGATCGGTATCATGGCTTATCTGGCACTGCGCTTTGAATGGCGCTTTGCTGTATCAGCCATTATTGCCAACTTGCATGATGTGGTCATCATCCTGGGTTTTTTTGCGCTGTTTCAGTGGGAGTTTTCCTTGCCTGTCCTGGCGGCGGTGCTCGCCGTGCTGGGTTACTCCGTGAATGAATCTGTCGTGGTGTTTGACCGGGTGCGCGAAACCTTCAAGAAAGCGCGCGGCATGGCCACACCGCAAGTCCTGGATCATGCCATTACCAGTACCATTTCCAGAACAGTGATTACGCACGGTTCAACCCAGCTGATGGTCACTTCCATGCTGATTTTCGGCGGCGCTTCACTGCACTACTTTGCACTGGCGCTCACCATTGGCATTTTGTTCGGCATTTATTCTTCCGTTCTGGTGGCGAGCCCTTTGGTGATGTGGCTTGGGGTGTCTCGTGAGCAATTCATCAAGGTTAAAGTGGAGAAGCCGGAGGCGGTTGTCTGATCGGGGCGCTGGATGAAAAGGAGTCTTCATGACGCGAGTTAAAGTCTGGGATTTGCCGCTACGCATATTTCATTGGGCGCTGGCTGCCTGCGTGATCGCCGCTTATGTTTCACAAAGCATAGGCGGCAATGCGATGGTCTGGCATGGCCGTTTCGGTTTGGCCGTGCTGGGCTTGGTCAGTTTTCGTCTGGTCTGGGGGTTCGTGGGCTCAATCAACGCAAGGTTTACCAACTTTGTGCGCGGGCCGACAAGCATCAAGGCTTATCTGCGCGGGCAGTGGTCTGGTTTGGGGCACAATCCTTTGGGTGCGCTCTCGGTCGTCGCTATTTTGGGCGTATTGCTGGCTTTGACACTGACAGGCTTGTTCGCCAATGATGACATCCTGTTTGAAGGGCCGCTTTATGCCCTGGTCGATCAAGGCTTGAGCGATCAATTGACCAAAATACATCAATGGTTTGAACCGTTCATTTTGGGCCTTGTTGCCATTCATATTGCAGCGATAGGATTTTATGTCTGGATTAAAAAACAATCGCTCGTGCGTCCTATGCTGACTGGCTGGAAAGAGGTGCCAGCGGCGTCTGGCGTGGTAATTCAAGAGCCGGAACGCAGTCGTTGGGGGGCGTTTTTATTTGCGCTGGCTGTGGCATTGGCCGTTGTCTTTATTGCCAGCGGCCAATGGGTTACCCCGACTCTAGGCTATTAAGCTTGCCGTTCCTGAAAAAAAGCCTTGAAGGTGGTCTCCACCTCAAGGCTTTTCAAGCAACTGACCCAGGTTAAGGCTTAATGTTCAACCCTGAACTTGTCATGGCAGCCTTTGCAAGCCTGACCCACTTTGCCAAATTGTGTCTTGACTGCAGCGGCGTCGCTTGCGGCAGCAACTTTGGCTAATTCATCTGCCTCTTTTGCAAAGCTTGCCCAGGCTTTGTTCGCACCCTCCTTGTCGGTGAACAGGGCGGGTTTTACTTCGGTTTTTTTCCAGCCTTTAGCGGATTCTGTGCCAGGGGCAAACAAACTGCCGATGTCGCTATTGGCCAAGGCTTGGAGGGTATTAGCGGCTTGCGTGACTTGTTCCTTGTTGTAGGTGCCGCTCACGTTGGCCTTGATGCGCCCCATGCTCCAGCCCATCGTACTGAAGGCCGACTGACGCCAGCGGACTTGATCTTCTGCCTTGCCAATGGTTTGGCTGTGCGCTGCGGAAACGGCCAATACGCTGAATGCGCAAGTGGCAAGCATGATTTTCTTTAACTGCATGTGGAGCTCCTTTTCGTTCGTTGTTGTGTATGGAATGCGTTCGCGTTCGTGGATATTAAACTAATCGAGACTGATCCGTCAGTCCGAGGGGATGGCAAAGACGTGTTTGATGCGCAGCGTTTGCTTGGTTTGTGCTAATTGCAACAGGCGGTCAATATTGGGGTGCTTGCCTGGGTTGAGCCGCGCATCTTCGGTGTGCTCGGCATAGAGCGCCAAGCCTTGCTGCGCAGCATCGGGCGTTAGCGCACCGTGAGTTTGTCCGAGATGGTTATAAATCGTCAACGAGCCCGTTTGGCCTGGTTTGTTCTCGATTTGCGCGACCACTTCGCCTGCTTCATCAAGCAGACGCAAAGCGGCTAAATGCGCGATACCGGGCAATTGTTTGAGGTTGTCCGCAAAAGCCATATTTATTAAATCTTTCGTGCAAGTTCAGCCGCTTTGCCAATGTAGCTCGCGGGCGTCATAGCCAGCAGGCGTTGCCGGTCGGCGTCTGGAATGGACAAGGTGCGAATGAAGCCGCTTAAGGCGGCTTGTTCTATGCCTTTGCCGCGGGTGATGGCTTTGAGTTGTTCATAGGGGTTTTCAATGCCGTAGCGGCGCATGACGGTTTGCACCGGTTCAGCCAGGACTTCCCAGGCACCTTGCAGATCTTCGGCGAGGCGCTTTGGGTTGGCTTCGAGTTTTTCCAGCCCTTGCCGCATGGCCGAAAACGCCAGCACGGTATAGCCAAAAGCCACACCCATGTTGCGCAATACGGTGGAATCAGTCAGGTCGCGTTGCAGGCGGGAAATGGGCAGTTTTTCAGCCAGATGACGTAGCACGGCATTGGCCAAGCCCAGGTTGCCTTCAGCGTTTTCAAAGTCAATCGGATTGACTTTGTGTGGCATGGTGGATGAGCCGATTTCGCCTTCTTTGAGTTTTTGCTTGAAGTAACCCAGGGAGATGTACTGCCAAATATCGCGATTGGCGTCAATCAGGACGGTGTTCGCGCGGGCGACCGTGTCAAACAATTGCGCCATGGCATCATGCGGTTCAATCTGGATGGTGTAGGGGTTAAATTCCAATCCCAGGCGCTCAATGAAGCCGCGGTTAAAGGCTTCCCAGTCGACTGCCGGGTAGGCTGACAAATGGGCGTTATAGTTGCCCACGGCGCCATTAAATTTAGCGGTCAGCGAAATCTTGTCCAACTGGCTGTGCGCACGCATGAGGCGGGCGGCGATATTGGCCATTTCTTTGCCCAGGGTGGTCGGCGTAGCGGGTTGGCCGTGCGTTCTGGCCAGCATGGGTAAATCAGCCAAGGCATGCGCCATGCTGCGGAAGTGCTGGATGATCTGATCGAGGCCAGGCAAAACGCTTTGCGCCATACCCTCTTTGAGCATCAAGGCGTGCGCTACGTTGTTGATGTCTTCAGAGGTGCAGCCAAAGTGGATGAATTCGGTGATGCGCATGATTTCAGCGTTATCTGCACAGCGCTCTTTGAGCCAGTATTCAACGGCTTTAACGTCGTGGTTGGTGCGCCGCTCGATGGTTTTGATGGCGGCCGCATCATTCACTGAAAAATTGGCGGAGAGGGC
>DILC01000051.1:0-1585 GCA_002424865.1 Rhodocyclaceae bacterium UBA5602 | reverse complement strand
ACTTTGGCGGCATAACGGCCATCTAAAGGAGAAAGTGCGGTCAGGGCAATGTGGGCAGTGTCAGTCATAATTTTGAAAGCAAAAAATTAAGGGAAAATGAAGGGCTTAGCAATGCGCGGCAACAAACGCCTTGACGGCAGCGGTATCGGCTGGCAGGGTCGTGACTTGCTGGGGTAGCGAATCTATGCCTTCCAGCGTCGCCGGGCACAGGGGCTCCCGGCCCAGGGCTTCCCTTATGGTCTCGGTAAACTTGATGGCTTGCGCGGTTTCCAGAATGATGGTCGGAATGCCCGGGATGCTGTGGTCTTGCGCGACTTTCACGCCGTCGGCGGTGTGCGGGTCGATCATGATTTGATGGTTTTGCCAAATCCCGCGAATGGTCGCCAGGCGGTCAGCATGGGTGCTGCTGCCAGACACAAAACCAAACCCGGGCAGGCGTTTCATGAATGGGGTGGCATTCAGGTCAAACGCGCCGCCCGCATCAATGGCTTGCCATAAATCACGCACCACCGTGGCGTCACGGCTGACCAAATCAAACACAAAGCGCTCGAAGTTCGATGCTTTGGAAATGTCCATCGAGGGGCTGGAGGTAATATGGGTTTGCGCGGAAGATCTTGGCCGGTAAATGCCTGTTTGAAAAAACTCATCCAGCACATTGTTCTCATTGGTCGCCAGGATCAGGCGTTTGATCGGCAAGCCCATCATGCGCGCAATATGGCCTGCGCAAATGTTGCCAAAATTGCCCGAGGGCACACTGAAAACGACTTCTTCGCTGTTCGACCGGGTCGCAGCGAAATAGCCTTTGAAGTAATACACGACTTGTGCGGCGACACGGCCCCAGTTAATGGAATTGACGGCGCCTATTTTGTAGCGGGCTTTAAACGCCGCGTCGTTGGAAACGGCTTTGACAATATCCTGTGCATCATCAAACAGGCCTTCGATGGCGATATTGAAGATGTTGGGTTCGTTCAGCGAATACATCTGGGCGCGTTGAAAGGCGCTCATCTTGCCGCTCGGCGAGAGCATGAAGACGCGCACATTGTGCTTGCCCAGCATGGCGTACTCGGCCGCTGAACCCGTATCGCCCGACGTTGCGCCAAGAATGTTGATTGTCTCGCCCCGTTTGTCCAGAACATACTCAAACAGATTGCCAAGGAGTTGCATGGCCATGTCCTTGAAGGCCAGGGTAGGGCCGTTGGAGAGTTCGAGCAAGTGGCAGTCATCCTTGAGCGAGGTGAGCGGCACGATGTCCGCTGCGTTGCGTCCCGGGCGGCAATGGCGGTAGGTTTCTGCGGTGTAGGTTTTTTGGCAGAGATTGCGTAAATCTGCGGGTGGAATGTCGTCGATAAATAAACTCAGGATGCGGAAGGCGAGCTCCGCGTAATCCAGCGTGCGCCATTCATCCAAATGATCAGCAACCTGTGGGTAGGATTCTGGCAGGTAGAGGCCGCCATCGGGTGCCAGGCCACCGAGAAGAATGTCCGAGAATGATTGGGGCGCCGATAGGCCGCGAGTCGAGATGTATTTCATGATGATCAGATGGAAGATAGAAAGCTAAAAAAGCCGGGGTGACCCGGCTTTTTTA
>DILC01000036.1 GCA_002424865.1 Rhodocyclaceae bacterium UBA5602 | reverse complement strand
GTGTGGCGCTTTGTCCGGTTTTTAGCCGGCTGGATGCATGCCTTGATGCCGCGGTGTTATCTTTTTCGGCCACTTTGAACCTCGGCCATTGGCGCAAAGGGCAAGGTTCAGTGGATTCAGATACGGCGCTAATCGCGCAAATCACGGCCAGTGAGTTTCAAGAACACATCTTCCAGGCTGGCTGGACGGTGCAGCGCGCGTAAAGTCAGGCGCAAGGCCAGATGGGAGAGCACAGGCGCGGGGTCGGTGACATAACAAAACGCCGTCTCGCCGCTGACTTCCACGCGGGAAGAAAACTCGTGCGCGTGAGCGGCGGCCCAGCCGGGTGCATCTTCGCCATACACTTCGACCACTTGCGTGGCGATGTGTTCGCGGATCAAGGCGCCAGGCGCGCCTTCGGTGATGAGTCGGCCAGCATCAATAATGGCCAGTCGATCGCACAGGCGCTCGGCTTCATCCATGAAGTGGGTGGTGAGCAAAATGGTTTTACCTTGCCCCAGGAGTTGCTTTAAGCGCTGCCAGATCAAATGCCGCGCTTGCGGATCAAGCCCGGTCGTGGGTTCGTCCAGGACGAGTAAGTCGGGGTCTTGAATCAAGGCGCGGGCGAGCGTCAAGCGCCGCTTCATGCCGCCAGAGAGCGTGCGAATCGGCGCGTTTTCCTTGCCAGCCAACCCGGCAAACTCAAGCAAGGCCGAAACTCTGGGGTGCATCTGCGCATTTTTCAAGCCAAAGTAGCGGCCATAGACGAGCAGGTTTTCTGCGGCGGTAAAGTCCGGATCCAGGTTGTCAAACTGCGGCACGACGCCCACATTCATACGTGCCCTGCGGGCTTCATCTGGCACGGGCAGGCCGCTCAAATAAAGCTCGCCTGAGTCTGGCGTTGTCATCCCCAGGCAGCAGCGCAAAGTGGTGGTTTTGCCCGCGCCGTTGGGCCCTAACAGGCCGTAGCACTCGCCAGGATGCAAGGTGAAACTTAAACCATTGACGACGGCTTTTTCGGCATAGGATTTATGCAGTTGATGCACGTGCAGTGGTGAGGTCTTAGCGTGCATTACCTGTAATGGCTGGGCTGGTGAAGGTGGATGCGCAGGTAACCCGCAGAAAAACGTGCAGACCTCATGTCGGCCATCACGCGGGGGATCAGGTCAGGGACGGCCAGGCGCGGCGGATAATGTCTTGCAGGATATGCAGGCGACGATGAAAAAAGTGGTCAGCGCCGGGAATCACCACGACCGGCAAATCCAGGGGCTCTGCCCATTGCAGTACATTGGGCAGGGGCACGGTGGTGTCCTGTGCGCCGTGGATGACCAGCGTGCCAGCAGGCACGGCTTCAGTCGAGTAACTGCGTGCACCCTCAATAAAGCCAGCGGCCGTGCCGACCAGCACCAGCCAGCGTGCCGGATGGTGGGCATCGGCCAGCGCCTTGGCGACGCGTGTGATGACATACGCGCCGAATGAAAAACCGGCCAGGGTTACTGGCAAGTCGCCCCATTGCTGCTTTGCCCAGGCCAGCACGGCGAGTAAGTCAGTGGTTTCCTTGTCGCCATGGTCATGTTCGCCTTGTGAGCCGCCAACGCCACGAAAACTCGGCCGTAGCGCAACGCAACCGTGCTGGCGAAAGGAACGCGACAGCATGGTGACGACTTTGTTATTCGCCGTGCCGCCAAAGAGCGGGTGAGGGTGGCCGATGAGCGCAATACCTTGCGGTGCCCGCTCAGCGGGCAGATCAACGAATACTTCGATTTTGCCGTCCGGGCCGTCTATGAGCTGTGCGGGTTGTATGGGTTGTAAATTGGGCGTTGCCATGAGTCAGCCTTTTTACATGATGTTAAATTGGGTGTGCAATGCTATAACGTTCGGCCATTAAACCTGAAGACGCGCAAAAATTTTTTCTTGCATCAGGTGTTGGCCAATGATTTCGTCAATATCTTCCCGGTCAATTTGACGTGAACGGCTTGGGCAAATGCGCTGTGTCATCACCGGGCGCAGGATAAACCGGGCTGGGTTATGGGCTTTCTGATTCGTCGTGTGCCAGCGTGAATTCCACTTCCATGTCGTTTAGCACGACCCAGTGCAATGCGGTCAGTTGTTTGACAATCTGGTTTTTAAGGTTGGATAGCGGTTGACAGAGCGCTTGTGCTGTAGCGCGCTCACCCTGTTGATAGTGCTGGATAATTTGCTTGCCAATACGGTGTACTTCCGTGTGTACGGGCTCAATGGCGATAAATTCAGGCAGATGGCCATAGTGGACTTTGCCGTAGCCGTAGTACCACAGGCCAAAGCGGCATAGATGATGGTTTGTCAGTTCTTCGTTGCTGAGCTGGAGTGGCTCCTGTTTTGTTACGGCCGCGATCAGGTTTTTCACCCATTGGATGTGATCGTGCTCGGCCACGAGCAAAGGAAAATCGCGCATGTCCCATGGGTCTGTTTTCCCCCACAAGACCCACTTTGGATCTGGCTTGAATTGGGCGGCCCAGGACAAGACTTTTTGGGCGGACATAGGCCGCGCGATGCCATAACCTTGACCAACATCACAACCCAAGCGCATCAGCATGACACCATGTTCAGCCGTTTCGACACCTTCTGCCACAACTTTTCGTTTAAAGGCCGTGGCAAGGTTGATCACGGCTTCGATCATGGATAAATCATCCATGTCTTCGAGCATGTCGCGAACAAACGATTGGTCAATTTTGATGGTTTCCGCAGGCAGTCGCTTGAGGTAGCTCAGGGACGAGTAGCCGGTACCGAAATCGTCCAGCGAGAAGCTAATACCCAGTGCTTGGCAAGCACGAATGAGTTGTTGTACGTGTTTTAAATCGCCCAAGGCAATCGATTCGAGAATCTCAATTTCCAGGTAACGGGGATCAACGTCCGGGTGGCTGGCTAACAGGGTCTTCAACCGGCCAAAGAAGTTATCTTGCTGAAAATGCCGTGCGGCAATGTTCACGCTCACGCGCCAATACTGGCCAGCGGCTTGCCATAGGGATATTTGTCGTAGCGCTTCGGTGATGACCCATTCGCCAATACCGGCAATCAAGTCATGCTGTTCCACCACAGGCAAAAACTCTAAAGGCGGCACAATGCCCCGCTCAGGGTGCTGCCAGCGCAGCAGTGCCTCCATGCCTGTTACCGCACCTGTCCGCATATTCACTTTGGGCTGGTAATAGAGGCACAGTTCATGCTGGCTGAGCGCCAATCGTATCCTTTCGACTGTCCGCAACATTGTTTGCGCTGCCTGGTCATGCGCTGCATCAAACCAATGCATACGGTTGCGCCCGACTTGCTTGGCGATATACATGGCTTGATCGGCATGGCGCATCAAGGTGTCTGCATCGGCGTCATCCAGGGGATAAATGGCGATGCCCACGCTAGCGGATGTCGTCAAGGTCAAGTCATTGACGAGATACGGCACAGAGAGCACAGCCAAAATGCGCGTGAGGGTTGCCTCAACCTGGCTTGGTTCGGTAAATTCACTTAGCAAGAGCACAAACTCATCACCACCGAGTCGTGCGATGGTATCTTCACCACGAACGACAAGCTTTAGCCGACTGGCAACTTCGATCAATACTTGATCACCAATGGCATGGCCATATTGGTCATTGATTGGCTTGAATCCATCGAGATCCAGCATGCACACGGCCAGCAGGTTTTTCTGCCGTTGCGCAGCGGCAATGGCACGGCTAAACCGATCGGCAAGCAAGGCGCGGTTGGGCAAGCCAGTGAGCACATCATGCCCTGCCTGCCAGCTCATGGTTTTCATCAGTGCATGTTTTTCTGATACATCGTGGAAAACCAGCACGCAACCCAAGAGGCTGCCATCGGGCAGGTAAATCGGGGCGGCGGAATCTTCAATCGGGTACTCTTCGCCATGACGTGAAATCAAAATCGTATGATTGGCAAGATTGACTTTTTTGCCATGCGCTAACACTTCATCCACTGGGTTGTGCGCTTGTTCGCGCGTGGTTTCGTTGATGATGTTAAAAATTTCCGCCAAGGGACGGTTGAGGGCGTCTTTTTCTGGCCAGCCAGTGAGTGCGCTGGCTACATGGTTCATAAAGGCCACCCGACCGTCAGTATCTGTGGTGATGACGGCATCGCCAATCGAAGCGAGGGTGATTTCTGCGCGCTCTTTTTCTGCAATCAGCGCATCGCGCAAGGCGTATTGTTCAGTCAGGTCACGAATGCTACAGTGGATGACTGTCTCGTGCTGGGATTTATAGCCATGAATCAGTGTAAGCGTCACTTCGGTTGGCACCACGCTGCCATCAGATGCTTGCATATGCCATTCGAAATGGATGACGCCCTGGCATGCGGCCAAGTTAAGCAGGTAATGGCCTAGCTCATCAGCGGTTTGCCCATTGGGCTGTATTGGCGCGGCCATCTCAAAAGGGGTTCGGCCGATCATGCTTGATTTTTCGGCATACTTGAACATCTTGAGCGTTGCTTTGTTGACTTCAAGGATGTTTCCCCCAGCCGTGATAATGACGGTTGGCGAGGTTGCCTCGTCAAACACGCGCTGAAAGGATGTTTCATTTTCCTCAATCTTGAGCAATAGCTTTTGTTTTTCGCCGATGTCCCGCCAATGCGCATGAATGAGCTTATATCCATTGTGCTCCAGTACCTTGGCCGTGGTTTCCGCATCAAATAACTGGCCATGGCGATCAAGATAAGTGAACTCAATACGCACGTAACCGTGTTCATCCAGCTGCTTTAAGCCATCTGCCACGCGGTCTGCGGATAAGACGCCATCACGCTGCTTGTGCGGCGCGATGTCGAGAACCGTGAGCTTATTCAGTTCTGTTTGATTGGATATTCCAAGAAGTTTTAAAAAAGCCTGGTTAGCATGCACAAGGACCTTCGTTTCCTTATCAAGGAGAACGATAGGGTCAGGCGCATCCGCGTAGATTTGCTCGAAAAATATATCCGAGAGGATCGGCAGTTTTACTTCTTTCATGTAAACCTTATCCAGAAAAATTCAAACTGAAACTTGATGGGCATAGGTCTGCCAATGGCGACGGGGTTGCAAGCTAATTTAGCCGGTAGTGCTTTGTTGCTGTTGGTGCTGATTGGCAAAAACCCGGGTTGATCAGCCAAAAAAATGTGGCAAGTGACTTTCAAAAACTGCTGCGCTAATGGCAGGACTTGAAGTCAAATCCATTAGTGCGCTAGATGTTTAGATGCTTGGCGGTGATTTATTTGGACAAGCAGTCTTTCATAAAGGCTTTACGGCTGTCCCCTGTTTTAGCTTTGGCTTCCTTGTTTCAGTCGGCCATTTTGTTCTGTTGCGCCGTTTTGGCTGGCGCGGCTTTTTCTTCAGTGGCAGGTGCTGCATGCATGCCGGAACAATTTTTCATGAAGGCGGTTTTGGCTGCGCCATGCAGCGGCTTGCCAGTTTTACTGACCGCTTTCGCTTCGCAGTTGCCAGTCGCTGGTGTGGCTTGCGCAAAGACAAGGGATGAAATGGCGAAAGAAGCCAAGAGAATAATTGATTTGCATGTCATGACAATCTCCTGAGTAAGATGCAGACAAGATACTGCGGTTGTAAACGAATGCACTAGAAGGCCACACGCAAAAAAACCGGCCAGCGCAGCCCGATACCTCCTCTACTATCCCCAGGCCTTTGCCCCGGGGTTTGTTGTTCTGTGTTAACTCGTTGCGCCGCTATTTATTTATTACCCAGCGCGTTTTCTTGCCGATCCAGAAATTCCTGCATGCTATTGATTCCGCGCAATCCCAGAATGGTTACGCGTACCGCTGCTTCAAGCAGAACTGCCAGATTCCGTCCTGCCGCAATGGGTAGGGTGACGCGCTGTACGGGCACACCCAGGATAGTTTCATTTTGCGCATCCAGCGGCAGGCGTGCCGCTTCCGGTACGCCACGCGCCGGCCTTTGCAAATGGACAATCAGCTTGAGCCGCATCTTGCGGCGGCAGGCGGTTTCACCAAACACGGTGCGGATATTGATGAGGCCCAGACCGCGCACTTCAAGAAAGTCGCGCAACAGGTCCGGGCAACGACCTTCGAGCACATCCAGGCCAATGCGTGATACATCGACCACATCGTCCGCAACGAGGCCGTGGCCACGCGAAATGAGCTCCAAAGCCAGCTCGCTTTTACCGGCGCCGGAATCGCCCGTGATGAGTACGCCCATGCCGAGAACATCCATGAGTACGCCGTGCAAGGCAATGGTTTCAGCCAACTGGCGCGCGACAAAGTGGCGTAGCGTGTCAATCACATAGGCTGCTGGTAGCGGCGTTTTGAGCAATGGCGTATCAGAGCGCTCACAGTCCTCCCGCATGTGGTCAGAGATTTCCAGTCCATCGGTAATGATCAAGACGGGCGGTTGTGCATCGTAGATTGTTTGCATGTGCCGCCGGACTTTTTCTGGCGGTTGGCGTGCCGCCCAGGCAAGCTCTGGCGCCCCGATGACTTGCAGGCGGCCAGGGTGCATGAGGTTCAGATGGCCGACCAGATCGGCTGGGGCGACAAACTCTTCCTTCGCTGAAATGACGCGCGTGAGGGCGCCGCTCACCCAGGTGAGCTGCAACCTTTCGCGGTTGCGTTCAAACAGCTGCGAAACGATTAGTTGGCGTTCCAATTGGCAAATAAGCGGTACAAGGCAGCCGCGTCAGCCGCCAGGGTGAGTTGTTCGCGAAAGGCGCGGTCAGAAAATAATTGCGCGAGTTCGGATAATAGTTGCAAATGCTGCTCGTTCGCATTTTCTGGCACGAGCAGAACAAAAATATGGCTAACGGCTTGTCCGTCTGGTGCTTCAAAAGGGACGGGCGTTGCCAAGCGAAAAAATGCGCCCAAGGGTTTCTTTAGTCCCTTGATGCGGCCATGGGGAATCGCAATGCCTTGCCCCAAACCGGTAGAGCCAAGCTTTTCGCGCGCAAAAAGCGCATCAAACACAACGCTGCGGGCAATGCCTTGCTGGTTTTCAAAAAGGATTCCCGCATCTTCAAAAACACGCTTTTTGCTGCTGGCGTCAAGTGAAGCAATGACGTAGTCAGGCGATAACAGGTGAGCGATACGATTCATTAAAAGTTGCTGGCGAAGTGCGTGAAAATGGTTTTGGGGAAAAGCAGCGCAGAAGTTTTATATGCTGGCCTTGATTGCCATTCGGGCTGCCAAATGTGAAAACCGGAGGCGAAGTATATCGCTCAGCTGGTTTCGCCAGCCTGGACAGCCCAGAGGCTGCTCATGCCGTTAAACGTTATCTGCATCCAGTTGTTTTTCACGTTGATGCGAGGTGACTTTTTCCTTGTGCTTGACGATTTGCCGATCCAGCTTGTCGGCCAGCAAATCAATTGCCGCATACAGGTCTTCATGCGAGGCCTCAGCAAAAAAGTCTTTGCCTTTCACGTGCAGCGTGACCTCAGCTTTCTGTTCGAGCTTGTCGACAGAAAGAATGCCGTGCGTACTGATGACGTGATCAAAGTGGCGGACCACCCGATCAAGTTTTGACGTGACATACTCACGCAGGGCAGGTGTGATTTCAATATGGAGGCCGGTAAGGTTAAGATTCATATCGTTTCCTTTTGCAGGGTTGCTCAGAGGGTTTTTCTGAGGTTGACGGGCGGGATATGCAGCAACTCGCGATATTTTGCGACGGTGCGGCGTGCGACAACGATCCCTTGCTCGCCGAGGATATCTGCAATGCGGGCATCCGAGAGCGGTTTTTTGCCGTCCTCGGCACTGACTAATTGCTTGATCAGCGCCCGTATTGCAGTGCTTGACGCCGCGCCACCGGAATCTGTGGCGACGTGGCTGCCAAAAAAGTATTTCAGCTCGAACACCCCGCGCGGACTGGCGAGAAACTTTTGCGTGGTGACGCGCGAAATGGTGGATTCGTGCAATTCAACTGCTTCGGCGATTTCGCGCAACACCAGCGGACGCATGGCAACAGGGCCATGATCGAAAAAAGCCCGCTGGCGATCAACAATGGCTTGTGATACGCGCAAAATTGTATCAAAGCGCTGCTGTATGTTTTTAATCAGCCATTTCGCTTCTTGCAGTTGGGTGGCAAGCCCGGCGTTGCTCGCGGCTTCGCCGTTGCCGCGCAAGATGTCGGCATATAGCTTGTTGATGCGCAGCCTGGGCATGGCTTCATTGTTCAGTGTGACCACCCAGTGATTCCTGACCTTTTTGACCGTGACATCCGGCGTGACGTAGCGCGTGTCCGTCGCTGAAAATTGTGAGCCAGGATGCGGGTTAAGCGAGCAGATGAGCTCTTGCGCACAGCGCAGGTCCCCGTCAGCGCAGCGCAGCGCTTTCTTGATTTTCGCAAAATCATGTGTCGCTAAATGTTCTAGATGGTTTTCAACAACCGCCAGTGCCAGATCTTTTTCGGGCGACGCGGGCAGGTTGTCCAGCTGCAACGTCAAGCACTCTTTGACGTTTCGGGCACCGATGCCGGGCGGGTCAAAATCCTGCACATGAACCAGTGCCAGGGTTAGCTCTTCGCGCAAGGTTTCGCGTTCGGACTCATCGGACGATAACAGCTCGAGCAGGTCGTCAAACGATTGGGTGAGGTAGCCATCGTCATCCAGCGACTCAATCAGAAAAGCGGTGAGTGCCCGTTCCCGATCGGGGAGCGCTGTCATCATGAGTTGCGTATTGAGATGCTCCCGCAGGCTGACGCTCGCGGTTTGCAGTTCGCCGCTGTCCGCGTCATCGTCGTTGGGGTCTCTGGGGCGCGTGCTGGCGCTGTACTCCGTGCCCCAGCTTTCATCTTCCCCGCTGCTGATCTCGGCGGGTTCATCGCGCACTTCACTTGTTTCTGTTGTAGCAGAAGGCGGCGTGGGTAATTCTAAAGATGCGGTGTAGTGGGTTTGTTCCGGGTCAATGCGCTCCAACAACGGGTTTTCCTGCAGTGCCTGGTCGACTTCGGCATGCAGTTCAAGCGTGGAGAGTTGCAGCAAGCGGATGGCTTGCTGCAACTGGGGCGTGAGCGCCAGATGTTGAGAAACTCTGAGTTGAAGTGATTGTTTCATTACATTCTGAAGTGCTCGCCAAGATAAATGCGGCGCACATTTTCATTATCGACAATCTCGTCCGGATGTCCAGCGGCGAGCACCGAGCCTTCATTGATGATGGTGGCATGATCGCAAATGCCCAGGGTTTCGCGGACATTATGGTCAGTGATTAAAACGCCGATGCCACGGTGCTTCAAAAAGCGAATGATGCTTTGGATATCAATGACGGCAATCGGGTCCACGCCGGCAAAGGGTTCATCGAGCAGAATAAAGCGGGGGCGGGTGGCCAGCGCACGGGCGATTTCCACGCGCCGGCGCTCCCCGCCAGAGAGCGAGATGGCCAGGCTGTCACGGATATGTGTGATGTGCAAATCAGTGAGCAACACATCCAGCCGTTCGGCGATTTCTTCTGTGGATAGGTTTTGCAATTCAAGCACGGCGCGGATATTGTCAGCCACCGTGAGTTTTCTGAACACCGAACTTTCTTGCGGCAAGTAAGAAAGCCCTAAGCGTGCGCGCTGGTGCATGGGCATATGCGTTAAGCGCGCATGTTCATTCGTGCCCTGGCTATCAATGCGGATCTCGCCGCCATCAGCGGCAACCAAGCCCACTACCATGTAAAAACACGTGGTTTTGCCTGCCCCATTGGGGCCGAGCAGGCCGACGACTTCGCCAGCGGCGACTTCAAACGAGACATCAGTCACCACGGTGCGCGATTTATATTTTTTACGCAGGTTATGCGCCGAGAGCATGGCGCGGTCATGGGGATCCTGGTTATGGGCGCCTTGGCTAGTATTGCTGCTATCCGGGCCGGCATTGGTGAGGCGCTCAGTCGTTTGTTCAGGGGTCATGCGGCATCGCTTTCGCTGGATTCTGTTGGTTCTTCTTCTGCGGGTTCTTTGCTGGGTTCTTTAAGGATGTGACGAATAATGTCCGTTGAGAAACCACGGCTTTGTAAAAAGCGCGCTTGCCGCGCCCATTCTTTTGCGCTGCCGGGCGTTGCCGCAAACTTCCGCAACCACAGCGCCTTCGCCCGCGTTAATTCGTCCGGCATATCGGCAGCGGCCAGCTGGCTATCGACCAGCGTTTTGGACAGCCCTTTGCCCAGCATGCCGTGCCTTAATTTCAAGCTGCCAGAGCGGCTTGCCTTGGCGCGGATGAAGCTTTCCGCAAAGCGGGCATCGGACTGTAAATTGCTGGTGGCGAGTTGATTGACCAAGGCGGAAATTTCTTCTGGTGTGCCATGCGCCGCGAGTTTGGCCAGCAGCTCGGCGCGCGTATGTTCGCGCCGGGCAAGCAATTTGATTGCGCGGCTGCGCAGGGTATTCAAGGCAAATTACTCAGGCGCTTGCACCGGTAAACCGGCCACGCCAACGGCGGCACGCACCTTGTTTTCAATTTCGGCGGCAAGTGCCGGACGTTCGCGTAAAAAATCACGCGCATTGTCTTTGCCCTGGCCGATTTTTTCGCCGTTGTAGGCGTACCAGGCACCGGATTTTTCGACGATCTTGTGTTCCACGCCGAGCTCAACAATCTCGCCTTCGCGTGAAATGCCTTCCCCGTAAAGGATGTCGAAGTGCGCTTCACGGAAAGGCGGCGCGACTTTGTTTTTCACCACTTTGACGCGGGTCTCGTTGCCGATGACTTCATCGCCTTTTTTGATTGAACCTGTGCGGCGGATATCCATGCGCACCGAAGCATAAAACTTGAGCGCATTGCCGCCCGTGGTGGTCTCGGGGCTGCCAAACATCACGCCGATTTTCATGCGGATCTGGTTGATGAAAATCACCAGTGTATTGGTGCGCTTGATGTTGGCGGTGAGTTTGCGCAAGGCTTGCGACATCAAGCGTGCCTGCAAGCCGGGGAGCTGGTCGCCCATTTCGCCTTCAATTTCAGCGCGCGGGGTGAGTGCGGCAACGGAGTCGATCACGACCAAATCCACGCCGCCTGAGCGCACCAGCATGTCTGCAATCTCCAGGCCTTGCTCGCCGGTGTCGGGTTGCGAGATCAGCATGTCCGGCACATTCACGCCCAATTTTGCGGCGTAACCCGGGTCTAGCGCGTTTTCTGCGTCAATATAGGCGGCCACGCCACCGGCTTTTTGGATTTCAGCCACGACATGCAAACACAGCGTGGTTTTGCCGGAAGATTCCGGTCCGTAAATTTCCACCACGCGGCCGCGCGGCAAGCCGCCAATGCCTAGGGCAATGTCCAGGCCGAGAGATCCTGTGGAAACGGTTTGAATATCGTCGCTGACATTGCCCTCGCCCATTTTCATGATGGAGCCTTTGCCAAACTGCTTTTCAATTTGCGCGAGCGCTGCTTGTAGTGCCTTGCTTTTATTTTCGTCCATGAGTTCCGTCCTAGAAGATGATTTTGATTATGGCATGGATGGCATAGTTTTTGCCGCCCCATGTGATGCAGTTTTTATGGCACTTCCTTAACGCGTGCCAGCAGCGTGGTCAAGGCATGCACGACAGCCTGGCGGCGGATGCTTTCGCGGTTGCCGGTAAAGTGTCTTGTTTCAGTTCGCGGTAATTTAGCCGAGGATAATTCATGAGTTGATCCATGGCGGCAAGCCCAGGCAAAACACACTGTCCCCACGGGTTTGTCGGCGACGCCCCCCGTGGGCCCGGCAATGCCGGTAATGGCCAGGCTATGGGTGGCACGGGAATGCAGCAAAGCGCCTTGCGCCATGGCTTGGGCTGTTGCTTCACTGACTGCGCCATGGGCGGTCAAGGTCGCTTCCGGGACGCCCAGCATGTCCGTTTTGGCCGCGTTGGCGTAAGTGATGAAGCCGCGCTCAAACCAGGCGGAACTGCCTGCAGTGTGAGTGATTACTTGCGCTACCCATCCGCCGGTGCAGGATTCTGCGGTGGCAATGAGGACTGGTTCCGCAGCGCCTAGCGCAGCCGTGCCAATGGCAAGCGATAAGGCGGCAAGGTCGGCATCCATGGGGGCTCAGGGTTTAACGTGAAAGTCTTGGCAAGTGCGCTGTGTCACCACTGGGCGCAGCGGGCCGGACAGAAGCCTTGCCGCGGGGGAAGGATGGGCGGGGGCGGGTTCGTTTGCAACAGTGGATGGGTTTCATGATTCGGGGCGGCTCATCGGCGCTATGTGTGTTAGTAGCCGATAGCATCAAGCAGCGTTTTGGCCAGCGCCAACGAGAACACGGCGTAGCTGGCCGCAATGACATCGTCCATCATTACGCCCAAGCCGTTTTTAACGCGCAGATCAAAAAACCGCGCGGGTTGGGGTTTGGTGATGTCGTAAAAGCGAAACAGCGCGAAAGCGGCCACTTGCCACCCAAAACCGGCAGGCGCCAGGAACAGGACGAACCAGAAAGGCACGATTTCATCCCACACAATGGCGCCGTGGTCCGTCACGCCGAGATTGCGTCCGGCGATTTGACAGGCGCTCACGCCCAAAATGCCCGCCAATAAAAGAAACAGCCCAAAAGCCAGATCGTCCGGTAATTGGCCGCGCAGCCAGGCATAGCTTGCCCAGGCAAAGAGAGTGCCGGCCGTGCCGGGCGCTAAAGGGGAAAGGCCGCTGCCAAAGCCGCAGGCAATCAGGTGTGCCGGATGCTGGAACAAGAATTTAACGGGCGGGGCGGGCAGGCGCATGGGTACTTACTCGAAATGGTCAAAGCCGCGGCGTGTTGGCGTGATGATCTGGCCTGCCGCATCCAAAATCACCAAGGCATTTTCTGGCAGCTTGCCGAGGCTGTCATCTTTTGCGTTTTCGTTTGCAGTTGACCGTGCGGTGATCTTGCCAATGCAGGTAAGGGGTAAATTGAGCGCTGTGGAGAGCGCAGCGATTTTTTTGCTGTGCTCAGCCGGGGCGGTAAAGATCAGCTCGTAATCGTCGCCTCCGGCGAGGTAGCTATCGCGCGCTAAGCCTTCAGGGGGTAAATGCGGAATCTGCAACTCTGCGGTGCCAGCGGAGGCGGCCAGGATATGGCCAAGGTCAGCCAGCAGCCCGTCGGAGACATCAATCGCGGCACTGGCCAAACCGCGCAGTGCGAGCCCCAGGGCCACGCGCGGTTGCGGGCGGTGCAGGGAGGTCAGGCATTGTTCCAGTTGGCCGGTATCAAGCGGCGGCTGGATTGCTGCTGTACGGCCTTGCAGGTGCGCCAAGCCCAAAGCCGCGCGGCCGGGCGTGCCGGATACCCAGATCATATCGCCCAGTTTGGCGCCATCGCGGCGCAGCGCTTGGCCGGCAGGCACTTCGCCCAGGATGGTGACGCAAAAAGCGCGTGGCCCGCGGGTGGTGTCGCCACCGATGAGGTCCACATTGAAGGCATTGGCGCAGGCAAAAAAACCGCGCGAAAAAGCGTCCAGCCAGGAAAAAGTCGGCGCTGGCAACACGGCGGCAAGGGTTGCCCAGCGCGGTGTGGCACCCATCGCGGCCATGTCGGAGACGTTCACGGCGAGTGCTTTCCAGCCGATGTCAAACGGGTCAGCATCTTTAAAAAAATGCGTGCCTTCAACCAGCAGATCGGTGGAGACAACCAGTTCCTGGCCCGGCGTGGGCGTAATCAAGGCGCCATCGTCACCAATCCCTAGGGTGGTGTGCCGGGTGGGGCGGACGAAGAACTGGCGAATCAGGTCAAACTCCGACCCGGCAGGGGCGTTTGCCGAGGCAGTTGCAGGGGCAATCGAGGCAGGCGGCATGGGCGCAACAGGCACGGACACGGCTCCCCGGTGAAATTAACGTGAAAGTCCTGGCAAGTGCGCTGCGCAATCACCGAGCGCAGTGGGCCGGACAGAAGCCTTCCTGCGGTGGACGGATGGGCAGGCCGGGTTCGCCTCCCCGCGAGGGGGC
>DILC01000071.1 GCA_002424865.1 Rhodocyclaceae bacterium UBA5602 | reverse complement strand
CTTGCAAATAATTTCTTAGCGGGGGGAATGCGTCGGGTTTGCAATAATCATTTGCACCCCCAGCCCCCTGCTGTTTAACGTAAAACAACGCCATTGGGCGCCGGGTCACTCCTCTCGCGCAGCGAGCCAGATGGCAACCTCCCCGCGAGGGGGCGGGGAGGGAATTCGCGACGCAGGCGCCTGCTTTGCACAACCAGCCGTGTCTCGCCTCGCGGATGGGATGGGATGGGATGGGATGGGATGGGCGGGACTTTAGGCTGCTTTTCGCATGTTTCATCATCAGCGGGTGGTATTTGTTTACCATGAGCGTTAGGTGCGATCTGGCATTGTGAATTTGGTTGGCAAAAGAATATCAGCTTTAAAGTTTTTTTCGGCATGAACGCCCGTCGCATCGGCTGACGCAATGCGATCGCCCTTGCAAAATACAGCCTTGAAGCTCAGTTTACCGCGCCATGCGGCCCAGACAGGGCAACCAACGCCGTATTGCCAGCGCCGACTTTTATGCCTTGGTTATACCTTGGTGCGCGCCGCTCAGTGCAACATGCCAAGCAATGACATTGGTATAGCAGCTTGGGTGCTCGCCATCCAGTCCGGCCATACGGGCATGGTCCATTCCGCTTTTCTGCACTGGCCATGAAGAATGTTAAGCCACTGGCGCAAAGAGTTCGCCTGCAGTGCCAGCGTGAAAAAATTATTCCGGCCGACGCCATCAGTGGTTTTAAAAGTCAGGCTAATCGTCTGGTTACCACGCACAACATCCACCTCGTGCACCAGCCAGGCATAGCGGCCCGACTCACAGGCAACTGGCGCTTGAGCCATCATCTCCGCCATGGCAGCCTGCTGGACAAACGCCTGCTGCAGTCCGACCAGCCCCCCCTTTGTCCAGTCCTGTTTTCCAGCCAGGCAAACAGATACGGCAACAGTCGGCTCAGCAAGCGCTGGGTTAGCCAAAGCACAACCGTCTGCTTGGATTCCGCCTCACCCCGCAGTTGAATTCGGTCTTCTAGCTCGCTGTATTCAGTCGTGATTCGATTCAATGAAGACATATTCCTGTATCGCGAGAAACTATTATTTCAAAAGCAGGAAAATGGATCAGCCCCTGCGGCTTCCCCAAAAATAATACTTCCACCTCAGTGAATTAGCGCAGGATGCTTGCGTAAAAGGCCTGCGTTAGGTGCTGCTGCCAAGGTATTCGCATCGCGAAGGGCTTTATCCTTGCCGGCGGCCAAACCTTCAAGGAGACCGGGACCATGCCAACGACCACGATTGTGTCGCGAGTCATCGCCGATTGTAAAGGCTATAGGCATGCCACGCGCTGGCAAAGGCCCGTTGAGCTGAGCAGTGCCGCGCTCACCGGGCAAACCCACCCCTCATCGTCGTGGACTGGCCCAGCCAGTCGGCAGACATGAATTGGCACTGGTTGCGCAACGGCATTTGGCGGCCTATGCGGTTCATCGGCACTTTCTGCAACGGCTGGCCTGCGTCCTGCCGAACCGATGAGCGCACCGGTGATTCTGACCGATGCCGGATTTCGCAGTTTGAATCCGTGTCTGGATACCTGGTTTGAAACCTCAGGGTCAGCCCCTTTTAATTCATGTTGTTGCAGCCTACCTGATGACTTCGGTAGCCCACGGGTTCAGGCTGGTCTGGCGTGTGACTACGTTGTGCCCATCGCGCTCCAGCCTGAAGCGCGCCCTTGGGCGGGGAGCGGCTGGCGTGCAGTCAAAGCGCAGCACAAGAACGCCACGATCACGCTCACCCACGGCAATATCCGTCGTCAGGCCATCCTCGAAGACATCATCGAGGATGATTAAACCGCACATGCCGACGAGCGCCAAGGGACTACACTTTCTGCTCGCTAGGCCTTTTCGGTACCAATCACCACCCCAAATAGACCGACTCTGGCGGGTTCTACGGCGCGGAAAGCACACGGACAGCCTGTGCGGAAACCGGGCACTGGTGACTCCGTTTCTGGAGAGACAGTGCAGGCTTGCAGGCCAAACCCGCTTCGCTGCCCATGACCCTCTTTGAATTCCATCGCGCGATGCACGCGCGGCAAACCACCGGCGGTGCCCTTGACATCCGCGTCAATCGCCCGATGACTCGGGCACCTGCGAGTCTGGCAGAGCAACGCGAGCTATTCCTGCGTAATCTTCATGTGGACACTGTCCACCACAGCTTCAACCCAATCGCCAACAACACCACCGCCAGCACACCGCGCAGCAAGGCATGGGGCAGCCGTGCCGACAACATCGCGCCGACGACCACCGCCGGAATGGAGCCGAGCAGCAGGTTGCCGAGCAAACCAAAATCCACATTGCCAATCAACAGATGTCCACTACCGGCAAACAAGGCCAGCGGAATGGCATGCACGATGTCCGTCGCGATCAAGCGTGGCGGCGTCAGCCGCAACGGATAGAGATACGCCAGAAACACTGCGCCCAGCGCACCTGCCCCCACCGAAGTCAGCGTCACCAGCACCCCCAGCACCGCGCCAGCCAGCACGGTCAGTGGCACTTGCATTGCCTTGAAATGCGCGCTATCCGCCGTACGCAACTTACGCCCCAACGCATGCAGGGATTTCTGCAACAGCATGCCTACCGCCGTCACCATCACCGCTACGGCAATTGCTGTCTTGAGCAAAGCCACGGCAGTCTCATCGACCGGGTGCAGTTTCATCCATACCAGCGTTAACGCCGCCGCCGTGATGCTGCCCAGCCACAAACGGCGCACCACCGGCCAATCGATCAAGCCGTGGTTGTGGTGCACCCGGGTCGCAAACAGCTTGGTGATGGCCGCAAACCACAAGTCCGTCCCCACCGCAGCCATCGGCGCGACCCCGAACACCAGCAGCAATAGCGGCGTCATCAGCGCACCACCGCCGACCCCGGCCAGCCCCACCAGCAGGCCGGTACCCGCGCCTGCCGCGACCAGCATCCAGTCCATGGTCACCGTCCCTGCGGCAACAGGCTGCCCTGCCGCAAATAATCCAGCACCTGATTGGCACAATCCTCCAGTGGCCGGGTTGCGGTATCCACCACAATCTCTGGCTTCGTTGGCGCTTCGTAAGGCGATGAAATGCCAGTGAAATCCTTCACCTCGCCTGACCGGGCGCGCTTGTAAAGCCCTTTGACATCACGTGTCTCACAAACCTCGACGCCGCACTGGCAGTAGATTTCAATGAACTCGCCGGGCAGCATCATGCCGCGCACGCGTTCACGGTCGGCGCGGAAGGGCGAGATGAAAGCCGTCAGGGCGAACAGGCCGGCATCAATCATCAGCTTGGCCATCTCGCCGATGCGGCGGATGTTCTCTGTCCTGTCCGCCGCCGAAAAACCCAGGTCGCCGCACAGGCCGTGGCGCACGTTGTCGCCATCGAGCACATAAGTGCGGCAGCCCAGTTGATGCAGGCGCGCCTCGACCGCATGGGCCAGCGTGGACTTGCCCGCCCCGGATAAACCGGTGAACCACAGCACGGCGCTGCCGTGGCCGTTCTGCCGCTGGCGGTCGATGCGCTTGATGGTCGCTTGGTGCCAAACAACGTTACTGCTCTTCGCTTCAGTCATGGTCTGCGGTTTCCATCAGGGTTTGGAGGGCAAAACGCCTAGCATGATGCCAGATCATGCTTGGATGATGCAATGCAACGCACCTGAAAATACCCCAATCACCCGATGAATCGGGCACCTGCAAATACAAATAAAAGGGATCAGGCTCTGAGGTTTCCCCACGAATCAAGAAGGTACAGGGAATGGATTGATCACTGTCATGGCCTGTAATCGTAGTCGATGGATGTGTGCCATCGGATCATCAATTCTCCGCATCAAGGTGGCGCCCGCAATCACTCTTGTCGCGAGGGTCAGCACGGATATTTCCGCGCATTGGCGAGGCCGGCGATATGGCCGATCAGCAACAAGGCTTCGGGCAGCCGCGGCCAGTTTCTTCGATTGGCTATTGCCGTGTTTCTTGCCGCTGGCGCAACGTCGTGGCCTGCGCGCCAACGTAGAGTGTCTTGGCGGGAAACCAGCGCGGGCTATTCTGGTCAGCAGCCCTATGCTGACCATCCGTAACGCGGCAGACCAACTCGAGATTGCGGATACGCCCCTCCAGCCCCAACCCTGTGCTTTGACCAACGCAAACCAGATATCCAGATACGGACTCAAACCGCGAAATCCGGCATCAGCCAGAATCACCGCCACGCCCCTGAATTGGCGCCTTTTCCAGCAAGTCAGCTATAAGACACACCAGAGCCAGGACAGCACAGAGTGTTTTAGAATGGCCAATGCAATCCAACAGCGCAACGGTGCCTACCGGCTCGGGGCGCTATGACCAAGTTTTGTGGCGACCGGCCGCAAAATCCAATTATTCTCACGAGGAAACCGAGGAAACGTATGTCTGCCACACTGCCATCGACCACACGCTCTCTGAATGCCATCGACGCTGACCCGCAGGAAACCAAGGAGTGGCTCGATGCACTCAGCGCAGTGATTGAAAAAGTAGGTTCTGAACGCGCACACTTCTTATTGGAACAGTTGATCAGCAATGGCCACCGCGCCGGCATCAACATCCCTTACAGCGCCAACACCGATTACATCAACACCATCCCCGTCGCACAGCAGCCACGCATGCCGGGCGACCCGGAACTCGAACACACCGTGCGCGCCTATGCACGCTGGAATGCAATGATCATGGTGCTGCGTGCCAACCGCAATGATTCCGGTCTGGGCGGCCACATTGCCAGCTACGCTTCGGCCGCCACCTTGTATGACGTTGGCTTTAATCACTTCTGGCGTTCGCCCACGGAGACCAAGGGCGGTGATCTGGTAATGATTCAGGGACATTCTTCCCCCGGCATTTATTCGCGCGCTTTTTTGCTCAATCGCATCAGTGAGGAGCAAATGGACAACTTCCGCCGCGAAGTCGACGGCAAGGGCTTGCCAAGCTATCCGCACCCATGGCTTATGCCCGACTTCTGGCAATTCCCCACCGTGTCCATGGGCCTTGGTCCCTTGCAGGCGATTTATCACGCACGTTTCATGAAATACATGCAGGACCGCAATCTGGCGGACACTGCCGGGCGCAAGGTGTGGGCCTTCATGGGCGATGGCGAAATGGACGAACCGGAATCCATGGGCGCCATTGGCGTGGCTGGCCGCGAGCGGCTGGATAACCTGATTTTCGTCATCAACTGCAATTTGCAGCGCCTGGACGGCCCGGTGCGCGGCAATGGCAAGATCATCCAGGAACTCGAATCCGATTTTCGAGGTTCAGGCTGGAATGTCATCAAGGTGGTGTGGGGCGGCTATTGGGATGCGCTCCTGGCGCAGGATAAAACCGGCCTCTTGCATCAGCGCATGATGGAGTGCGTGGATGGCGACTACCAGACCTTCAAGGCCAAGGATGGCGCCTATGTGAGGAAACACTTTTTCGGCAAATATCCCGAAC
>DILC01000084.1:10556-46379 GCA_002424865.1 Rhodocyclaceae bacterium UBA5602 | reverse complement strand
CTGGCTGGCCGCAAGAAACTCGGTGGCGACTTGCGGGCTGAAATTGTCGGCGGCAAGTGCCGTGCGGGTTGCGGTCAGCCTGGCGAGCCAGGCATCGCGCTTGGCGGCAAAGGCGGCGACCAGTTTTTTCTCGTCCTCGGTGAGATAAGTGGCGGCATAGGCTTGCCATTGCTTGTCGATTTCTGCGGCGTTGGCGGCAACTGTCTCGAGGTGGCGGCTGGTTGGGTGGTCATGCAGTGCAGAAGACGGATCCGCCGGATTGTGCTGCATGGCCAGCAGTATTTCAGCGCGGTTGGCGTTGAGCTTGCCGCGGACAATGTCCAGCTGTTCGAGGGGAATCATGCGGTTGGCATAGACGGTGTTCAGGCTGTCGCGGGCCGATTTCAGTCCATACCAGCCAAGTCCCATGGCGGTATAAAACAACAGCGTGGCAAAGGCTGCCCAGGCCCAGAGCCGTTGCGAGAGCGTGACATGCCTCATGGCGTGCTTGAGCGTGGCGAGTAGGCCGCGCTGGCGAACCTGGCCTGCGTGCAAACTGATGTTGCCGTTATTGCGCATGGCGGCATAAAGCGCCTCCGCAGCGCGTATTTCTTCCATGCCAGGCGGGGTCCGTACCGACATGAAGCCGCCATTCGGCGTGGGCGAGGCGGCCGCCCGTACCCAGTAATAGTCGCCATTCTTGCGTCGGTTCTTGACCAGGCCAGCCCACGGACGGCCGCTTTTGAGCGTGTCCCACAGGTCGCGAAAGGCTTCAGGCGGCATATCCGGATGACGGATGATATTGTGCGGCTGGCCAATCAATTCCTCACGGGCATAGCCGGATGCCGCAACAAAGGCGTCATTTGCTGCGGTGATATGCCCTCTGGCATCAGTGTGCGACAGGAGCGCAACACCTGCAGGCAATGTGTATTGGTTTTGCGTTATGGGCTGATTGTTGCGCATGTTCGGTGCTTTCTTCGATGTGGTGCAATATAAAACCGCATGGCCAGCGGCGAGGCGACACATAAGTGTGTGTCAGCGCGCCGCATGGTTTCGGCTGCGGGCAGGCGGGTAGTTATTTCCTGATGGCGGGTTGGCGCAGGGATGGTTTCTTCCTATGGCGGGATGATTGGTTGATGTCAATCAACCGGTCCGGCCAGACCATCTTGTTTTCATTTCATTTGCAACCTTTTTATTTTATTCTGTTTATTCCCTGATGAGTGGTTTTGCCATGCCCTATTACGAATTCGCTTTTTCTGCAGATGACTTTGCGCGTATTCAACGGTCGATTTACCGCCTGGCGGGGATCGTCCTGGCCGCTGGCAAGCTGGATTTTGCTTATGGCCGCCTGGTGCGGCGCGTGCGCGCCAAAGGCGTGCCAAGTTTTCAGGCCTACCTCGATGCGATTGATGCGGGTGATGCCGCAGAGCGTGATTTATTCATCAACGCGCTGACCACCAACCACACTGCTTTCTTCCGCGAGCCGCATCACTTCACGCTGCTAACCGAGCAGTTGCGCCAGGCCCGCCAGAGCTCGCCGCAGGCGTCGTTGCGCATCTGGTGCGCCGCTTCTTCTACGGGTGAAGAGGTCTGGTCGCTGGCGGTTACCGCCTGCGAGGCCTTTGACAGCTTGACGCCACCAGTGACCATCCTGGCCAGCGACATTGACTCGCATGCGCTAAAAGTGGCCGCTGACGGGGTGTATGCGGCGGACCGTGTGGCGCTGTCGCCGCCACGCCTGGCAAAGTTTTTTGTCTCTGACGCTACTCGCCAGACCGTGGGCGTGCGTCCTGAGCTCAAGGCCTTAGTCCGTTTTGCGCGGATCAATTTGCTCGATGGGCGCTGGCCAGTCAATGGCTTATTGGGTGAGCAAGTGGAGGCGATTTTCTGTCGCAATGTGATGATTTATTTTGACCGGCAGACGCAATATGCCATCTTGAAAAAATTTCAGCCATTGCTGGGGCGGGAAGGTCGGCTATATGCCGGACATTCGGAGATTTTTACCCATGCCGCGGATTTGTTCAGTCCTCTGGGACGCACCGTGTATGCGCCTTGTGGCGTGAAATGATGCTGGAACTTCCGTTGGACGTGCCAGCGGATACGTCGCGGAATCACCCGCCAGGTGGGGCCGCAAAAGAGGAAAAAAGAGGAAAGGCTCATTATGCATCAGCAGGTTAACGGCATTGGAAGGGGGAAGCGGAGGTTTCCAGGATGATGCGGCAGGCGGCAATCCCGGGCCGGCGTGCGTTTGGCGCCGTCCTGCCAGAACCGACTTTTCCTGCGCCGGGACTCATCGCGATAGGGGCTTCAACCGGGGGGCCGGACGCGATACGGGAAGTGTTGCGCGGCTTGCCCGCAACTTGTCCGCCGATTGTGATTGCCCAGCATATGCAAGGCAGTTTCATTACCCGCTTTGCTGCCAGCTTGTCACGGGTAACGGCGCTTGATGTGCGCGAAGCTGTCGGTGGTGAGGCTTTACAGGCAGGGCATGCCTACCTGGCGCCTGGACATGCCAATTTGGGCGTGAGGGCCGCCCCTTCCGGTTGGATGCTTGAGCTGACCGCGCATGCTTCCGGGAGCCTTTACACGCCGTCAGTCGATGTCTTGTTCCATTCCGCTGCGCATGCTTGCGGCGCGCGGGCTCTTGGGGTGTTGCTGACGGGGATGGGCAAGGATGGCGCGGCCGGTTTGTTGGCGATGCATCAGGCGGGCGCCTGGACGATTGCTCAGGATCAAGCGTCATCGGTCGTCTGGGGCATGCCGCGTGAGGCGGTAGCCATTGAGGCTGCTGATGTCGTTTTGCCTTTGCAGGAGATGAGTTCGCATCTGTGTGCAAGGCTGGGTTTGGCGCGGTAACCGTCGATTTTCTGATTTGATGTTTCGTGTGTGCCTGGCCTAGTGCTTGGCTTAGGGGTGTCGGTGGCGGCTCGTTTGCTTCCCTCAGTTGCTTCCCCCAGCGGTCGGGTGATTTCGCGCTACATCCGCTGGCACGTCCGTGCGGCTGCATGAGCCTGCGGCGGCGCTTTGCGCCAGCCCTCCGCCCGGATGCACGCAACGGAGGTTTCCAGGCTGATCGTTTTGAAAGCGGCGCAAAGGCAATAATAAAAATGCCGCTGGCAGTTGTCCGCCAGCGGCATTTTTTGCGTGCAGGGTTTACTGGTTAAATGACGATGGTTTGCGCTTGATTTGCTTGGCGCGCCTCAATGCGGCCGATCGCAAACACCTTTTCGCCTGCCGTGGCCAGATACTGCATCGCTTCACCGGCATCCGCTTCAGCCACAATCACCACCATGCCTATGCCGCAGTTAAACACGCGGTGCATTTCGGCGTCCGCCACCTGGCCTTCTTTTTGCAGCCATTTGAACAAGGCGGGTTGCGGCCAGGCTTTTGGGTCAATGATGGCCGTAACCATGTCTGGCAACACGCGCGGAATGTTTTCTGTGAGGCCGCCGCCGGTGATGTGCGCCATGCCCTTCACGCCTTGCCCGCCGAGCGTTTGCAACAGGCCGAGCAAAGGTTTGACGTAAATACGCGTGGGGGCCATCACGGCATCCATGAGGGGCACGCCGCCCATGTCCATTTGGAGGTCAGGGTTTGCGCGCTCGATGATTTTGCGGATCAGGGAGTAGCCGTTGGAATGCGCGCCGGAAGCGGCCAGGCCCAGCACCACGTCGCCCGGCTGAATTTTTTTGCCGTCAATGATCTGTGATTTTTCCACCGCGCCCACGGCAAAGCCGGCGAGATCGTATTCGCCATCGGGATACATGCTGGGCATCTCGGCCGTCTCGCCGCCGATCAAGGCGCAACCGGCCAGCTCGCAACCCTTGGCAATGCCTTCCACCACCGTGGCCGCCGTATTCACATCCAGCTGGCCGCAGGCAAAGTAGTCGAGGAAGAACAGGGGTTCGGCGCCCTGCACCAGGATGTCATTCACGCTCATGGCCACCAGGTCTTGCCCGACGGTGTCATGCCGCTGCCATTGAAACGCCAGCTTGAGCTTGGTGCCCACGCCATCGGTGCCGGATACCAGCACCGGTTCGCGGTATTTTTTGGAGATTTCAAACAGCGCGCCAAAGCCGCCAATGCCCGCCAGCACTTCAGGCCGCATGGTGCGTTTGGCGGCGGGCTTGATGCGTTCGACCAGCGCGTCACCCGCGTCGATATCGACGCCAGCGTCGCGGTAGGTCAGGGAGGAATGATTGGCGGGGGCAGGGGAGGTCAAGAGTGCTTTCCTTGGAATAGAAGAATGGGGCGGCGTAGCGGCGGCGGATGCGCGATAATCGTGCGCTGAACTAAAATCATGCGAATGCGCAAATTCTACCGGAAATGACTTCTACGCAAGCCAACCGTCTGTCGATGTTGCTGTGGGGCGGCGCAATTCTTGCGCTGCTGATCTTGTTGTATCTGCTCTCCCCGATATTGACGCCCTTCGTGCTGGCGGGCATTTTGGCGTATGTCGCGAATCCCTTGGTGGATCGGTTAACCCATCAAGGATTGCCCCGCCCGGCCGCTGTGGTGCTGGTCATGGCAGGCATGGGGCTGCTGGTTACCGGGCTGGCGCTGATTGTTTTGCCCTTGCTGGTGGATGAACTCGGCCGGCTGACTGCCCGTGTGCCCGCCGCGATTGAGCAGATTAACCAGCGTTTGCTGCCTTGGGTGTCGGCGCGCTTGGGTTTTTCAGTGCGCTTGGATATGTCGCATGCCAATCGGCTTTTGTCAGGGAATTGGGATGCAATCCAGCCGTTGCTCGGCCAGGCCTTCACGTCTGCCAAAGAAGGTGGCATTGTATTTTTTGGTGCGGTGATGTCCTCACTGCTCGTGCCTGTCGTGATGTTTTATCTGTTGCTGGATTGGTATGGCATTGTTGCGCGCTGGGCGTCTTACGTGCCGCGCCGCTGGCAACAAAAGTGCACCGCGTTAGCTGGCGACATTGATGCCGTGCTCGCCCAATATTTGCGCGGACAAATGCTGGTGATCCTGGTTCTGGCCGTGTATTACAGCACGGCGCTGTGGTTGGCCGGCATTCCATCGGCACTCTCCATTGGTGTGGTTACCGGCTTGCTGGTGTTCATTCCCTACCTGGGTTTTGCGACCGGCTTTGGCTTGGCGTTGCTGGTGGCCGTGATCCAGTTTTCCGGCCTGCAACCGGTTGTTGCCGTGCTGGCCATTTACGGCATCGGCCAGTTGCTGGAAAGCTTTTTGCTCACGCCTTATCTGGTCGGCGAGCGCATCGGTTTACATCCCTTGGCAGTGATTTTCGGCCTCCTGGCGTTCGGTCAGCTGTTTGGTTTTTTTGGCGTCCTGCTGGCCTTGCCCTTGTCCGCCATCCTCGCCGTGGCCTGGCGCGAAGTGCGTGCGGCTTATCTGGCCAGCCGGTTTTACCAGTACACGGCATGAGCACTTTGCGTGACATGACAACAGGTTTGCCGGCCAGCTCGCCGCCTGCTGCGACGGCCAGTGCCGGTATCCCCGTCCGCCCCCAGCAACAGCTTTTGCTGGATTTGCAGCTAGAGCCATTGCCGACGCTGGAGCGTTTTATCGCGGGCAGCAATGCCGAACTCCTGGCGCGGCTGCACACCTTGACCGATCAGCATCATTTTGATGCGGTGTACCTCTGGGGGCCATCCGGTTGTGGCAAAAGCCATTTGTTGAAGGCCACCGCGCACGCCGCGAGCGCGTCGCGCCCCATCGTGTTTTTGGATGCCGAAAAAGTCGGCGCTGGCATGACGGCGGCCAGTGGCAGCCTGCTGGTTATCGACGACATTCAGGCGTTGGACGGGACGGGCCAGCGCGCCTTGTTTCAGACCTACAACGCCGCGCGTTATTTAGGCCTGGCGCTGTTGCTGTCCGGTACTGCGCCGCCCTTGCAACTTCATTTGCGCGAGGATTTGCGCACGCGCATCGGCCAGATGCTGATTTACGAAGTGCAGCAGTTAAGCGACGAAGAAAAAGCCGCCGCCCTTGTGCAACATGCCCAGGTGCGTGGCATGGTCATGGAGCCTGCCGTCGTGCAGTATGTCTTGCGGCATGGCCGGCGTGATTTATCCTCGCTCATGCACATGCTGGACAACCTGGACCGTATCTCGCTCGAACAGCATCGCGCGCTTACCGTGCCACTCGTGCGTGAAATCATGCAAACTACTTTAACTTATTGACCGGCCTGCCTATGAACGCCCTTGCCACCCCTTTGAACCTCGCCTTGTTTGATCTGGATAACACGCTGCTCGCGGGCGACTCCGATTTTGAATGGGCGCAGTTTTTAATCGCCAAAGGCGTCCTCGATGCCGAGTTGCACGCCGCCATGAATGACACGTTTTTTCAGCAATACAAAGAAGGAACATTGGATATTCACGAATTCCTGGACTTTCAGCTCGCACCGCTCGCACGCCACAGCCGTGCGGAACTGGATGCCTGGCATGCCGAATTCATGACCATGCGCATCCGCCCCATCATCACCGCCGCTGCCCGGGAGCGCGTGGCGCAGCATGCGGCCAAGGGCGATTTGCTGGCGATCGTGACGGCGACCAATAGCTTTGTCACCGGCCCCATCTGCCGCGAGTTAGGCATTCCGCATTTGATTGCCACCGTTCCTGCGCAAGCAGCCGGTGTGTTTTCCGGCCAGCCGCGTGGCCTGCCCTCCTTTCGCGAGGGCAAAGTGGCCCGCGTGGAGGCCTGGCTTGAGTCGCTTGGCCTGTGGTGGGGCAGCTTTGGCGAGTCCTGGTTTTACAGCGACTCGCATAATGACCTGCCTCTCCTGGAAAAGGTCACGCACCCCGTGGCGGTCGATGCCGATGACACGCTCAAAGCCACTGCCGCTGCGCGCGGCTGGGCGCAGATCAGTTTGCGTGATTAGCCGCGCTTAGTTCACCCCTTGGCTGGCGAGGTATTCCTCGTAGGTGCCGCGGTAATCGACGATGCTTCTATCCGTCTTGATCTCGATGATGCGCGTGGCGAGCGACGAGACGAACTCGCGGTCGTGCGAGACGAAAATCAGCGTGCCGGTAAATTTATCCAGCGCGGTATTGAGCGACTCAATGGATTCCATATCGAGGTGATTGGTCGGCTCATCCATCAACAACACGTTGTTCCTGAGCAGCATGAGCTTGCCAAACAGCATGCGGCCTTGCTCCCCGCCGGAAATCACATTCACCGATTTTTTGGCATCGTCGCCAGAAAATAACAAGCGGCCCAGCGTGCCGCGGATCAGGGTTTCCACGTCGCCCCCTTCATAGCCGCCCTCGCGCACCCATTGCGTAATCCATTCGGTGAGCGGCATGTCGCTGGCAAAGTCTGCCGCATGGTCTTGGGAAAACACGCCGGGACGGGCTTTTTCAGCCCATTTGATGTGGCCGCCCTGGGGGATCAGGCCGCCCAGTTTTTCCCCCGCCAACAGGCGCAGCAGGGTGGTTTTACCCACGCCGTTCTCGCCGATGATGGCCACTTTATCGCCCGCTTCGATGGCCATTGAAAGCGACTTGATGATGGGCTGCGTGGGGTCGTAGCCAAAACGCAGGTTCTCGACCTCGCAGGCCAGACGATGCAGTTTTTCCTTCTCATCAAAGTCAAAGCGTATCCACGGATACTGGCGGGAAGAGGGTTTGATGTCTTCGGGCCTGATTTTCTCGATCAGCTTCATGCGGCTGGTCGCTTGCCGCGCCTTGGACTTGTTGGCCGAAAAGCGGCGCACGAAATCCTGCAAGTCCGCCACGCGCTCTTTGGCCTTGGCGTTGGCTGACACCTGGCGCTCCCGCGCGACGGCCGAGGCTTCCATGAAATCATCATAATTGCCGCCATACACCTTGATCGTGCCGTAATCCAGGTCGGCCATATGGGTGCATACCTGGTTCAGGAAATGCCGGTCATGCGAGATGATGATCATCGTGCTTTCCCGCTGATTGAGGATGTCTTCCAGCCAGCGGATGGTGTTGATGTCGAGGTTATTGGTCGGTTCATCGAGCAGCAAGATATCCGGATTGGCGAACAGCGCTTGGACGAGCAGCACGCGCAGCTTCCAGCCCGGCGCCACTTCGCTCATCGGTCCCGTGTGTTGTTCGATCGGAATGCCAGCGCCCATCAGCAATTCGCCCGCGCGGGACTCTGCCGTGTAGCCGTCGTATTCGGCAAATTTGCCTTCCAGTTCGGCGGCGCGCATGTAGTCGGCGTCGTCGGCCTCCGGGTTGGCATAAATCGCATCGCGCTCGCTCATGCACGCCCACATCTCCGCGTGGCCCATCATCACCACGTCGATCACGCGCATTTCTTCGTAAGCAAACTGGTCCTGCCTCAAGTAGGCCATGCGCTCGCCCGGATCCATCGATACATTCCCGGCCGAGGGCTCCAGAACCCCGGCCAGAATTTTCATGAAGGTGGTTTTGCCGGAGCCGTTCGCCCCGATCAAGCCATAGCGGTTGCCTTCGCCGAATTTGACGGAGACGTTTTCAAACAAAGGCTTAGAGCCAAACTGGATAGTGACATTGGATGCGACAAGCATGGGGGAGTAACCAAAGAGAGGGCGATAAAAGATGCCTCGTGGAGGCAATGAAGCGCTATATTCTACCGTCCGCAAAGCGAGCGGCATAGGGCAGCGGTAGAATGGCCGCATGCTTACCGCTGCCCATCTTGCCTGTTCCCGTGGCGAACGCCGCCTGTTCGCGGATGTTTCTTTCTCGCTGGCTGCGGGCGAATGGTTGCATGTGCAGGGTGAAAATGGGGCGGGTAAAACCAGTTTGCTGCGTTTGCTGGTCGGTTTATCGCCTGCCGACGCGGGGGAGATCCGCTGGCGCGGGGCGCTGGTGGGCGGGATGAAAACCACGCCCGAGACGGTTGGTTTTCGGCGTGAATTGCTGTATCTGGGCCACCATGCGGCGGTGAAGGACGAGCTGGATGCGCTGGAAAACTTGCGCTTTTCGGCGGCGATTGACGGCTTGGCCTTCGATCAGCTTAAAGCCTTGGCGGCATTGCGGCGCCTGGGTTTGCGCGGACGGGAGTCCTTGCCGGTGCGGGTCTTGTCGGCGGGGCAAAAGCGGCGGGTGTTGCTAGCGCGCCTGCTCACGCGCACTGCGGCTGTGTGGGTGCTGGATGAGGCGTTCAATGCGCTAGATGGTGGCGCGGTGCAATTGCTGGGCGCATTGCTCAATGAGCATTTGGCCGCGGGGGGGGTGGCCGTGCTCACGAGCCATCAGCCCTTGCCTTTGCCGGGCGGCCGGGTGCTGGCTTTATGAATGCGCTCATGGCTGCTGCGCGGCGGGATGTGCTGCTGGCGTTGCGCCGCCGTGCGGATGTGCTCACGGCGATATTCTTTTTTGTGATGGTGGTGAGCCTGTTCCCATTAGGCATTGGGCCTGAGCCTGCGCTGCTGAAAAAAATCGCCCCCGGCGTGCTGTGGGTGGCGGCTTTGTTGGCCACGCTATTGGGGCTGCCGCGCTTGTTTCATGCGGATTATCTGGATGGCACGCTAGAGCAGATGGCGCTCTCGCCGTCGCCCTTGGCGCTCTTGATTGCCGGTAAAATGCTTGCCCATTGGCTGCTGTGCGGTTTGCCGCTGGTGATTCTGGCGCCCGTGCTGGGTTTGCAGTTTGGCCTGGATGCGGCCAGTTTGGGCATGTTGAGTTTTTCCTTGTTGCTCGGCACGCCGTTGCTCTCGCTTATTGGTGCGATGGGCGCTGCGCTCACCTTGGGGGTGCGCGGTGGCGGGGTGTTGCTGGCGGTGCTGGTGTTGCCTTTGTATATTCCGACGCTGATTTTTGGCGCGGGCGCAGTGGCGGCAGAAAGCGCGGGCCTGGGTGCGGAGGGACATCTATCGCTGCTGGCGGCTTTATTGGCGCTGGCGGTTTTTTTTGCGCCTTGGGCAACCACGGCGGCGTTAAGGATTGCGCTGGAATGATGGGCGGCTATTTGCGATTGGCTGAGGTGTTTCCCGCCGTCCTGCCAGAGCCGACTTTTTTGAAAAGACTATGAATCTCATTAACTGGTTTCGCTATGCCAGCCCGCAAAGTTTTTATCCGCTGGCCGGGCGCATGATTCCGCTGTTCTGGATTTTGGCGCTGCTGTTTGGCGCGGCGGGTTTGTGGGTGTCGTTTTTTGTTGCGCCCACGGACGCCCAGCAGGGCGAGGGCTATCGCATCATCTTTGTGCATGTGCCTGCCTCCTGGATGTCGATGGTGATTTATCTGGCCATGGCGTTTTGGGCGGGGCTGGGTTTGGCGCTCAATACGCGGCTATCGAGCATGATGGCGCAGGCCTTGGCGCCCACGGGTGCGTTGATGGCGGCGTTAAGCCTCATTACCGGCGCATTTTGGGGCAAACCGATGTGGGGCACATGGTGGGTGTGGGATGCGCGCCTGACGTCGGAACTGATCCTGTTTTTTCTGTACGTCGGGTTCATCGCGTTGCAATCCGCGATTGACGATCCGCGCCGCGCCGACAAGGCCGGGGCGATCCTGGCGCTGATCGGCGTGGTCAATGTGCCCATCATTTATTTTTCCGTGAAATGGTGGAACACGCTGCACCAGGGTTCAAGCATCAACTTGACGCGTGCGCCGTCGATGGCGCAGACCATGCTCTTGGGCATGCTGCTCATGGCCTTGGCGTTCTGGATGTATTCGATTGCGGTTTCTTTGCTGCGCTTGCGCGCCATCATGCTGGAGCGCGAGCGCCATTCCGAATGGGTAAAACATGCACTGGAATAGTATCGGCGAATTTTTCGCCATGGGCGGTTACGCCCTTTATGTGTGGGGCAGCTTTGGCGCGTGCGCTTTGCTGCTGGCGATGGAACCTTTATTGGTAAAGCAGCGTCTGACGGCAGTGCGCCGTTTGTTGCGCCGTGAGCGGTTGGCTGACTCCCTGGAAAAAAATTACCCATGAAACCTCGTCATCAACGGATCGCCCTGATTTTGGGCGGTGTGGCCGCCGTAGGCGTGGCCGCTTTTTTTGTCTTGCGGGCCTTGAACAGCAATATCGCCTTGTATGTGACGCCCACCGATGTGCTGGCAGGCAAGTCGCCCGCAGGCCAGGCGTTCCGCATGGGCGGCATGGTGAAAGGCGGTTCGGTCAAGCGTGAGGGCATGACCACGCGCTTTATTTTGACCGACACCGCAAAAGATATTCCGGTGGCTTACGTCGGCATCCTGCCGGATTTGTTCCGTGAAGGCAAAGGCGCCGTGGTGCAAGGCAGGCTAGAAAAAAATGGTGAATTTATTGCCAGCGAAGTGCTGGCCAAACATGACGAGAACTACATGCCGCCGGAAGCCAGGCACGCCATTGAACAAGCGCAGGGCAAACAAGCAGGCAAGCTGCAGGGAGTGAAATAATGGTTCCTGAACTTGGCCACTTTGCCCTCATCCTCGCGTTTGTCGTCACGCTGGCGCAAGGCGTCTTGCCCTTGCTCGGCGCGCAGCGGCATAACCGGCATTCCGCCCTGCGGATTGCGCTGGCGCGCCCCGCCGCGCAAGTGCATTTTTTTTTGCTGGCGTTTTCATTTGCGTGCCTGGCGCACAGCTTTTTGACGAATGATTTTTCAGTCGCCTATGTCGCGCAAAACTCCAACACGCAACTGCCTGCCATGTATCGCTTCGCTGCCGTGTGGGGCGGGCATGAAGGCTCGTTATTGTTGTGGGTGCTGATGCTCGCGGGCTGGGGCGCGGCGGTATCGGTCGCTTCGCGCAGCTTGCCGGACATCATGGTGGCGCGGGTTTTGTCCGTGCTGGGCATGGTGAGCGGCGGCATGCTGGCCTTTGTGTTGTTCACTTCCAACCCGTTTGCGCGCTTGCTGCCCGCAGTGGCAGAAGGCCGCGATTTGAACCCCTTGCTGCAAGACCCCGGCCTGGTGTTTCATCCGCCCATGCTGTACATGGGCTATGTCGGCTTTGCTGTGGCATTCGCTTTTGCCATCTCAGCCTTGATTTCCGGCCGCCTGGATGCCGCCTGGGCGCGCTGGTCGCGGCCTTGGACAACCGCTGCCTGGTGTTTTTTGACTATCGGTATCGCGCTGGGCAGCTGGTGGGCTTATTACGAACTCGGCTGGGGCGGCTGGTGGTTCTGGGATCCGGTGGAAAACGCTTCCTTCATGCCGTGGCTGGTGGGCACGGCGCTGATCCATTCGCTGGCGATTACCGAAAAGCGCGGCGCGTTTAAAAACTGGACGGTGCTGCTGGCCATTGCGGCTTTCTCCTTGTCGCTGCTGGGTACTTTCCTCGTGCGCTCAGGGGTGCTGACTTCCGTGCATGCCTTTGCGGCAGACCCCAGCCGCGGCGTGTTTATCTTGTTGCTGCTGGCCGTGGTGATTGGCGCTTCGCTCACGCTGTTTGCATGGCGTGCCCCCAAAGTGAGTTCTGGCGGCGCGTTTGCCTTGATCTCGCGCGAGACTTTGTTGCTGGTCAATAATGTGCTGCTGGTGGTCGCGGCGGGCAGTGTGCTCTTGGGCACGCTCTACCCCTTGATCATTGATGCGTTAAATCTGGGCAAATTATCCGTCGGCCCGCCTTACTTTAACGCCGTGTTTGTGCCGGTGATGGTGCCTTTGCTGGCGCTGATCGCGGTCGGCCCCTTGGCGCGCTGGAAAGCGGCGGATTTGCCAGCCATGGCGCGGCGCTTGCGCTGGAGTTTTGTGCTCGCACTCGTGGCGGGCGCGGCCATTCCCAAACTCATGGGCGCATGGACGCCGCTCACTGCGATGGGCGCTTTGCTCTCGGTATGGATTGCGGCGAGTAGCATTTTCCAGATTATCGAGCGCCTTAAAAAAGGGAATGGTTATCCACCCCCCTCTTTTTGGGGCATGCATCTGGCGCACTTTGGCATCGCGGTGTTTGTCATGGGCGTCACGCTCGTGGGCGGCTATCAGGAAGAAAAAGATGTGCGCATGCAGCCGGGCGATGTGGTCGAGGTCGGTGGTTACACCTTGCGGCTGGATGGCCTGAAAACTGCCTCCGGGCCGAATTATCGCGCCACCGTAGGCATTGTGGCCTTGTTGAAGGAGGGCCGCGTATTGCGTGTTTTGCATCCGGAAAAACGCACGTATTTTTCGTCCACCATGCCGATGACCGAAGCCGCCATTGACACCCATTTCACGCGCGATATTTACGTCTCGCTCGGCGAGCCCCTGGATACGGCGAGTGAAGCCACCGGCGCCTGGAGCGTGCGGGTGTATTCCAAACCTTTTGTGAGCTGGATTTGGGCGGGCTGCTTGCTCATGGCGGCGGGCGGGTTTTTGGCCATGTGCGACCGGCGCTATCGCCTGCGCGTGAAAGCTGTCGCGCCAGGCTTGGCTGGGGTGGCCGCATGAAGCGCTTTTTATTGCCGTTGATGGCCTTTGCCGTGCTGGTGGTTTTCTTGGCGGTTGGCTTGACGCGTGACCCGAGCGAGGTGCCTTCGCCCTTGATCGGCAAGCCTGCGCCTGGGTTCTCGCTGCCGCAGCTGGATGACGCGGGCAAACGCTTTTCGCCTGCCACGATGAAGGGGCGCGTGTGGCTGCTGAATGTGTGGGCGTCCTGGTGCGTGACCTGCCGAGCAGAGCACCCGGTGCTGGTGGAATTTGCCAAAACGGGCCGGATACCCATTATCGGACTGGATTACAAGGATAAAATTGCGGATGGCAAACAGTGGCTGGCGGAACGGGGCGACCCTTACCTGCTGACGGCTGTGGATGCCGACGGCCGGGTCGGCATTGATTATGGCGTGTATGGCGTGCCGGAGACTTATGTGATCGACAAGGCTGGCATCATCCGCATGAAACACACGGGGCCCATCACGCCCGCTGTGTTGCAAGAAAAAATCTTGCCGATGATAGAAAAATTATCCTCATGAACGGTGTTGCGATGAACGCTGTTTTCAGGAACTTCTTCGGTGTGGTTTTTTTATTTTTTGCGCTGGCGGCACCCCCCGCGTTTGCAAAAGAGGCGCAACCCCACATGGCGCAGCCCCTGGCCGCAGACCCGGTGGTGGAAAAACGCCTGCTGGCCATTACCGAGGAGTTGCGTTGTCTGGTATGCCAAAACGAAACCATTGCCGCCTCGCGTGCGGATCTGGCGAACGATTTGCGGCGCGAGATTCGCGTGTTGATAGCCGAGGGCAAAACGGATGAGGAAATCCTGGATTTCATGGTCGCGCGGTATGGTGAGTTTGTGCGCTACCGGCCACCGGTGACCCCGACGACCTGGTTGTTGTGGGGCGGGCCTTTTGTGTTGCTAATTGGCGGGCTGGCTGCGTTGGTCTGGTTTTTGCGTCGCCCGGCGGCAGCTGCCCCCGCACTTTCTGAGGAACAACGCCGCCAAGCCGCGGCCTTGCTGGATAAACAAGACTTATGAGCAATTTGATGGATGGCGCTTTGGGCGCCAGCAGCGCGAGCCTGCCTTTTATTTTTGCCGCAGCCATCATGGCGGTGTTGGCGGTGTGCTGGCTGTTGCGGCCTTGGTGGCCACGCGCGGGCAAATCGCCGCATGCGCCGCATGTGCCGGTGGGGCAAGAGGGGGGCGATGCGGCCGCAAAAACCGCAGAAAATGCGCCCGCCCGCCGTGTCGCCAGCGCCGACTTTTTGGGCGCGGATTATGTAGCGACGCTTAACGCCAGCATTCATCGCGACCGTCTCGCTGAATTGGAACTTGACTACGCCCAGGGCGCCATCGCCGCCGCGGACTATGCCGAGGCACGTGACGAGCTTGCCCGCCAGTTGCTGGATGACACGGTGATTGATGCGGCGGCGAGCGGGTTGGTTGATGAATCTGCAACGGGGCCAGATGCGCCTGTCGAGCGCAAAGCAGCACGTCCGGCCGCTAAAACCATGCGCCGCGAAGCGCTATGGTTAGCCATTTTTCTGCCCTTGTTGGCTGTCGGCATTTATTTTTTCATCGGCACGCCGGCGGCACTCACCGAGCATGCACGGCAAACGCAACAGGAAGCCGAGGCGGCAGCAGCCTTGGCCAAGGTCAATGGCTTGATTGCCCAGCTGGAAAAGAAAATGCAGGATAACCCGAACAACCCCGAAGGCTGGGCGATGCTGGCGCGCGGTTACAAGCTGCTTGGACGGTGGGATGATGCGGCAAAGGCCTTGGCGCGTGTGGGACCGGGTTTGGACCAGGATGCGAATTTGCTCACTGAACTGGCCGAAGTGCTGGCGCAAAAAAACCATAGCTTTGCCGGGCGGGCGAGTGAATTGATTGCCCAGGCGCAAAAGCTCGCACCGGATAATGAGCAAGTCCTGTATCTCGCGGGGGCGGCGGCGTATGAACAGAAACAGTATGCCGCGGCTGAAAAGCATTGGCAGCAGTTGTTGAAGAAAATGAACCCGCAATCGGAAGAAGCGCAGTTGCTGGCAGCAGGCATTGCCAAGGCGCGTGAGATGCAGGGCATGGCCGGTGGCGCGGCGTTGGCTCAGGTGGGGGCAGGCGCTCAACCTGGCGCACCTGGGCAAGCTGCCAGCGCTGAGGGAAACGCGACAGCAGCGGCAAAAGCGGCGGTCAGTGGGCGGGTGACTTTATCGGCCGCACTCAGCGCACAAGCCGCGCCGGATGACACGGTGTTTATTTTTGCCCGTGCGGTGAATGGTTCGCGCATGCCGCTGGCCGTGCAACGCGCGCGGGTGGCTGATTTGCCGCTGGATTTTCATCTGGATGATTCGCAGGCGATGGCGCCCGGCAACAAAATTTCCGCTGCGGAATCCTTGCGTGTCGAAGCCCGTATTTCAAAGTCCGGCCAGGCCATGCCTGAGTCTGGCGACTTGACAGGGAGCAGTAGCGCAGTGAAACCTGGCACCAGGAATATGCAAGTGGTGATTGATCAGGTGGTGAAATAAGCGCCGGGTGTTAAACGGGCGCTGGCGTCGCGAATTCCCGCCTCGCCCCCTCGCGGGGAGGCTTCTATCTGGCTCGCTGCGCGAGAGGCGTGACCTGACGCCCAATGGCGTTGTTTCACGTTAAGGTTTTTAGGCAAACAGTTTTTCCACCCGCAACAGCGTGAGCAAACCCATCACGGCGAAGATGGCCGCGGCAATGCGATGCACGAGTTTCATGGGGATTTTTTCAGCAAACGTGTTGCCTGCAAAAACAGCGGGTACATCGGCCAGCAACATGCCTAGCGTCGTGCCTGCAATAACGAGCGCTGGCGTGGCGTAGTGCGCGGCGAGCGCGACGGTGGCGAGCTGGGTTTTATCGCCCATTTCAGCCAGAAAGAAGGTGACCAGGGTCGCGCCAAAAACGCCCAGGCGTTTTGCCACTTGCGTTTCTTCTTCCTCGATCTTGTCTGGAGTCAAGGTCCAGATGGCCATGCCAATGAAGGATAAGCCCAGGATCCAGCGCATGACCTCTGGCTTGATCAGGGTGGTTATCCATGCGCCAAGCGCTCCTGCCAAACCGTGATTTACCAGGGTGGCCAATAAAATGCCCAAAATGATGGGCACAGGTTTTTTGAAGCGCGCCGCCAGAATGAAAGCCAGCAATTGCGTTTTGTCGCCCATTTCAGCGAGAGCGACAACGCCCGCCGAGATGAATAATGCTTCCATGGTGTCAAGTTAAGTCAAGGTATGGCAAAGCGGGAATGTATCGGACTTGGCTGGCCTGACGAGGCCTTAATAGTGCGGCGGAATCTCCGCGCGCGCATCGGCAGGCGCTTGGCTTGTGTCTGTCGGCCCGGCGGCGTCTGCGGATTGCAACTGCCGATACAGTGCGCGCATTTGGGCCTGCAATAAATCCATTTGCTGTTGCTGGCGGAAAACCGTGCGGTTGAGCGCGTCTATGGCGTCTTCAGCCAGGTTCAGTTTTATTTCCAGCTCGTTTATTTGCTGTTCGCGTGGTTTCTCGGCGTCCATGGTCAGGCGGATTGTCCTTGGGGTGTGGATTATCCCACAGGGGGTTTGACTTTAAAGCAGGCGGCAAGCAAGCGAACGCCCGTCATGAGAAAAGTGCCGTCGCGGTGGTGTCATTGCGCGGAAGCCGGCGAATGGCTGAAAAGGTGGATGGCTTTCGGTTCAGCATGACAAGCGGATATTGTCCTGCCCCGTTACGCAGGCCATGGCCGGCAAGCTTTGCGTGATACAGGGTACGATAGCGCCTTCTGGCCCGGCTGTCCCGCGGTCTTCGCCGTATCGCCAGCGCCGACTTTTCCGGCGCAGTTCGCACGGGATGCTTTGTTCAACCATGGAAGGTTTATCTTGAGTCTTTCGCTCGCTATAAAACAGCTTGCTTTTCCGCAATTTTCAGCGCGTGCTTTTGCCGTCTGGCAGCGCAATTTCCTGGTCTGGAAAAAACTCGCCATCCCTTCATTGCTGGGCAATCTGGCCGATCCGATGATTTATCTGTTTGGTCTGGGATATGGCTTGGGCAGCCTGTTGCCGCAAGTGGCGGGCGTGCCTTACATTGCTTTTTTGGCCAGTGGCACGGTGTGCGCGGCCGCCATGAATGCAGCCTCATTCGAGGCGCTGTATTCCGCTTATTCACGCATGGCGATCCAACGCACGTGGGAGGCGATCTTGTATGCGCCCGTGGCCTTGGACGATGTGCTGGCGGGTGAGTGGTTATGGGCGGCTTCCAAGGCCACGTTGTCGGGCAGCGCGATTTTGCTGGTTGTTACCTTGTTGGGTTTTGTGACCTCTCCCTTGGCCTGGTGGGCGCTGCCGGTGATCTTTTTGACCGGGTTGGCGTTTTCCGCCTTGGGGCTCATCATCACGGCCTTGGCGCCCGGATATGAATTTTTCATGTATTACTTCACGCTCGTGCTCACGCCCATGGTGTTGTTGTGCGGGGTATTTTTTCCGGTTGCGCAATTGCCGGCCTTGGCGCAAGCAATTTCAGCCTGGCTGCCGCTCACGCATGCCGTGGCTTTGGTGCGCCCGCTCTTGTTTGGCCAAGTGCCGCCCGACATCGCCTTGCATGCGGGTGCGTTGATGATGATTGCATTGGCCGCGTTCTGGATTGCGCTGCGGCTCACAGAGCGGCGCTTGCTGAAGTAAAATCAAATGATGGAAATCATTGTTAATGGCGAAGCGCTGAGCCTGCCTGATGGCGCCACAGTCAGCGCTTTATTGGAGAGCCGCCAGCTCACCGGAAAACGCGTCGCGGTCGAACGGAATGGCGAGATTGTGCCCAGGGGCCGTCATGCCGAGACCTTGCTTAACCCGGGTGACCGTATCGAAATTGTGGTCGCTGTCGGTGGCGGCTAGCGCGTTAGGCCAGGCCATTTTGGCCAGCCTGCTTAAAATAGGAGTTCTGACGAATGGACCAAAGAGTGAATCAACCGCTTGCAGGCCTTGCTGATCCGCTAGTGATTGCTGGCCGTGCCTATGCTTCGCGCTTGCTGGTCGGCACTGGCAAATACAAGGATTTTGGCCAGACCCGCGCGGCGATTGATGCGTCTGGCGCGCAGATTGTTACCGTGGCGATTCGGCGCATGAACATCGGCCAGGAGCCAGGCCAGCCTTCCTTGCTGGAAGTTTTGCCGCCTGACCAATTCATCATTTTGCCCAACACCGCAGGCTGCTTTACGGCGGACGATGCCGTGCGTACCTTGCGCCTGGCGCGTGAATTGCTGGACGGCCATCGGCTGGTCAAGCTCGAAGTGCTGGGGGATGCGAAAACCTTGTTCCCGAATATGCCGGAGACTTTGAAAGCGGCGGAGATCCTGGTCAAGGAAGGTTTCGAGGTGATGGTGTATTGCGCGGACGATCCGATTCAGGCGCGCATGCTCGAAGACATGGGTTGCGTGGCGATTATGCCGTTGGCTTCGCTTATCGGTTCTGGCATGGGGATTTTGAACCCGTGGAATTTGCAGTTGATTATTGAACAAGCCAAGGTGCCGGTGCTGGTTGATGCGGGTGTGGGTACGGCGTCTGATGCCGCCATTGCCATGGAATTGGGTTGTGATGGCGTGTTAATGAATACCGCGATTGCCGCCGCACAAGACCCGGTTCGCATGGCAGGGGCGATGAAAAAAGCCGTTGAAGCCGGCCGTGATGCCTGGCTTGCCGGCCGCATGCCGAAGAAATTTTATTCCGCCGTGCCCAGCTCGCCTGCGGGTGGCTTGATTGGCGCCAAGTGAGGCCTTGCGGGCTTGCTGGGCGCTTCCTTGGCGCTTCGCGTGGTGAATTCCTGTGAACTTCATTGGGTAGCGTCTTGCGTCGTTATTTTTTGCACAAGCCAGCTTTTCAAAAACCACGGTTGCGTATTGATCGGCGCTGGCTGGGCGTTTTAGGATTGTGCTGGCTGTGCCTGCCAGGCGTGCTACTGGCGCAAGGCCCGGCGGTGGGCGCAGCCGCGTCAGCCGACTTTCCTGCCGGGCAAGCGGTTGGAGCGGGTGCGCGCGAAGCCGATCAGCCGCAGGAGTTGAAGGCTCGCGTGATTGCCCAGCCAAGGGAAATTCCGGCCATCGCCGATGTTGTTCATGCGTCGGCTATTGAGCCTTCGCCGTTAGCGCCCCCTTCGCCAACGGATCATGCCGCCGTCGCGCCAGCGCCGACTGATTCAGTCAAGGGCCTTGCGGGGGTTGAAAAAAATCCCGCACCAAGCCCGGCCATGGCCTCTCCGCAGCCAACGGCGCCGCAGTTGTTGCCGCCAGGCCAGGCGGCAGCCGAAACGGTGCGTGAGCCCTTGAAAGTGCTGTCCGGGCGCAGTGGTTATGCGTTCGACCAGACGGATATTTTGTTGCGCCAGCGCTTGTTTGGCCTGGCGCATGGCGTCACTTTGCTGGCCGCAAGATGCGTGGCTTTGCCTGGGCAGGCGCCATCCGTGCAGGTGGCTTTCATGGCCTGGCACGATAAGCAGGCCAATGCCGTGGTGCAGGTCATGCGCGATTTGGCCGCTTATTATTTCGGCGAGCAAGCGCCGCTCGCCACGTGGTCGGATGTGGCGGCGGCATTAAAGCTCAAAATGGTGATTGGTCAGGCGCTGAATGAATTGGAATGGCAGGCCGCGTGCGCGAGCCTGCCGCAAGCCATGGCCGGCCCGCGTTACGATTTGGCAGCCTTGCTCGGCATGCAGCCGGACATTGCCATGCGGGTGATCTCGGGTGAGCTTGTTCAACCTGCCGAATCATCAGCCCCAGCCATGGATGCGGCCAGTGTGTCGGCAGGGCCTCCCAAAGCCGCAGCCGCAGGCGATGCTGAAAACCTGCCTGCAAGCCATGACGCCATAACCCATAAGCCCGCAGCCAGTGACGCCCAAAATTCCGAAACCGATAACCCTGGCGAAAATAATTCAGACTATGCACCCCACCAATCTACAGCGCCTTGATGGCGCAAACGAGGCGCCAGCCATGGGCTTGACGATAAATGATGCAGGGATGACCGCTGCCGATTCAGGCGATGCTGATCCGCATGCGGCGCAAACGGATGATGCCCGGGATACATCGGCAAGACCCCACATCCGCAGTTTTGTGTTGCGCCAGGGGCGCGTCTCCGCCGCACAGCGCCGCTTTCATGAAGAAGGCATGCCGCGCTGGGGGATCCCTTATCAAACCACGCCGCTGGCTTGGGCGGCCGTTTTTGGCGCGGCGCGCGCAAGCGCCCCCAGGATTCTTGAAATCGGCTGCGGCATGGGCGAGACCACGGCCCTGATTGCCGCGAACCATCCGCAAAATGATTACATTGGCATAGAAGTGCACACGCCCGGCGTGGGCAGCTTGTTGAAAGAAATTGAAACGCGCGGGCTTACCAACTTGCGCGTGATCCAGCACGATGCGGTGGAGATTGCGCGCGACATGATTGCGCCGCAATCCCTGGCCGGGATTCATGTGTTCTTCCCCGATCCGTGGCCGAAAAAGCGCCAGCACAAGCGGCGCTTGATTCAGCCCGCGTTTGTGCATGAACTCGCCCAACGGTTAGTGCCAGGCGGCTACATCCATTGCGCAACGGATTGGCAGGAATATGCTGAGCAGATGTTAGCGGTGCTAAGCGCAGAGCCCTTGCTTGAAAACACCGCTGCGGATTACGCGCCACGTCCGGATTACCGGCCGCAAACCAAATTTGAAACCCGTGGCTTGCGCTTGGGCCACGGCGTTTGGGATATGATTTTCAAGCGGCTTGCTTGAGTTGCCGCTTGGGTTTGCCACTTGGGTTTGCTGCTTGGGTTGCGTTTGCCCGATGCTTAAAAGCCCGGGGCCCAGCGCTCAAGACGCAAGCAACAAGCCGCCAGGGGGGCTCAGGGCGCAAGGCAGCCGCTGGATTGCGCCTGGTTGCCCAGCGCTTTTAATTGCTCGATCTTTTGTGCATCATCCAGCGAGCTATCCAAAAAGATGCGGTCCGATTCGGATGCAAAGCGCTGGCATTGCGGATCGCCCAAAAGACGTGTGCGAAACTCATAGGCGCGGCTGACGTCATTGACTGGCGGGGGAGCCAACGGGGCGCGCCGCGTGGATGTGGCCGGTGCGCCAAACACCGGCACGCCAGACAAAACCGGGGCAGTGGCGGTTGCGCCTTTGCCTGCCGGTTGTGCTTTGGCAGGCAAAGGCCATGCCGCGGGTATGATGATGAAAATCGCTTGAAGCACGCTTGAACAGAGGCTGTGGAATGTGAGGCGCATGGCTTGCTCCTTGAAAAGATGATGTGGCGGGCGGCATGCGAGGAGGTTGCATATCCGTATTCTAGTGTAGTGCGTCCATGCCGGGAAAAACTGCTTGAATGATGATAACGTGCGCCGATGAATGCGGGTATCCCAGGTATCCCAGGTATCCCAGGTATCCTGGGCCTCCACTGGTTGCTTGATTGCTGATAAATGCAGGAGCCTGAATATGCTGCTTAATTGTGTTGCCTACCGCGAGGGGAAAAAACTTGCTGACGTGGAGATTGAGCAGATCAGCGATTATCTGCTCCAGCCAGGCTGTTTTGTTTGGGTGGCATTGCGCGATGCCACGCCTGCAGAGTTGGACACGATGCGCGAGGAATTTGATTTGCATCCTTTGGCGCTTGAGGATGCGCGGAATGGCCATCAGCGGCCAAAGATCGAAGAGTACGGCGAGAGCCTGTTTGCCGTGGTGCAAACCCTGGATTGGTCTGATGACAATATCACGGTGGGTGAGCTGGATATTTTTGTTGGCCGGAATTTTATTTTGTCGATAAGAAACCGCAGCAATCGCGCGCTGTTGGGGGTGCGTGATCGCTGCGAGCGCGAACCGGAGATGTTGCGGCAGGGCGCGGGCTTTGTGCTGTATGCCTTGATGGATGCGGTGGTGGATCAGTACTTTCCGTTCATTGATCATGTCGAGTCCGAACTGGAAGCGATTGAAGAAACGATCTTTAACAAAGGCTCAGCGCGCTCGAATATTGAGCGGTTGTATGAAGTCAAACGCAAATCCCTGCTGTTAAAGCATGCTGTCACGCCCTTGATGGAGGCCGTGGGCAAGCTCACCAGCGGCCGCGTGCCACCGGTGTGCGCGAATAGCCGGGATTATTTTCGCGATGTGTACGATCACTTGACGCGCATTAACGCGACGCTGGATGGCGTGCGCGATACGATAGGCACGGCGATTCAGGTGAGCTTGTCGTCAGTGGCGATCGACCAGAGTGAAGTGGGCAAGCGCCTGGCCGCCTGGGCGGGGATTTTTGCGGTAGCCACGGCTTTTGCCGGCATCTGGGGCATGAATTTCAAAGTCATGCCGGAGTTGGAGTGGGCCTATGGCTACCCGCTCGCCTTGACGAGTATTTTTACTGCGTGCTCCGTTTTGTACTATCGCTTCCGGCGCATGGGCTGGTTGTAAATTCCTGCCGGGAACTGTCCGCCGGATGCTGGCAGGCCCATCCTTTATTCCGCTAACGCGCATGGTCGCCAGCGCCCGACCGCGAGGATGAAAACGTGCGCAAGCATAAACGCCCCCACCCCACACACTGCCCCAGGGCGAGGCTTCCAATCGGCTCGCTGCGCCCGATAGCTCACGGGGCTCCGTTTCTGTTTTGTCACGCCAAAAACCGCCCGACCAGCTGGTTCAAAAAACGCTGACCTTGCAGGGTGGGCATGATATTGCCATCCTTCACTTCAATCAGCCCGTCGCGCCGTGCTGCCAGCGCCGACTTTTCCATGCTGGCAATGGATAAGCCTGTGCGTTCGGTAAACAGGCGCGAGGCAAAGCCCGATGTCAAACGCAACGCATTCATCATGAATTCGCCGGGCAGGTCGGCTATGGCGATGGATTGCTTGTGGCTGACGAATCCATGATGGCCCATCGCTTGCAAGTAGGCGCGCGGGTGGCGATGCCGCGCTTCGCGCCAGATGCCGACGTGGTCCGATAGCTTGGAATGCGCGCCCGCGCCTATGCCCAGATAATCGCCAAACGTCCAGTAGTTGAGGTTATGCCGGCATTGCTCGCCCGCTTTGGCAAAGGCGGATGTCTCGTAATGCAAAAAACCTGCGGTAGCTAATTGGGCCTCGATCATTTCCTGCATGTCGGCAGACAGGTCGTCATCCGGCAAGGGCGGCGGCGCATGGTGAAACGGCGTGTTGGGTTCCAGCGTTAAATGATAGGCGGAGAGATGGCCCACGCCGGTGGCAATGGCGGTGTCGATGTCTTGCCTTGCCTCAGCCAGGCTTTGTTGTGGCAGCGCGTACATGAGGTCAAGATTGACGCGCTCAAAATGCATGAGGGCAAGGTCAATTGCCTGGCGCGCTTCGCGGCCCGTGTGAATGCGGCCGAGCGCGGTGAGTTTTTCATCGGCAAAACTTTGTATCCCCAAGGAAATGCGATTCACCCCGGCTGCGCGAAAGGCCTTGAACTTGGCGGCCTCTGCGGTGCCGGGGTTGGCTTCCAGGGTGATTTCCGCGGCCGGCTGGATTGGCAGGCGCATGCGGATGGCATTGAGCAAGGCGTCCGCCGCGGCGGCGCTCATGAGGCTGGGCGTGCCGCCGCCGATGAAAATGCTGATGATGGGTCGGTTCCAGATGTGGGGCAAGGCGGCTTCCAGGTCCGCGGTCAAGGCGGCGAGATAGGCGGCTTCATCCACCGCGGCTTTGGCTTCGTGCGAGTTGAAGTCGCAATACGGGCATTTTTTGACGCACCACGGCCAGTGCACATAGAGGGCCAGCGGCGGTGGTGTGGCAAGGCCTGCCATTGTGGGGTTGTTCCCAAATGTCGGCGCTGGCGGGACGGCGTGAATCTGGCCGTCCTGCGTGGTGGTTTTAATTGGAATGATACGGCGTTCAGAGGGCATAAGATGCGACATGGGCGAGTTTGCCGATTAACTGTGCCAGCGCCCGGGCGCGATGGGAGCGACGGTTTTTCTCGTCGCTGGTGAGTTCGGCGGCGGTTAATTGCAGCTCGGGAATCAAAAAGTGTGGATCGTAGCCAAAGCCTCCTGTGCCGCGCGGTGAGGCGATCATTTCGCCATGCCATTCGCCTTCGCCGATCAGCGGCTGCGGGTCGTCGGCATGGCGCACCAGCACCAGCACCGCGACATAATGCGCGCGGCGGTCGGCGATATTTTCCAGCGCGGCAATGAGTTTCCGGTTATTGCGTAAATCGTCTTTCGGCTTTCCCGCATAGCGCGCCGATTGCACGCCCGGCGCGCCACCCAAGGCGGGCAAGACCAGGCCAGAATCGTCCGCCAATGCAGGCAGGCCAGTGAGGCGTGCGGCATGGCGCGCTTTGGCCAGCGCGTTCTCGATAAAGGTCGCATGCGGCTCTTCCGCTTCGGGAATGGCAAAGTTTTTTTGCGGCAAGAGCTCAATGTTCAGCGGGGCGAACAACTGGGAAAACTCGCGCAGTTTGCCGGCGTTATTTGAGGCAAGGACGATTTTTTGCATGGTGGTTTAATTTATCTGGTCAAGGTATGGGTTTTGTCTGCGATGGGAAAACCTGTATTTCAAAGTCCCAGGGCCTCCCGTTGCGCTTGGATAATGCGGTTGATGCCGTCAGTTGCCAGTGCCAGTAAAGTATCCAGTTCAGTGCGCGAAAAAGGGGCGCCTTCGGCTGTGCCTTGCACTTCTATCAGGCCGCTACTGGCCGTCATCACGACATTCATGTCGGTGTCGCACGCCGAGTCTTCAGGGTAGTCCAGATCGAGCCGCGGCTGGCTATCGACTATGCCCACCGAGACGGCGGCGACCAGTTCGCGCAACGGATTGGCAGGTAATTTGCCACTTGCGACCAGCGTGTTGAGCGCGTCATGAAGCGCTACGCAAGCGCCAGTGATGGCGGCGCAGCGTGTGCCGCCATCGGCCTGCAGAACATCGCAATCGAGCGTGATCTGGCGCTCGCCCAACGCGGCCAGATCAACCACGGCGCGCAGGCTGCGGCCAATCAGGCGCTGAATTTCCTGCGTGCGGCCGGATTGCTTGCCCTTGGCCGCTTCGCGCGCACTGCGCGTGTGCGTGGAGCGGGGCAGCATGCCATATTCGGCGGTGACCCATCCCGTACCCTTGCCGCGCATAAAGGGCGGCACGGATTCTTCTACGCTGGCGGTGCACAATACCTTGGTGTTGCCAAATTCGACCAGCACGCTGCCTTCGGCGTGGCAGGTGTAGTTGCGGGTAATTTTCAATGGCCGTAATTGATCCGGCGCGCGTGTCACGCGTGCGGTGGCTGAGGTGGTTAGGGTCATGGTGGCGTGATGTGTAGAAAGTCGAGTCGTAGAAATCGGGTCGTGCAAAACGGGTAGGGCAAAATTTTCAAGGCCATCAAGGCAAGGATCCAGTGCTGCCACTAATGTTGCAAGCTTAAAAATTGATGACGGAATTTTCGCAGCCAGGCAGGCCAGCCGGAACTGCCTGCGCTGGCGATTTTGGTTTGCAAGGCGCGCGCGCTTTGCGGGCGCAGGCTGGGCGAGAGGCGCAAGCATTCGTCAATGGCGATCAACAGCCGTGGGGAATACAAATGGCCCAAACGTTGGCGGGCCGGTTGCAAATCATCTGCTTGCAAGCGCGCGTCCGCTGCAGGCGGCGCGGCTTTGGTCATGGCGGCGTACATGCAGGCGCCAATGGCGTATATGTCGGTCCAGGGACCCAGCGTGTAGTTGCCGTGATACTGCTCGGGCGCAGCAAAGCCTGGTGTATACATGGCGCGCGGCAGGGCCGGGCCAATATCCACGGCAAAGCGCGCCGCGCCAAAATCCAGCACGACAGGCGCTAAGTCAGCCCTCAGCCAGATATTGGCGGGTTTGAGATCCAGATGCAAGAGGCCGCTGCTATGCACTTCACTGATACCGTCGAGCAATTTTGTAAACACGGTGATGATGAATTCTTCACTCAAAGAGCCACGGTGCTGGCGGATATGCTCCTGCATGGCGCGTCCCCGCTCCAGGGGCATGACCATGTAAGCTGTGCCATTGGCGCGAAAAAAATTTACGACGCGAACGATATGGGCGTGATTGACGCCACTGAGCACGCGTGCTTCTTCAAAAAAATAATTCAGGCCGCGCTGAAACTCTGCCTGATGCTCTGCCGGAATATTCAAGTCAATCCTGCCTTCGCTGCGCACAGCAAGGCTTTGCGGGATGTATTCCTTGATTGCCCAGGGCTGCCCATTTTCATCATGGGCGAGGTAAACAATGGAAAATCCGCCCGCTGAAATTTGCCGGTCGATGCGATAGTTTTCCAGCATCTGGCCGCTGGGCAGGGCTTGGTTGAGTGGGGGCGACATGAAGAGATGAGAATGGGCTGAGTGACTATACTATGGCTTTGAGTGTGGTTTTCAATCAGTGCGGCGGATCGGTGAGCTTTTTCTGCAGGCAGGCTGTTATATACCACGGCGATACCACTGTCATATCAAAGTAATACCAACGTGATACCAGCGTCAGGGAGCGGGACCAGATCGTTTCTCTATAACCCATGGCGCATGTGCAGTTTAACAAGTGCAATTTGACGAGAGAGTGTTTAAATCCATGATACACAGCATGACAGGTTATGCGGCAGCCAGCCGCGATTTGGGTAGCGCCATTTTGAATCTTGAAATTAAAAGCGTGAACTCGCGGTATCTTGATATCACGTTTCGTTTGGGTGAAGAGCTGCGCTTTTTGGAAATGCCGCTACGAGAGAAAATCAGTGAGCGGATTGGCCGCGGCAAGGTGGAGTGCCGGGCGTATCTTTTAGCCCAGCCTGCAGCGCATGCCAGCAGTGCCAATAATGCCCAGCAAGATGCTGTGCCAGGCATTGCCGCAAACACAGCCCCGTGCGAGCGCGCACCGAATGCTGGCGTGCTCGTTGAGCTAAGCAAAATGGAAACGGTGGTTAAACAGGTTTTTCCCGATGCCAAGCCGCTGAGCGTGGCCGAGGTTTTGCGCTGGCCGGGCGTGCTGGCGGAAGAGTCCGTGCCAGCGGACGAATTGCAGAGTGTGGCGATGGCCTTGTTTGCTCAATTAATGAGTGAGTTTGTGGCCAGCCGCGAGCGCGAAGGCGCCAAGCTCTCCCTGGTGTTAAAGGAGCGCACAACCCTGATGCGTGCGCATGTCGCCACAGCTGAGCCTTTATTGCCAGCGGCCATTTTTGCCTACCAGGAGCGCTTGTCGGCCAAGTTGCGTGAAGCGGTCGCTAATCTGGATGAAGACAGAATCCGCCAGGAAGTGGGTGTGTTTGCCGCGAAAGTTGATGTGGCAGAAGAGATTGCGCGCTTGAAGACGCATCTGGATGAAGTGGATCGCGTGCTGGAAAAAGGTGGCGCCGCAGGCAAGCGCCTGGACTTCATCACGCAGGAACTGAATCGCGAAGCCAACACCCTGGCGTCAAAATCTGTTTCAGGCCAAGTGACGGCCATTGCGCTGGAGTTAAAGTTGCTGATAGAACAAATGCGTGAACAGGTGCAGAATTTAGAGTAAATAAGGTATCAAGACTATTCCCGAGGAGAGAACAAATGGCAGGAGACGGCAAACTTCGCAAACTTCGCTTAGGTGCTTTTATGCGCCCAGTGACGATTCATACGGCAGCCTGGCGTTATCCGGGGGCTTTGCCGGACGCAAACTTCAATATCCAGCACCTCACGCGCTTTATCCAGACCCTGGAACGCGGCAAGTTCGATATGTTTTTCATGGCCGACCATTTGGCGGTGATGAATATGCCGATGGAGGCGTTAAAGCGCAGTGCCACCGTCACCTCGTTTGATCCGCTCACCTTGTTGCCTGCCCTGGCGATGGTCACCGAGCATATTGGTCTGGTGGCGACTGCTTCGACCACTTATAACGAGCCCTATCATGTGGCGCGCAAGTTTGCCTCGCTGGACCACATCAGCAATGGCCGCGCTGGCTGGAATGTGGTGACTTCCACCAATCCTAAAGAGGCACTGAACTTCAGCCTGGAGCAACACATGGAGCACGATGAGCGCTATGTCCGGGCGCGCGAGTTTTATGATGTGGTGACCGGCTTATGGGATAGCTGGGCGGATGATGCCTTCATTCGCGACCAGGCAAGCGGTGTTTATTTCGACCCGGAAAAACTGCATGTGCTTGACCACAAAGGCAAGTATTTTTCCGTCCGCGGCCCCTTGAATGTGGCGCGCCCCATACAGGGGCATGCAGTCATTGTGCAGGCAGGGCAATCTGAAGCGGGTCGCCAGCTCGCCGCAGAAACGGCTGAGGTGGTGTTTTCCGGGTTGAACAAGATGGATGTTGCGCAACAGTATTACCAGGATGTGAAAGCGCGCATGGTGGCTTGCGGGCGTGATCCTGCGCAGATGAAAATTCTGCCTGGTGCCTTTGTGATGGTGGGGGACACCCTGGCCGAGGCGCGCGCTAAAAAACGCCATCTGGACAGTTTGGTGTATCCCGAAAGTGGCTTTGCCTCACTGACGGGGCAGCTTGGCTGTGATATTTCGGGCTTTGATCTGGATAAACCGTTGCCCAGTGACCTGCCACCCACCAATGGCAGCCATACCGCACGTGAAAAACTGGTCGCCCTGAGTCGTGATGAAGGTTATACCGTACGCGAGTTGGCGCAATATATCGGCGGCGCATTTGGTACGCTGGAGATGATAGGTACGCCGACGATGATTGCCGACCAGATGGAAGAATGGTTCGAGTCTTCCGCCTGCGATGGCTTTAACATCATGTTCCCTTATGTGCCGGAAGGGCTGGATGATTTTGTCACGCAGGTCATTCCTGAGCTGCAGCGGCGGGGATTGTTTCGTACGGAGTACGAGGGCAAGACCCTGCGTGAGAATCTGGGTTTGCAGCGGCCGGAAAATCGTTTCTTTGGCTAAGTTGCCTGCTCGTTTTTCCCGCCGCCGGTTTTAGCCGCGATTGGATGCGATGGATGTTGCGGCCCGTTTGTTGGCGTTTCTAATCAGGGCATAACGGCCGGGGAGGAAATGAAAAAGCACCGTTTGCGGTGCTTTTTCATTTCCAAGGGAGGTTGCATTCCCGGTTGAGCGTCGATTAAGTGAGCGTCTGATTAAGTGGCCAGGCAAACCTGGTTTCGCCCCGCACGTTTGGCTTTATACAAAGCCTTGTCGGTCCGTTCGATAAACGAACTGACCGTTTCATCCGGCATATAACGAGCAACGCCCAGGGAAATGGTGACTTTCGTGGTGGCGTCTTCATTGCCGCCTTTTTTAATGCGTCCCAGCTCGATCGTTCGACGAATCTTTTCAGCCAGGATATGTGCGCCTTCCAGCGGGGTATCGGGCAGCAGAACGACAAATTCCTCGCCACCATAACGTGCCGCCGTATCCTGGCCCTTGACATTGGCGGTGAGCACATTCGCGACGGCACGGATGACCCGGTCGCCAAATAAGTGGCCGTAGGAGTCGTTGACCAGTTTGAAGTGGTCAATGTCGCACATCAAAAGGCATGGGAGCTTGTCTGGATCATTTTTTTCATTTTTTATCTCAGCCAGGCATTTTGCCAGCGACTGATCAAAGCTGCGCCGATTATTCAGGCCCGTGAGCGCATCCATCATGGAAGCATCTCTTGCGCGGCTCACTTCTTCGCGCAGGGCCGCAATTTCACTTTGGCTTTCCGTGAGTTTCGTTTGCAAGGCAACCGTAGCTGCGTGCATGGCTTGGGTGCTTTTGATGAGCGTCTTGAGGTCAATCGTAGCGCCTGGCAGGGCGCTGTTCTTTTCGATATCCAGCAGGGTCTTGCCAAATTGATCGGCTTCCTTGGCGGCTTCGCCTGTGGAGGTGCTGATGCCGCCAAGAATGCGTTGAAACTGCTCGCTAATCGCCGCTACCGTATCGCTATCGATGTCGGCGATGTGGCGATTGAACAGTGATTGAATATCATCCGTCGTCAAGGGCATGTTACGCACCAGTAAAGTATCGATTGCTACTTTGAGCGCATGATTCATGCCGGACACGTATTCATACCAGACCGCGTAACTGATGGGATTGAGCGGCGCATCATGCTTGCTCATGTGCGGTAGCGCCAAACGCAGATACTCAGCGCTCTCTACTTTGGTGTGGTTGTATTTCATGGTGTCCTTCCGTCCTCGTGGGGCAACTTCTATTTAACGGCTGAAATGAGTATAAACTTTAATTCGAAACCCTTTGATCATGTTGGATGCATTGAAATACACCGCTTAAATACACCGCTTGGCACCCGCTAAGCCCAGCGATGGGATGGCTTGCAATGGATGCGTCCTGTGTTTGCGTGCTGGCTTGCGCTTGCCTACGGGGGTGAAGCGAATGATGGGGAAGCTGCTCAAGGGCGATAGCCTGGCCTGTTGGGCGCCGTATCGCCAGCGCCGACTTTTTGCGCTGGCGATACCGTGGGCGGCGCTGCAATAGCCCGCTTCAGGCGCTACCTGGTCTAAAACGCATACGACATGCCGGTGTAGAGCGAGCGCCCCATGCCGGGCACGGCGATGCCCCAGGGGATCCCGTTGAAGCTCATGGTCATACCCTGGCCGGTATAGGCGCCGCCGGTCGGCGGGTAATAGAGCTTGTCGAACAGGTTTTCTACGCCGAAATCGACGCGCGCCTGCTGCCAGGTGTAACTGCCGCGCAGGTTGACCAGGCCGTAACCTGGCGTCTTGATTTCGTTGCGCACGTCGGAGACCTTGTCCTTGGCCTTGACCATCACCAGTTCGACGCCGTTGTCCCAGCCACCCCGCTTTTGCATCAGCGTGAGCCTGGCGTTGAGCGGCATGATGTTGTACAGGTCGTCGCCGGTGTCGCGGTTCTCGCCGTGGGTGTAATTGAGCAGGCCTTTCAGGCCAAGATCGCCCGCGCCGGTTTTGCCGAGCGGCATGTGGCCGGAGAGGTCAATGCCATAGAGGCGGGCCGACTGGTTGGCGTACTGGAGATGCACGAACTTGTTGACGGCGGTGTTGTTGGCCACGCCGCCGCAGAGCGCATTCATCATCATGCCGCTCCCCTGGCAGCGTTGCGCATCAATGTAATCCGTGACATGGGTGTAGTACGGTGTCGCCTTGAATTCCCAGGCGCGGTCGGGCGCATGCCAGTCGAAGGTGGCGGAGAGCGTGTGCGCCTTTTCCGGTTTCAGGTCCGGATCGCCGAGATAACCGTTGCCGTCGCCGACGAAATTGTTCATTTCCAGCGCCATGCCGTTCCGCGACCAGGAGTAACGCTCATAGAGATTCGGCGAACGGGTCTTCATCGCGTAGCCAAACTCTACGGTGCGGGTGGCGTCCGCCGTATAGCGGGCTAAGGCGGTTGCGTCCCAGTTGTTGTCGGTACGCTCGCGGCTGCGGGCGTTGAAGGCGTTCGCCGAAACCGAATATCCTGCCATCATGGTGTTGTAACCCTGCACCGGCCCGGCATCTGTCTTCACCCGTTCGTAGCGTGCGCCGAGCAAGGTCGTCCATGCCGGGTTGATGCGTGACTCCCATTCGCCGAACAGCGCTGCGCGGTCGCGCTGGCCGTCGTTGATGTTCCAGAATGTGTCCGGCGCCATTCCGCCATAAGTGAAACCGCCCGGCAGGACGGCAGGGGAAGGCGGCCACCAGTCGTTGAGTTTGTAATGCTGGTATTCGCTGCCGATGCGCAGGGTGTCCTGTTGGGTCAGGTTGATGCTGGCCTTGACGCTGGCGCCGGTCGTCTTGCCCTCGGTATCCATCGGCATGCCCGGCGCCACGATGCCGGGAGCCGCGCCATACACGAATTGCTTGTCGGCGCCGAAGTCCATGTGGTGTTTCACGGTTTCATGGTAGGCNNCCCCAGCCGAATTCGCCAAGGTAATGCAGGTTGATGCGATGCGCGGTGTTGTCCAGCATGTCCATGCGCTGGTTGGGGTAGAGTTCATACGGAATATCCTGAAAGCTGAACCTGGCTTCAAACAGGTGGTTGTCGTTTTTCAGCGCCAGGTTGAGCGCATGGTTGTTGGCTTTGTAGGCGGTTGAGCCGACTTCGTCGAGCGGCAGCGTGTGGCCCGGGCGACCGGTGGCGGTGGTGGTTTTGAAGTCGCCACCGGCGGTGTAGTTGTCGGCCTGGGTGGTGGCGCCGCTGTAGGTGATGTTGAGCATCTCCGTGGCATAAGTCGCGGTGAGATTGCCGCCGCGTGCGTTGTTGTTGCTGCGGTAAAAGGCGCCGGCCTGGCCTTTGAGCAGATGGCCTTGCCCCGGTGCGGCGAATTCCGGCGCGGCGGTTTCGGCAATGAGGGTGCCGCCAATGCTGTCGCCGCCCACACTCACCGGGGTGATGCCGGCATAGACTTTGAGTGTTTCAACCTGGCTCGGGTCAAGGTAAGACAGCGGCGAGTTCATGTGGTTGGGGCAGGAGGAAAGCAAATCCATGCCATCGACCTTGATGCGCAGGCGGTCATCCGCCAGGCCGTGGATCGCCGGCAGGCTGGATACGCCACCCGCGCCATACAGGCTGACGCCGGGAACATCGCGCAGCAGGCTGGCCGTGTCGCTGGTGGCGGCGCGTTGAGCGGCTATGTCCGCAGGGGTTACAGCAGCGCTAAAAGGGGTGTTGGCCGCTGGTTTTGTGGCTTGAACAAGAATGGGCTCGGGATTGTTGTCGTTCGCTATGGCCGCCATGGAGACCAGAGCGCCCGCTATTGCCAGGCTGAGTTTTTGGGGGCTGAAAAGGTGGTTTTTTTTATTCATCATGTTTTCCGAAAGTTAAAGGCTGGGTTTATGCAGCAAGCGGATGCCGCACAGCGTGGGCCAGAGGGTGGGCGGCGGCATGCAGGGCGTGCTTGGGCCGGTAAGTTTGGTGCGGCAAGCCACTGATGTCGCCTAATATCGCAGTTGTGCGGGAGACGGTTTCCACTGTCAGGCAAGTGATTTCGGCGATATCCGCAAGCCGCGGCAGGGCGTTGCGCTTCTTGGCAAAGGGTTTTTTGCCTTCGCTGGTGAGCATGTTTGCCAAGCGTTGAATGCGCTCAACTGCGGACCCTTCACGCAAGGTAATGGCTTGCGCCGCGCGGTTGGTTGCGGCGGCCATTTGCGCTAAAGGGTCAATGCCCGCTGGATCCTTCAGGCGGAGTGTGCAAGGTGTGAGCGCACGGGCAGTAAAGCCGTAATGGCCAAGACCGAGCGTTTCAATGCCAAGAATATCGCCAGGCAGGACAATGCTGGCGAATGTCGTGTCATCTGCCGTTTGCAGGTCAAGCCGTACGGATCCTTTGAGAATGCACCAGAGCGCACCTTTGCCATGGGCTAAATGGATAAGCTCACCGCGTTTGAATGTGCGGAGTTCTCGCGATGCAAAGCGATAGGGATGGGTCACCATGATTGTTGCCCCTTTTAGTTGGCTGGCTTGGCGATGGCGTTGACGCGCAATTCTGTGCGCTGCTGTTGCCCGTCCTCGAAGCTTAAGGTCAGCGCTATGGTGTCGCCCGCCTTGATCTGCCGCTTGAGCCCAAAGAGCATGACGTGAAAACCGCCGGGTTTGAGTTCCACCGTTTTGCCCGCAGGCAAAGGCAGCCTGGGGATGGCGCGCATTTTCATGATGTCGTTTTCCATCGACATTTCATGCACTTCAGCGCTTTGGGCGATGGGTGAGCTGACCCCGACCAGATGCATATCGGTTGATGAGGTGAGCGTCATAAAGCCGCCAGTGGCTTTTTGCTGCGCGACCGTGGGACGTACCCAGGCATTGGTGACGGTGACTTCAGCCAGGGCAGGAAAAGAAACAAGACTGACAAAGCTGATGAGCAGCGCGAGCGTGGCGCGCATGGAATAAAAAGCGGACATATAAAGCTCCTGAATAAGTTTGAAATATCAACGGCCATTTGCGCATTTGCCTTGGTTTGACAAGATAGATGCGCTGTGGCTGGCAAGGGATGGCTGTGCTGCCTGAAACGTGTGACAGGCAAGCGGCAAACGATGCTTAAGGAATTTTCAAACCACAGGTGGGGCGCGGGATGGGGGGGCTATCCAGGCGAAAGGCCGGGCAGCGGGCGCTTCAGGCGCGGTGGTGCGGCTGAGCTGAAAAGTCGGCGCTGGTGGAACGGCGGCAGGCACCAAAGTGAGCAGGATGGGACTGCTCGCACCACACAGAGAGCAGCAGTCGTGTCCGCTGCTGGGGTTGTCATGGTTTGCCGGTGTGTTGGCGTCTGGGTTGGCGGTTGCGTAGGAAGAGGCTTGAAACCCTGCCGACGTTTTGTTTAACGGGCTTTTATTGATCCCTGGGTTGCCGCCCAGGACGGTACAGATTTCGCCAAAAAACGCACCTTGATCCGTGAGTTTGGCGGGTTGCATCACCATCAGGCGCGTACCTGCCCAAAGGTGCATGAACACAGCCAAGCAGCCCAGCAAAAATAACAGCCGGGTGCAGTGCTTGGCGCGAGCCTCTGTGAGTGGTCGATTTAAGTGCACGATCTGTTGAGTTTATTCCATTTTTCCGCATGGATTGGCGGCGCGATCGGATGCCTGATGACTTTATATGGGTCTGGTTGCTGCGCAAGGGTTTGTTTTAGCGTAAAGCAACGCAATTTGATGATGGGTCATTCCTCTCGCGTAGCGAGCCAGGCAGTCTCCTCCCCCGTGCGGGGGAGGGTGGGAGGGGCGGGCCTTTAGGCCGCCTTTCGCGTGTTTTATCATCAGTGGATGATATTTACTTGCCATGAGCGTTAGACTGTGGCATTGAGGATATTTCCCGTTCAATAAATCCTTGCGGGTTGTTGTGGGCGGGTCTTGACAAACGGATGATTTGATTGATGATCATAGGCACTTTGTTTATTGTTTCAGCCCCGTCGGGGGCGGGTAAAACCACGCTGGTGAATGGCTTGCTGGCAGCTGATGCCCAGGTGCGGCGCTCTGTTTCCTACACTACGCGCGCGCCACGGCCAGGTGAAGTGGATGGGCATGACTATCATTTTATTGATTTGGCGACTTTTTCCGACATGCGCAGCCGGGGCGAGTTTGTCGAATGGGCGCATGTGCATGGCAATTACTACGGTACCTCGCGCGCCTGGCTGGAGGCGCAGATGGCCTCCGGCATGGACATGTTGCTGGAAATCGACTGGCAGGGTGCCGAGCAGGTAAGGCGTGAGTTCATTGAGGCAGTGGGGATTTTTATTTTGCCGCCCTCCATGGAGGAACTGCAACGCCGCTTGCAGGGGCGTGCAACGGATACGCCCGAAGTCATTGCGCGCCGCCTGGCCGTGGCGCGAGACGAAATGAGCCATGTGGTCGAGTTTGACTTTGTTATAATCAACCATGACTTGGCGGTGGCGCAAGGCGAGCTTATGGCCGCAGTGCAAGCCTCACGTTTGCGAGTCAAGCGCCAGCTGGCCCGTCATCCCGAAATATTCCGTTTCATTCAACAGGACTAAACCTCATGGCTCGTGTCACCATCGACGATTGCATCAATAAAATCCCTAACCGTTTCGATCTCACCTTGGCCGCTGCTTATCGCGCGCGTCAGCTGGCCATGGGCAGCACGCCGCAAGTGGAGGCGGATAACGATAAGCCGGCTGTGCTCGCCTTGCGCGAAATCGCCGCAGGCAAAGTGGGCGTGGAAATTTTGAACCGCCCGCAAACTGCTTGATCGCCTAAACTACCTGCATATCATGTCAAGGAGGCAAAGCGTCGATGAACACTC
>DILC01000084.1:2808-10504 GCA_002424865.1 Rhodocyclaceae bacterium UBA5602 | reverse complement strand
CAGAGCCTGAGCCAGCACATTCCCAATCCGATCAGACGCCGGGTTTGGTTTCTGCGGATTCCCTGCCCACCATGGACTCCCCGCTTGCGGCTGATGCGCAAGCCCCCGAACCCGCTGCGCCGCATTCTTCACATTCCACTGGCCCGTCCCATCCCGGTGCATTGCCCGTAGCGCATGCCATGACCAAGCTTTCGCTCAATTTGGCCGAGCTTAATGCGCGTTTAGCGACGTATTTGAGTGCGGAAGATTTAGCGCTAGTCGCTGAAGCCTATGCCTTTTCGCAAGCTGCCCACAGCGGCCAGATGCGCATGAGTGGCGAGCCTTACATTTCCCATCCGCTGGCTGTGGCTGCCGGTTTGGCTGAGTGGCATATGGATGCCCAAGCCTTGTGCGCTGCCTTGTTGCACGATGTGATGGAAGATACGGGCGTGACCAAAGCGCAATTGGCCGAGCGGTTTGGCAAAAGCGTGGCTGAACTGGTCGATGGCGTGTCCAAAATCGACCGCATCGAGCATCAAAGCTTTGAAGAGGCGCAAGCGGATAACTTCCGCAAAATGCTGCTCGCCATGGCGCGCGATGTGCGCGTGATCCTGATCAAGCTCGCTGATCGTCGCCATAACATGCAGACCTTGGGCGTGATGCGGCCCGATAAACGGCGGCGCATCGCAAAAGAAACCCTGGATATTTATGCCCCCATAGCCAACCGCCTGGGGCTTAACGCCATGTATCGCGAGCTGCAGGAGCTGGCTTTCTCGAACGGCCAGCCAATGCGCTATCGGGTGCTTGAAAAAGCCGTCAAAAAAGCGCGCGGCAACCGGCGTGAAGTGGTGGGCAAAATTCTCGATGCCATAGGCTCGGCCTTGCCCAGCCATGGTATCGAAGCGCTGGTGATGGGGCGCGAAAAGCATTTGTATGGCATTTATCGCAAGATGCGCGAAAAGCATCTGAGCTTTTCGCAGGTGTTGGATATTTACGGCTTTCGGGTGGTGGTCAAAGACCGCCCGAGCTGCTATCTGGCGCTTGGCGTGTTGCATGCGCTCTATCCGCCCGTGCCGGGAAAGTTCAAGGATTACATTGCGATTCCCAAGGCCAACGGTTATCAATCGCTGCACACCACGCTGATTGGCCCATTTGGCACACCCGTTGAAATCCAGATTCGCACGACAGAAATGCACAATGTGGCCGAAGCCGGCGTGGCTTCCCACTGGCTATACAAAGAAGAGCAAGAGATCAGCCAGCTGCAACAAAAGACCCACCAGTGGTTGCAGTCGCTCATCGAGTTGCAGTCGGATTCAGGCACGGCGTCCGAGTTTCTTGAGCACGTAAAGATTGATCTTTTCCCCGGCGAAGTCTATGTCTTCAGCCCCAAGGGGAAGATTTTTGTTTTACCCAGCGGGGCGACCGCGGTGGATTTTGCTTACGCAGTGCACACCGACATTGGCGACCGGTGCGTGGCTTGCCGCATCAACTTTGAAACATCCCCCTTGCGCACAGAGCTTAAAAATGGGGATCGTGTCGAGATCATTACCGCCCCGCATGCCGCGCCTAATCCGGCGTGGCTAAGCTATGTGAAAAGTGCGCGCGCGCGGTTCAGGATCAGGCATTTCTTGAAAACGCAACAAAACGAAGAGTCCGTGGCCCTGGGCGAGCGGCTGCTCACCCATGCGCTGCATGAGATGGGGATTGCCGCAGCCAAAATTTTGCCCGCTGCCTGGGATCGCTTCAAGAAGGAGTCGGGCGTGCGCTCCAAGCGTGCGGTGCTCTCGGATATTGGCTTGGGCAAGCGCCTGCCCGCGATTGTGGCGCGTCGCCTGGCCGAAGGGCTGGAGGTACTGCCGGCTGATTTGACAGCCAAGAGCCGTCGCGCGCGGCAATCCATCCTGATCCACGGCACGGAAGGCATTGCCGTGCAACTGGGTAAATGTTGTTGTCCTATTCCGGGTGACCCGATCGTCGGGCTGATCCGCAAAGCCCAGGGCCTGGTGGTGCACACGCACGATTGCCCCGTGCTTGCCAAGCTCAGAAGCGAGCGGGGCAACTGGGTGGATGTGGCGTGGGATGTCGCGCCCGACCAACTGTTCGAGGTCACGATCCGTGTGATCGTCAAAAATACACGCGGTTTGCTGGCGCGGCTGGCCAAGGAAATCGCCGAGAGCAACGCAAACATTTTGGATGTGAGCGTGGAAGACGATCGCGATAGCACTATCTTGTATTTCACCGTACAGACGACGGATCGCGTGCATTTGGCGCGTATCCTGCGCGCCCTGCGGCGCGTGCCGGAAGTGTTCCGCCTGGCGCGTTATGTTCATCCCAAACATCATAAAGGAGCCCACGATGGCGCAATATGAATCTGAATTTACCCAATTTATGCGTGACTGGATGCAGGCGCATCCAGCAGAAGCCCAAGAGCAAACCGCAGGCCGTGCCTTGTGGTGGGATAAACCATCCCGCCCATTAGAGAGCGAAGCGGAAACCGCCGCTGCCAAAGTGCCAGTCAAACCGTATTACTACGATTTGGATTAAAGCGTCCCATCCGGGCTGCCCTGAAAAATGCCGCTTGACTGATTTACAAGCGCGGCGGGTGCCTGGCGCGTAGCGACATCAAGCCGAGCAGCGCTGCACCGGCAATCGCCGCGCCCGCATAAAACGTCATGGCCGGGCCGAAGGCCGTCCATAAACTGCCGGCCAGCACGCTGGCGGCGAGCAGCGCCAGGCCGCTGACCAGATTGAACACGCCAAACGCCGTGCCGCGCAAATCGGCCGGCGCGGCGTCCGCCACCAGCACCGAGAGCAGGCCTTGCGTCGCCCCCATGTGCAAGCCCCAGAGGGCGGCGCCCAGGCCAACTAGCCAGATGTTGCCCGCCAGCGCCANNAGGTCAGATGCAATCAGCAAGCCTATGCCCCAGATCAGCAAACGGCGCCGTCCGCCATTGTCGGAAAATTTGCCGAATGGGTAGGCGCTGAGGGCATACATGACATTCATCACAATCAGCATGGCCGGCACCCAGGTCGCCGCCAGCCCGACATTTTCGGCGCGCAACAGCAAAAAGGCTTCGGAAAACCGGGCGCAGGTGAGCACGGCCGCGAACGCTGCCAGCCACCAGAAGCGGGACTCAAACCGACGCAGGTTTTCGCGCAGGTTTTTATGATATAGCGGCGAGCGTAATGGCGCCGGTGGGCGTGCTTTTGCACGATTCGCCCCAGGCTCTTCAACACCAAAAATAATCAGCAGCACGCAGATGATCGCCGGCAGCACGGCCACCCAAAAGACCAGGCGAAAGTTGTCCTGCGTCGTCGCCATCAGCGCCATCGCCAGCAAAGGCCCGGCAAAGCCGCCCACGGTATCCATCGCCTGGCGCAAGCCATACGCCGCGCCGCGGATTTCCTGCGGCGTGATGTCGGCGATCAGCGCATCGCGCGGCGCGCCGCGTATGCCCTTGCCGATGCGGTCGATAAACCGTGCGGTGAGCACCGCGCCGATGCCTTGCGCCAGCGGAAACAGCGGCTTGGTCAGCGCCGCCAGCCCATAACCCAGCAGCAGCAGCGGTTTGCGGCGTCCCATCCAGTCTGAAATCACGCCCGAAAATACCTTGGCAATCGATGCCGTGGCTTCGGCGATGCCTTCGATAAAGCCGACCGACAAGGCGCTCGCGCCCAGCACGGTGACCAGGAACACCGGCAACAGGCTGTGGATCATCTCCGAGGAAATGTCCATGAACAAGCTGACCAGCCCGAGCGCAACGATGGTCTTTGGCAGTTTTGAGTGGCTCATGATGGGCGGACAAAAAAANNCCCAAGTCAGCGAAAAGTCGGCACCCCAAGGGTACTGATGAAGCCTCTGCGGAGTGGGCTAAGCCCGCAAACGACGCAGGCAAAGCCACTCCGGATTCCTTCGGGGCGCTCTGGCGACACGGCGCGTAATGGCGGATGCGTTGCCTACTTGTCTTCTTCCCAGTGAAACTGATGCATCACCCGATGCACAACCGGCGTGAGCACGATGCCCGCGATGATTAAAAATAACAGCCCCGCATACAGCGCATACAAACCGGCAAACACCTTGCCGCCATCCGTGTGGGGCGCATCAACCGGCCCTCATGCCGCAATACGCGTTGCAGAAATTGTTTGCGTGGCAATGGCGGATGGGATTTATGTTCGTACATGGCGGTTGGCTGATTAAAGAATGAGGTGGTTTCCAAATCCATCACCGCAGCGGCATGGAAGCTGCGGCGGGTTGATTGATTATCGCCGTGTCACCAGCGCCGACTTTTTCGATTTGCAACTGCGGAGTGAAGGTCTGCACGGTTTTGCGTTCAGGGGAAGCAGCGGCGAACAACAGGCTATCGCTTTGCTCGATAAGCAGAATCAGCAGCAAGCTGTAAGGCAATCATTTTTTGTGCCGGTTTATCCGCAGGCCACCCATCTATGTTGGTGTGATTCGGGTTGTTTGGAACTGGGGCAGGGGCTATCCTGAGGCTTTGTCGCCGAGCGGTGGATGCAAAAATATCCGCACGCCCGTAAAGCTTGGCTGATCTTGCATCCGCCACGTCCTGCCCCATTTTCCAAAGCGCTTCTTCGGACAGGTTGATGTGCCGGGTAACTGAAAGATCGGGATAGGGGTAAGGAATAAATGCGTCTGGTTTTACGGTGTTGTCAGAATTGCGTATCCAGTTACTGAACAGAATAAAGCGAGCCAGACGCTCTTCATCTGCGACTGTTGAAGGCGCACTTCCTCCGATCATTCGGCAACGACACGGCGGGCAAGCTTTAATACATCGGACGGAATTTCGCCGAAGAAAGGCTCGGTTCCGTAAGTCTTGCTGTAGCCAAGCAGTGCGGCGTAATGCAAGTCGCCCTCCGGGCTGACGCTAACCGACACAATGCGGCGCGGCGACTGATACCACTCGAATGTAATATGCCCATCGGATTCTGCGCCCACCGATGGCGCAATCATTCCCAGCGGAAGTGCGTTCAAAAAGCGCTCTGCTTGCCGAATTGTTTCTTGTTCAATGGCTGCCGCTCCGTAGCCATCCCAATCGGTGGAACTACACTCTTCTGCCACACCACGAAGCGCTTCGGCAGCAGCCTCTACGCCAGCCCCCAATGAATTGGAATTACGAAGTTGCGCCCACCCTTCCGCAACTCGTTTGACCACATACTCAGCAGCACTACTTGACCCGAATGTCTGCGCTACCCCAAAAAAATAAGGGGTTTGTCTTGTCAGTGTCATAGTCATTTAAGTAACTCCAATGCGTTAGTTGTGATGCTGCCAAAGAACACCTTGTTTTTCAGCCATCGCATTTTGGTCAGATGCTGCCCGATCAAATCCTGATTGGCAATAGGCTCGGTAGTAAAAACGTCAATATCCAGAATCACTCCCCAGGAATCGTCGGCTCCCTGTGCGGGTTGCACCGTCTGAACCAGATTGATGCCATAAGGATGCCCCGGAACTGAAAACGTATTGTGATGCAAAAAACCCTCAAATGGAATTTCCATCCCACGCGGGGTCTGTGGTGGATTTTCCAGAAAATCCACCGGTTTTGCCTCGGCTTGCGAAAATGCGATCCGGTTGATGAAGCGCAACCCGAGCCGCTGAATCTCAGAAGATTGTGCAATCTCGTTATATAGCTTCCACAAGCGCATTCCCTCTTGATAGAACTGCTCCCAGCTTTGATAGGGCTTCAAGCGGCTGAATGAAAAACCATCACGATTGAACTGGGCTATATGCAGCTTATCCGCCGATTCACAGCGCAAGCCGCGCCATCCCATATCGTGAACAGCCTGTTCAGGCTGCGCATCAGCCACATGCTTGAATTCATACCGAACTTCACGATGCGCCTGAACATCAGGGTATTCAGGAAGACGTTGCTTGAACTGCTCGGAGATAGCAAGCTCTTCCCATACAGATTCCGCTCGGGCAGTCACCCCAATCACGGCCTCAACAATAGGTGCTCGCGAAAGCGGCGGGAACAATTCTGTCAAATCAATTTTGAACACGCGTCATCTCCTAGGGTGCGATTATCAACCTCGCCGTGAAAACAGGCAAACCACACACGTTGCCGAGAAATCTCAACTTTCACCCCCTGTGGCTTGAAACTCCGGCGCGTCTTCCCCCCAGACGCGGGCGAGGGTGGCCTGGATCTTTTTCTCGAAGCGGGTGATCAGTTCGCGGTTGGCGGCGACCAGTGCTTGCTCGGCTTCGATCTCGGCGACGATGGCTTGCTGGGTGGCGAGGGGTGGGAGGGGGATTCTGGCCTCGTTTAGACTCCGAATCGGAAGCTGAGGCTGTGCGGCACCTGAAACAATCGCTTCCCTCTGCGATCGGAAATTTTCCGCCTGAAAGAAATGGAAGAGGTAGCTGCTTGAGAGCTTGGCCGCATCTGGCCGGAAAATGAGCATACCGGAGTTGATGCGTATGTGATCAAACTCAACTGACGCATCGTAGAGAGCGGTGTTTCCGATGGTCCCGCGTGTTGTGAGCAATACGTCGCCGCGCTCAAGTTTGCCTTTCCGTAAGGTGTTATCTTTCTCCTCACTGATGAACTCCAATTCATCAAATTTGAATCCGTCGAAACGAACGTTCTTCGTATTCAGAAAGAGGCAATAGCCCGAAGGGGAAAAGTCTTCTTTGCTCGGGTAGTTTGTTCCCCGGTCACCGTCGATGATCTGAAAAGGCGCGGCTTCGAAAGTGGGAATCGGCCAGTCGGGGTGGATGGGGATGTGGGGGCGGTAGTGGTCGAGGACGGCGCGGGCGCCGTTGATGACTTTCTGGTAGCCCTCGATCTCCGCCACGATCTCCTTCTGCACCTCCAGCGGGGGCAGGGGGATTTGGAGTTCGCAAAACTTGGTCTTGGAAATTTCCGCGAATGTCCCGCCTGTTGCCCATGCTTGCATCGTCGGCACGAGCTTGGTGAGCGCTAGCGCAACATACTCAGGCGCTGCTCGTGCTGAATCTTCAATGACAACGTTTTTGAATCCTTGATTCGTGGCGATGGGAACGCGGTTGACGGCGATGCGTCCGATGGTCGCGCGAGTCGAGACAACGACCGAGTTTGCAGGGATCATCTTCGCGGAAGATTCGCGCAGTCCTTTTTCAGATATCGTTCGTTTAGTCGCGGTAATTTCCGAAATGAAGTCGGTCGCCGGAAGATCAACGAGCGTCGCCCATGGAATGCCGCCGCCCCAATATTCCTCCACGTCGGACTTCGGAGTGCCGCCACTTTCCACGCGGAAGAGGCCTTCTTCGCCAAGAAAAACGAGCGGGAAGGAATGATTGGAAGCAGCTCCTTCTCGATACCGCTCGCCGCTGAGGTTGTAGTCGCCATTCGCGGCAATCTTTTCTTTCGCCACGATCAGCCCACAGGTGGGCTGAAGTTCATCAACAGATTGGCCGCTGCGCAGCGCTTGGAGGTAGTCGGCGAGTTCGGCCTGTACCTGCGGGAGGTCATTCTTCTCGAAGGCGCGGCGCTGGGCGCCGAGGCCGTAGCCGTCGTTCTCGACCTTGAAGAAGGCGATACTGTCACTCTGCCGGGCGAGCGATTTGTCGAGGATGAGGATGGAGGTCTTTACCCCGGAATAGGGGTTGAAACAGCCCGCCGGGAGCGAGACGACGGCGACGAGGGAATTTTCGACGAGCAGCTTGCGCAGCTCCTTGTAGGCGGTCTGGCTCTGGAAGATGATGCCTTCGGGGACGATGATG
>DILC01000084.1:454-2758 GCA_002424865.1 Rhodocyclaceae bacterium UBA5602 | reverse complement strand
TTGGCCTGGATGGAGAAGCGCTTGTGCGGCTTGATGCCGCCTTTCGGGGACATGAAGGGCGGGTTGGCGAGGATGACATCGGCGAAGTCGTTCCAGCGTTCTTCGCTGGTGAGGGTGTCATATTCGAAAATGTGCGGGTCGGTGAAGCCGTGCAGGTAGAGGTTCACCAGCGAGAGGCGCACCATGTCGGGCGAGATGTCGTAGCCCTTGAAGTTTTTGGCGAGGCGGCCCTTGTCGTCGGGGGTCAGCGTGCTGTTGCCCTTGGCGTCGGTGTTGGCTTTGAGGATGTGTTTATAGGCGGAGATAAGGAACCCGGCGGTGCCGCAGGCGGGGTCGAGGATGGTTTCGCTTTTCTGTGGGGCGAGAACTTCGACCATGAAATCGATGATGTGGCGCGGGGTGCGGAACTGGCCGGCATCGCCCTGGCTGCCGAGCACGGAGAGCAGATACTCGAAGGCGTCACCGAGACGCTCGCTGTGGTCGTATGCAAATTCGTCGATGATTTTGAGAAACGATTTCAGCGTCTCGGGGTCGCGGTAGGGCAGGTAGGCGTTCTTGAAAATGTCGCGGAACAGCGGCGGGATGCCGGGATTCTCCGGCATTTTGGTGATGCCTTCGGCATAGAGGTTGAGCGTTTCATGGCCGCCGAGGCCGCTGCGCATGAGCTTGGCCCAGCCGTAGCGGGCGAAGTCGCCGGTGAAAAACTTGCGCTTGCCGCCGAGTTCCTCGCTCTCGGCGTCCATGTCGTCCATGAACTTGTAGATCAGGGCGATGGTGATTTGTTCGACCTGGCTTTTTGGGTCGGGGACTTTACCGACGAGGATGTCGCGGGCGGTGTCGATGCGGCGTTTGGTGGTGGTGTCGAGCACGGATTATTCCTTGAGTTGCTTGATTACCGACCCAGAGGTGAGCACTTGCATCTGGCGGATGGCGATTTCGTTGAGGCGTTTGAGGCGCTCGCTTTGTGACAGCGCCATGTGGATGAATTCGGCGTTCATGCTTTCGATATTGGCCAGCACCAGCAGTTGTTCGATGGTGGCGTATTCGCGCATGTTGCCTTCCAGCTTGGGGTTGGCGTCGCGCCATTGTTTGGCGGTGAGGCCGAAGAGGGCGACATTGAGCAGGTCGGCTTCGCTGGCGTAGGTGATGGCAGCTTGCGCCGGAGTAACTGCGGCTGGAATCAGGTGTGCCTGAATGGCGTCAGTATGGATGTGGTAATTGAGCTTGGAAAGGGTACGGTTCAGGTTCCAGGCGAGTGACAGGCGGCGGTTCTCGTCCTCCTTGAGGCGCTGGAATTCCTTGATGAGGTAGAGCTTGAACTCGACCGAGACCCAGGAGGCGAATTCGAAGGCAATGTCCTTGTGGGCGTAGGTGCCGCCGTAGCGACCGGCGCTTGATGTGATGCCCACCGCTCCTGTTTTTTCGATCCATTGCTTAGGCGTGAGGACGAAGCTATTTAAGCCGGTCTGGATTTTAATCCCGTCGAATTCGACGGGATTAAAACCCGGGTTGTTGAGCCGCTCCCAGACTCCGAGGAACTCTACGGTGTTGCGGTTGCGCAGCCAGTTGCGGATCACATCGTCCGGGTGATCCAGGTTTTTGAATTTGGCGATGTCAGTCAGGCAGATGATGTCTTGCTGATTTTGAAAAATAACAGCGACGGAGGTTCCTTGAACCTCGATAGTGCTTTTTTTTGCTTTGTTCATGAGGCTGATCCTCGGGATCGAATGACGCCAATTCCCTCGAATTCGAGGGAATTAAATATGGCGAATTCGCCACAATTAAATTGAAGAGCAGACGGATTCATGACCTATGGCGCGAACTGGTTCAAAGACACATAGTCCTTGATGTAATCGGGAATCAGGGCGCGGTATTTTGCGGGTACGGCCTTGAAGTCGCGGGTGGAGAAATACGGGTTGGTGGCCAGGTCGGTGAAGTGCCCGCTCTCGATGATGCCGCGCACCGTGTCGCTGGTGGCATAGGCTTTGAAGAAGGTTTTGATGGCCGGGATGGCGGCAGTACCTTCCGGTTTGGTGTCGGCGACGAACTTGGCGAACTCTTCTTCCAGCAGTTCATCCCTGGACTTGAAGCGCGGGATGAGGCCGAAGACTTTTTCGAGAATTTCACGCAACGTCAGGCGCCGATCCACGGCGGCGGCTTTGCGCAGTTTGTCGAGGGTGTAATATTCCTCGGGCCTGTCAAAAACTTCACGGTTGACATAATCGATGACGCGGTCCCACTGCCCGGCTTCAACGGCGGCGGCGACGGTGTCATCGGCGCGGATCACGTCTTCAAACTTCTCGA
>DILC01000084.1:0-335 GCA_002424865.1 Rhodocyclaceae bacterium UBA5602 | reverse complement strand
GCTTCAGCACTTCGTCGTAGTTGAATTCTTCCTCAAAGTATTCGCAGTTGGCAAAGAAATCGAACAGCTTGAAGGCGGTTTTGATGGGCTGCTGCACGCCTTCCCCCAGGCTGTCATCAAACAGCACCTCGCGGAAGTCGTGCTTGCGGGTGCCGCGTCCCTTGATCTGGATGAAGTCGGTGGGTGAAAAAATCGGGCGGAAGAGGCCGATGTTGAGGATGTCGGTGCAGTCGTAGCCGGTGGTCATCATGCCAACGGTCACGCAGATGCGGGCCTTGCTGGTCTTGTAGGTGGATATGAAGTTGCCGGAGCCAAGCAGGTTGTTGTTGGCGAAG
>DILC01000024.1 GCA_002424865.1 Rhodocyclaceae bacterium UBA5602 | reverse complement strand
AGCATTTCGCCACCCGGCGCGGCATACGCCAGGCCAGAGGTTTTGTCACCAACACCGCCGCGCTACGCGATGAGATGCAGCAGCTATATGGCCGCAGCGCGGAAGTCATCTATTTGGGCGGATTCGGGGCGCCGCGCGCCGGTCTGCCGCAGCGTGCGGCAAGGCCGATTGAATTGTTGACCGTTTCGCGACTTCAACCCAGCAAGCGCATTGACTGGATACTGCATGCACTGGCTGAAATCAAGCGGGATGCTCATCAATATCCTGCTTGGCGTCTGCACGTCGCGGGTTCTGGCCCTGACCGGGAGGCGTTGCAAGACTTGAGCAATTCGCTCGGGCTTGGGGATGCCGTTATTTTTCACGGCTTTGTTACCGATGAGCAGTTAAAAGACCTGTATGAAAAATCCCATGTATTTCTGATGCCGGCCAGACAAGGTTATGGCCTGCCTGCGATTGAAGCGCTTTACCAGAAACTGGGCCTGGTAGTGAGCGAGGAATCAGGGGTCATCGAACTGCTGGAAAACACGAATTGGGTAACGATCGTAAGGGGCGGAAAAGAATCTGGCCAAAGAAGCTGTATTGGCTCGAATGTTGAGCATGTTTTGAAAGCCTGAATAGAAATGCGACACCTGCTTTTAGTGACGGTAGAAGACCCTCATGACCCGAAGTCTTGGAGTGGCACCCCTTACAACATACTGAAATCGCTTGAGGATAATTTTGACCAAGTGAGTGTGCTGTCTTCCAACGTCCCTAAAAGGAACCTGTTTGGCGCTGCATTGCGTTGGATTCTGGGCAGGAAAAAATATCCACTCTGGATGACCAATACTGCTTTGAAAGCTTATGCAAAACGGCTGGATGAGACTATCAAAAGAACACAGCCAGATGCGATTCTGAGTATTTCAAGCCAGCATTTGATTTACGCCAAAGACCTTGGTTTACCGGTATTCATGATTTCGGATGCGCCATGGATTGCCTATAAAGAAGCCTACAGAGATTATGAGGAGTTACCGCTATTTTCCAGCAAGTATGCAAAACAGGAGGCGGCAGTAGCCCGGAAAATTTCAGGCGTTATTTACCCAACGCCCTGGGCATGCAAAGAAGCAGAAATGAGATTTGGCATCACTGCCGACAAAGTCAAACTATTGCCCTTTGGTGCCAACAGTTATTGCGCCAGCTCTGATGAGCAGATTTTTCGCAGAATCAGGCAACGAGAGCTGAATCAACTCAATTTTCTATTCATCGGCAAAGACTGGGATAGGAAAGGCGGGCCATTGGCGCTGGATGTTGTCACCATGCTCAACGAAAGTGGGCTGAGTGCCACTTTGCATATTATTGGCTGCAACCCTCAAATTGAGGCCAACAGCCTGAGATACGTTCGCCTGCATGGCTATCTTTCACCCAGCAAGCAGGAAGATTGCAGGAAACTGGCAGAGGCATTTTCGCACGCAGATTTCTTTCTCGTCCCATCTTTCGCGGAGTGTTTTGGTCTGGTTTTTGCCGAGGCGCAATCCTATGGCCTGCCTTGCATATCGCTCAACAACCATGGGATTCCTGGCGTTGTAGAAAACAAAAAAACCGGCTTGCTTTTTGACTCATTTACGCCAGCCGAGCGGATAGCTGATGAGATCATTCAATTAATTAGAGATCGGCCTGCCTATCTGGAAATGGCCATCGCGGCCAGAATGAAGTTCACAAAAGATTTGAATTGGACTTCGTTTGGCAACAGGTTGCGGGCGTTAATCACCCACTAGCAGCTTACGCAAATGAACATCCAAGAACAGAAAGTTATCAAGGTAACTTTGTTATTTGTTATTTGGTTCGCAAGCTTTTCCATGCTTGCAGCCAATGCTGCAGAAAACCCGCAAACCAATTCAGATACGCCGGTCATTTTCAACGCCCCCCTGAGCGCTCGCCCCGGCGACATCGTAGGCCTGCAAGGAGAAAACTTTGGCAACGAACCGGTTGTCACGCTGGTGGGCAAGAATGGCGAAGCACCGACAGCCCTGCCACTGGTTAATAAATTTGAAACAGGGTGGGTGTCTGCCAGGATTCCCGAAACTGCCACGGGCGCGCTGGTGGTGCAGGTCAGTAACGGCGCGGCAACAAGCGCCCCCGTCAAACTCAATGCCGCCCGCGCCCATCACCTGGACGCCTTGCAAATTGCTCCGGGTGGCGCGTTTCGGATTTTCGGCCGCAGCCTGCTGCTGCCGGGTGCTGTGCCCACCGTCACGGTCGATGGCTTGACTGCCGCCGTGAACGTGCGCGCCAGCGATGAACACATGCTGCTGGTCACCGCGCCCAAGGGCCTGCAAGCGACCGGCAAAGCCCTCATCACGGTCGACAACGGCAACGGCACGGGGCCCGCGGTTCTGGACCGACAGATCAAGGTGCTTGCCGATGCCAGCGGCGACCCGTTTTCTCTTGGCGTGGGTTGGGCCGCCGGTTTTTCCGGCATAGCGTTGAGGGTGGTCAGAGCGACTAGCGATCCCGGGCTGACGGACAAGGTGGCATGCAACGGCGTGGCGGACGATACCGCTGCGGTGCAGTCTGCCATCGACAGGCTCGCCGCGACAGGGGGCGGGGTGCTGCAGTTGCCGCCCGGCACCTGCCGCTTTGCCGGCAGCCTGAAGCTCAGGTCCAGGGTGGTGCTGCAGGGAACTGGCAAGGACCGCACGGTGATCAAATACGAAGCCAGTTATCCGCTGTGGGGGCGGGGCCTGGACCTGGCCGGGGTGCGCAACCTGACCCTGGTGAATACGCGGGGCCGGATAGAGAGCCCTTTGCTGCAGCAAAGCACCCGCGTGTTTTTCCAGAACGTGAAGTTTGCGCTGGGCGGCGGTATCCATATGTTTTTGACGGACAACAAGAATTTTGTGGTGACGGGGTCTGACTTTATTCAACCCAAAAACCCGGACGATCACGGCCCCTATGTGTTGGGCGGGTGCGGCGGCCTGGTGTTTACCGGCAATACGACGATTTTTGCCAATGGCTCCCCAAATTTTCCCAGGGTGCATGATGCTTACGTGGCGAACAACCGTTTTACGCGTGACGCCAGGGACAACCAGAACTCCAAGGGTGTGATCCATAGTTTCGCCATGGATTTTGCGCACCGCATTGCCGTCGTAGGCAACACCTTTGACGTGCTCGGCGGCCCCATTGTCAACAAGTTTCGCAATGACGGCGAGACCTTGCTGACCGAGGGCGGCGGGCCGCGGCGCACGGAAAACCTGGGAACGGTGGCCGCGGCCACGGCCACCACGCTTTCCGATCCGGACAACACGATCAATGTCACGCCGTTTACCGCAGGCGTGATTCCCGAGAACTACGGGGTCGCCATTGTGGGTGGCAAGGGCGCGGGCCAGTCGCGCCGGGTAACGGCTTATGCCGCCGGCACGATGACGGTGGACCGGGCCTGGGATGTGGTGCCTGACACCCGTAGCCGCTACGCCACTTTTGTCTG
>DILC01000016.1:35627-46752 GCA_002424865.1 Rhodocyclaceae bacterium UBA5602 | reverse complement strand
CTTGCAAATAATTTCTTAGCGGGGGAATTAGAATTCAACGCTCATTGAAAACACATCTGATTTACAAGATACTTTTGCATGGACATCTATTCTCTATTCCGGCCATTACTATTTTCGCTCGATGCCGAACGCGCCCATAAATTAACCCTGCACGGCATGGCATTGTTTGAGTCCCTGCTACCAGCTTCTGCACCTAAAGAACCGCAACAGCCGGTTACCGTCATGGGTTTGTCCTTTCCTAACCGGATTGGCCTGGCTGCCGGCCTGGATAAGGATGCAATTGCGGTGGATGCGCTGAGTCGCTTAGGCTTTGGCTTTATTGAAATCGGCACAGTCACTCCACGCCCTCAGCCAGGCAACCCTTTGCCTCGCCTGTTCCGCCTGCCCGAATATCAAGCCATCATTAACCGCATGGGTTTCAATAATCTGGGGATTGATCACCTTGTATCCATACTTGATCAGATCAGGTATCGCGGCATACTGGGCATCAATATTGGAAAAAACTTTGCCACGCCAATAGAGAAAGCCACGGATGATTATCTTATCGGGCTGGAAAAGGCTTACGTCCATGCAAGTTATGTCGCGCTCAACATATCCTCCCCCAACACACAGAATCTGCGCAAACTGCAGGACGAGTCGGCATTGGATCATCTATTAAGCCAGTTAAAGCAGCGGCAAAATTCGCTTGCCCAGCGCCATGGGCGCCTAGTGCCGATGGCGCTCAAGATTGCACCGGACTTGGATGCCGAACAAATCACCGCAATTGCCGATGCGTTGCGCCGCCACCATATCGATGCCGTCATTGCCACGAACACCACACTCAGTCGCGCAGGGGTTGAGGCCTCGCCGCTAGCCAAGGAAGCGGGGGGGTTATCCGGCAGCCCATTGTTTGAAAAATCCACTGCGGTTGTGCGGGCGTTGACACAAGCCTTGAAAGGTGAAATTCCCATCATTGCCGCAGGTGGCGTTACTAGCGGCGCACAGGCGCGTGCCAAGTTGGCTGCGGGGGCAAGCTTAGTGCAAATCTACAGCGGGTTGATTTATCGCGGACCAGTTTTAGTAAAAGAATGTATTGAAGCCACGCAAGATTGGTGCAGCACAAGTGATCAGCCTCTCAGTTAGGCATACCGCATTGCCCAAGCGCCTGCAAAAGCACGATAATCTGGCCTCTTTGGATTGATGGAGCCGATGCAGCGCGCATCCCTCATGACTAGCTACTTCCTTATAATTCTCGGCGCTGTCTTGGTCAATAACGTGGTCTTCGTGCGCATCCTGGGTTTGTGCCCATTCATGGGCGTATCGAAGAAACTGGAGACCGCCATCGGCATGGGTGCGGCCACCACGTTTGTGCTCACCATGGCATGCGGCACGAGTTACCTGATTGATACCTGGCTGTTAGTCCCGAATCACCTCGAATACCTGCGTACGCTGTCGTTTATTGTCACCATCGCCGCGATTGTGCAGCTCACCGAGCTGGCGATACAAAAAACCAGTCCCGTGCTGCATCAAGTATTGGGCATTTATTTGCCATTGATCACCACCAATTGCGCCGTGCTGGGCGTGCCGCTGTTGAATATCGGACTAAAGCACAATCTGGTCGAATCGCTGTTGTTCGGCTTTGGCGGCGCAGTGGGTTTTACCTTGGCGATGATCTTGTTTGCCGGCATTCGCGAACGCCTGGAAGGCGCGGACATTCCGGTGCATTTTCGTGGCACGGCCATCGCCATGATTACCGCCGGCTTGATGAGCCTGGCCTTCATGGGCTTTGCTGGCCTGGATAAATACAAATAATGTTGCCAGCACTCCTCGTCATGGCTTTGGGCGCGGTGCTATTGGGTGCGGCGCTAGGCTTTGCCGCCGTCAAATTTCGCGTTGAAGGCGACCCGCTGACTGAAAAAATCGACGCCATTTTGCCGCAAACGCAATGCGGGCAATGCGGTTACCCGGGCTGCAAACCTTACGCCACAGCCATTGCCAAAGGCGAAGCGGAGATCAATCAGTGCCCGCCGGGCGGGGACGAAGGCATCCGCAAGCTGGCCGATTTGCTGGGGCGTGAATACAAGCCGCTCTCCGCCGAGCATGGCGTGGAAAAACCCAAGGCACTCGCCGTCATCGACGAGCAACGCTGCATCGGCTGCACCTTGTGTATCCAGGCTTGCCCGGTGGACGCGATTGTTGGCGCGGCCAAGCAAATGCACACCGTGATCGCCGCGCAATGCACGGGCTGTGAGTTGTGCGTGCCGCCCTGCCCGGTGGATTGCATTGCCATGGTGCCGATTGCGGAAGACATCAGCAACTGGAAATGGAAATATCCTGTCGTGGCAATTAGACCCGTCGCCACCCGCTAAGCATGCGGCTATTCAATTTCAATGGCGGCGTGAAGCCTGAGCCGCACAAAAAAAACGCCGCCGGGCTGCCTATCGCCGTCCTGCCAGCGCCGAGTTTTTTGGTGATACCGCTGCACCAAAGCATAGGCGGCACGCCACGGCCACTGGTGAACGCAGGTGACTTCGTCCTCAAAGGGCAGCGGATCGGCGCGGGGGATTTTTCCACCGCGGGCGAAATGTCATCCGCCGTCCATGCCTCAACCTCCGGCCAGGTGGTTGCCGTAGAAGAGCGCTGCATGCCGCACCCATCGGGCTTGTCTGCGCTGTGTGTGATCATCAAGCCTGACGGGCGCGACCAGTGGATAGCGCGCCAGCCGTTCGACTACCGCCACCACTCCCCCAGCGACACCCGCGCCTATCTGCGCGATGCCGGTATTGTCGGCTTGGGTGGCGCGGTATTCCCCACGCATCTCAAAATCTCGTCAGGCAAACACAGCGCGCTCGATACGCTCATCATCAACGGTGCCGAGTGCGAGCCGTTTATTACCTGCGACGACAGGCTCATGCGCGAACGCGCCGACGCCGTGCTGCGTGGCATAGGCATCCTGCGCGAACTGCTCAATGCCAAGCAGGTACTGATTGGCATTGAAGACAACAAACCCGAAGCGCTGGCCGCCATGACAGCGGCTGTCCAATCATCCAACCAAAATGGCATGGCGGTGGTTGCCGTGCCCACGCGCTATCCGGCGGGCGGCGCCAAGCAGCTCATCCGCGTGTTGACCGGCATCGAAGTGCCGCACGGCAAACGCGCCACGGACTATGGCGTGCAGTGCTTTAACGTCGGCACGGCCTATGCTGTTTATGAAGCCGTCGCCCTAGGACAGCCGCTCATATCACGCATCGTCACCGTCGCTGGCAATGTCGCCGCACCGCGCAATTACGAGGTACTGATCGGCACGCCGATGAAGGACGTGATGGCCCATAGCCAGCCATTGGACGACACCGACCGGCTCATCATGGGCGGGCCGATGATGGGAGTCACAATGCCGGGGAACGAGGTGCCGGTGGTCAAAGCCACAAACTGCATTCTGGTTGGCTCACCCAAGTTATTCCCTCCCCCACCGCCGGAGATGCCCTGCATCCGCTGCGGCGAATGCGCCAAAGCTTGCCCGGCGAATTTGCAACCGTTTGAGTTGTACTGGTTTTCACGCGCCAAAATTTTCGGCAAGGCACAGGAATATCATCTGTTTGACTGCATTGAATGCGGTTGCTGCGCTTATGTCTGCCCATCAAATATTCCGCTGGTGGATTATTACCGCTTTGCCAAAAGCGAAATATGGGCACATGAGCGCGAAAAAGAATCGGCGGATGAAGCGCGCGAGCGCTATGAGTTCCGCCAGTTAAGGGAAGCCCGCGAGCAGCAGGAAAAGGCTGCGCGCCTGGCGGCCAAAACGGCAGCGAGCCGCGCAGCGGCTTTAGCCCATGTGGCAGAAAGCCATCCAGCGACGAACGCAAACCAAAGCGCAGCCGAAGTGAGCGAGAGCGCCAGCGCCGCAACGGCGCCTGACCAAGCTGCGGCGCCAACGCCCGCCGAACTCATCGCCGCAGCCCTGGCACGTGCGCGCGTCCAGGCCACCGAGGCCAAAAACACGACGGCGCCCACCGCCGCGCAACAAGCCGAGATTGACGCCATTGAAGCCCGCCGCGCAGAAATCCGCGCCCAAGCGCAGCCACATTTGCCGCCCGATGATTAAATGCATGATGAATATCCATGAATAACTCACCCTATCTTCACAAGGCGGCCAGCGTACAATCGGTCATGCTGCGCGTACTGCTGGCCTTGCTGCCAGGCATCGCCGCCTATGTCTGGTTTTTTGGTGCGGCAATTTTGCTGCAAATCGCCTTGGCCTCGCTCACCGCGTTCGCAGCGGAAGCCGTGGTACTCAAGTTACGCGGCAAACCCTTGCGGCCGTTTTTAACCGATGGCTCAGCGCTCGTCACCGCTTGGCTGATTGCCTTATCCTTCCCACCGCTCGCGCCCTGGTGGTTGATCGTTCTGGCCACGGCCATTGCCATGGTGGTGGCCAAGCATTTATATGGCGGCCTGGGGCAAAACCCGTTTAATCCAGCGATGGTGGCTTTTGCGCTGATGATCATCGCTTACCCGCAGCATCTATCGCAATGGCCAAGCCTGCCTGCCGTTGTACAGATGGACTTTGCTGCACAGTGGGCAATGATTTTCAACCTGCCTCCCACGCAAACGCTTGACGCCCTCACCATGGCCACCCCGCTGGATGCCCTGCGCACAGCGCTACACAACGCAGAATCAAAAACCACCATCGCCAGCGCCTGGGCAAACTATCCGGCCGCAGGCCATCTCGCCGACCGCGGCCGGGAATGGGTTGCGGCAGGGTATCTGGCAGGCGGCGTGTGGCTCATGCAACAGCGCATCATCACCTGGCATTTGCCCATCGCGTTTATCGCCACGCTGGGTTTGGCCGCCGGTACCGCCCACCTGATTAACCCCGCTGAATTTGCCGCGCCGCTATTTCACCTCTTTAGCGGTGGCGCAATGCTGGCGGCTTTTTTTATCATTACCGATCCTGTTTCTGCCGCCACCACGCCCTATGGCAAGCTGATATTTGCCGCTGGCGTGGCCTTCATTACCTGGATCATCCGTTGTTTTGGCGCTTACCCGGATGGCATTGCCTTTGCCGTGCTGCTGATGAACATGTGTGTGCCCCTCATCGACATGGCCACCCAGCCGCGCGTCTTTGGGCACAAGAAATAAGATCGTACTCGCCATGAGTGAATTACACGACCCTGCAGGCAACACGCCACAAGGAGCCCCCCCCGGGCGCAGCGCAACGCACATTGCCCTGCGCACAGCGTTTATCTTGCTGGCTTTCACGCTCGCCTTCACCGCCCTCATGGCCAGCGTGCATTACCTCACTGCGCCGCGCGTAGCGGCCAGTGCGCAGACCGAAAAACTGCGCCTGATCGCCGTGGTGCTAGCGCCGACTATTTACAATAACCATTTATTGAATGACGCCATCACCCTGCCGCCAACGGGCGCTTTGGGCACCACGGAAAACACGCTGCTCTATCGCGCGCGCAAAAACAACCAGCCCGCCGCGCTGGTTTTTGAGGCCGTCGCGCCTGATGGCTACGCCGGCAAAATCAACTTGCTGCTGGCCGTGGCGCACACAGGCGAGCTGCTCGCCCTGCGCGTCACCCAACACAAGGAAACCCCAGGATTGGGCGATTACATTGACCCGAAGAAAGACCGCAACAAAACGCGGCCTTGGATCAATCAGTTTGACCATCTCGGCTTTGACCGCGTGCCAGTTGAAAAATGGCGCGTGAAAAAAGATGGCGGCCATTTTGACCAGATGGCCGGCGCGACGATTTCGGCACGCGCCGTGGCCAATGCCAGCGGCCGCGCTTTGGCCTGGGCGAACCAGCACCGCGAGGCCTTGTTTGCCCTGCCGCCCAAGGCGCAATACCCAAATACCGAAGCGTTAACCGAGGTTCCCCCAGAAAAGCCAGGAGTAATCCATGAATGACATAAGCAAAAACGGCCTGTGGCAACAAAATGCAATTCTGGTGCAACTGCTTGGCTTATGCCCCGTGTTAGCCATCAGCACCACGCTCGTCAATGCCGTGAGCCTGGGCTTGGCCACCATTTTGGTCATGCTGCTGGCCAACCTGGCCATCGCCAGTTTGCGCACCCTGATCCCTTATGAAATCCGCATACCGGTGTTCGTGCTCATCATCGCTGCGCTCGTCACCGTGGTTGATTTAAGCCTGAACGCTTTTTTGCATGATTTATACGTCATGCTGGGTATTTTCATCCCGCTGATTGTCACCAACTGCATCGTGCTGGCTCGCGTGGAAGCCTTCGCCGCCAAAAACGGCCTGGCCGCCGCCACGCTGGATGGCGCCATGATGGGCGTGGGCTTTTTATGGGTTATCGCACTCATCGGCGGCCTGCGCGAGCTTATCGGCCAGGGTACTTTATTTTCCGGCATCGAGATGATTTTCCCCTCACTCACCCACATCCAGCTATTGCCGGCGGATTACCCCGGCTTTTTGGTCATGATGCTGCCACCCGGCGCATTTTTCACCCTCGGCCTGCTCATCGCCGGACGCAATTGGTTAACGGCACGCACCAAGCAACGGCTGCCGAACCAGCACATGGAGGCCGCGCCATCCGCCGAAAAAACACCTCCAGTTGCCGCATGACGCCCGCTAAAGTCCGCGAGTTTTTCACTCGCCTGGCAACGCTTGATCCAGAACCCAAAACCGAGCTCGAATACGCTACGCCGTATCAATTATTAGTCGCGGTTGTGCTCTCCGCGCAAGCCACTGACAAGGGCGTAAATCGCGCAACCAAAGCCTTGTTTGCCGACTACCCCACACCACAAGCCATGGATACACTCGGCGCAGAAGGCATCGCCAACTACATTAACACCATCGGTCTTTACCCCACCAAAGCCAAAAACATCGCCGCGCTCACCCGGCAATTGCTCGCATTGCACGGCGGCGAAGTTCCGCATGACCGCGCCGCATTAGAAGCCCTACCCGGCGTCGGGCGAAAAACGGCGAATGTCGTGCTCAACATCGTGTTTGGCGACCCCACCATTGCCGTCGACACGCATATTTTTCGCGTCGGCAACCGCACCGGCCTGGCCCCCGGCAAAACGCCTGGCGCCGTGGAGCAAAAACTGATGAAAACCGTGCCCAAGGAATTCCGCCAGCACGCCCACCACTGGCTGATTTTGCATGGCCGCTACACCTGCCGTGCCCGCACGCCGAACTGCCCGCAATGTATCGTAAGCGACCTGTGCGCCTACAAGGAAAAAACGCCCGCAAAAACTTAGCGAAACCTGATCAGGAAAGCCCCATGTACAACCCCAGCCGCGACCAAGCGCGCCAATTCTTAATCTCCGCCTGGCAAAAACGCCGCACAGCCACCCCCGCCACGCCGCTGGAAACGCTCGCCGCGGACTTAGTCGTCATGCATCCGGAATACCACGCCCTGTTAGCTGCGGACGATGCGCTGACCCGCGAATGGACGCCCGAGGACGGCGAGACCAATCCGTTTTTGCATTTGTCATTACATCTGGCGATTGAAGAGCAGCTCTCGCTTAACCAGCCCACCGGCATTACCCCGCTGTTCAATCAACTCCTCGCCCACCACGGCGACCGGCACACCGCGCTGCACGCTGTGCTCGATTGCCTGGGTGAAACCATGTGGCGCGCCCAGCGCGATGCCCAGCCGCTGGACAGCAGCGCCTACCTGGATTGCCTGCGCCGCGCGGCGGGATGACTGCTCCGGAGTAGCTAGCCATTCACAACGAAGTGTGCTGAGAAAAGTCGGCGCTGGCAAGACGGCGCAACGGCCAACCACACCGTTATCAGCAGCGGAAAACCAACGCGATAACCCGCTACCGCCCACGCATATTGCGCAGCCAAAAGAAGTTTTCAGCCTCATGCGAGACGCCGGTAGCAGCTTTTATTTCTGATGCAAAGCGGACGATTGCAGTAGGGCTCGGCCTGTTTTCCCATACAGGTTCGCAAGTGAAGAGTAAAGTCTGCTACATTGACCAGCTTACGCTTGTACATCTCATTCTCCGCAGGGTGCCACTCATTGCTGAATGAATACGCCTGGGGCGAATCCGATTCATGAACGCTCACTCATAGGAATAGGAGCCGCTACCCATGAAAATATCAGCCAGTGCTTTCTTCATTGCGATGCTGATCTCTGCGCCAGCCATCGCCCAGCAGCCCCCTGAGACGATCGGGCATATCCAGAACATCGAGGGACTCGCCTCCATCCAGCGCGATGGGGTCACCCTGCCAGGCGCGGCTGGCGCGGCTCTTTACCGTGGTGACCGTATCCGCACCGGAAAACCCGGGGCGATGGGCATCGTGTTGACCGATGACACCACCATCTCGCTCGGCTCCAACAGCGAACTGTCTCTTGAAGATTACGCCTTCAAGCCCAAGGAGGGCAAATTTGCCCTGGCACTACGGATGATGAAGGGCACGTTCTCTTACATCACCGGGCAGATCGTCAAACTCGCCCCGGAGACTGCCCGGGTGCAAACGCCTGACGCTACCCTCGCCGTCCGGGGCACAAAACTGCTGATCGAGATCAAGGAGTAGCCATGGCCAATCAACAAGCAATTCGGGCGGATTGGTCGTTAAAGGACAAGTTGCCCGGCTTGCTGGCAGCTGGCCTGATAGCCATGGCACTGGGTGGTTGCGCCAGACAGTCCATCATTCTCGTTCCTGATCCTGAAGGCCGCATCGGCAAGGCAGAGGTGACGACATCCGCTGGCAAGCAGTTGCTGGAAAAACCCGGCGATATGACCCGCACCAGCGGAAGATCAAACCCGCCATCCGCCGTCACCACGGCTGACCCAGCTTTCATCGCCGCCACCTTTGGAGAAGCCTTGGCTGTCGAGCCGCCGCCACCGCAAACCTTCACCCTGCTGTTCGAAACAGGAACCACCGCTTTGACGGCAGAGTCCCTGAAAAGCATCGCCGACATCGTCTCTGCCAGCCAACGGCGGTCAGCCATCAGTGTCAGCATCAGCGGCCACACCGACACTACGGGTTCAGACAAGCTGAACGACGCCCTGGCTCTCGAACGCGCGCAACTGGTCAAGGCCTTGTTGCTGCGGCAGGGCGTGAAGCCTGAACTGATTTCCGTGACCTCTCACGGCAAGGGCAACCCGGCCATTCCCACGCCAGATGGCGTACCGGAGCCGCGCAATCGGCGGGCCGTCGTCATCGTTCACTAGTACATGAAGCGACCCATGGGGCTGCGCGCCAGCCGTAGCGCTCTTTCATGACAGCCGCCACAGGCAAGCGCAGCCTCCTCACCTATCTCGGCTACTTTTGGCAGGAGAAGTCCCCGCTTCATGCGGTGGGACTCTGCCTGACCCTTGCAGTGGCGCTGCTATCGATCTTTCAGCCCGTATCCCTGCAAAGGGCTGATTTATTCCTTTACGACATGATGGTGGCCGGCCGCGCCACTCCGCCGCAATCCACTGTGCCGGTGCTGGTGGGGATTGACGAAGAAAGCCTCGCGACATTTGGCCAATGGCCCTGGCCACGCTATCGCCTTGCCATGCTCGTTGAGCATTTGCAGCGTCTCGGAGCAAAGGTGATCGCGCTGGATTTTTTAATGTCAGAGCCAGACCGCAGTTCACCAGAGGTGATCCAGACGGAGCGCCAGCAGGACCTCACGGGCGCGGCTGCACCGCTGAACGGTCATGATAGCAACTCGCAGCGCCTTGCCGCCGCCTTGGGTCAAGGGGCAACGGTCCTCGGTTACTACCTCGACTTTTCCCACCCCAGCGCCACGACCTGGCAACAGCACATGCCTGCTGCGCCAACGGGCATGGTGGTAACCCGTTCCGCTCACAGCACCGACCTTTGGCCCAAGCCCCAGGGGCAGATCCGCAGCCTGCCGCTGCTAACGGATGCAGCAAGCGCCGAAGGGTTCACCAACGCCCTCAAAGACGTTGACGGCACACTGCGCCGCATCCCCCTGCTGCTCTCACCTGAAGGCAAAGAGCTTCCATCGCTGGCCCTGGCCGCGCTGCTCCTTGCATCACCGCAACGCGCCCTGAGCTTGATCAAAGACAAGGCAGAGACTTCCCTGCATTGGGGCAACCGGGTCATTCCCATCGATTCGGCGGGGAACATGCTGCTGGACTTCCGTAGCGGGCGATACCCCTATCTTTCGGCCCGGGCGATCCTCGATGGCGAAGCGGCGCCAGACAGCCTGCAGGGCAAGATCGTGCTGGTGGGAGGACGGGCCAGCGGACTGGGAGATTGGCACCAGATCCCCTCCGGCAAATCGATCAACGGGTTGGAGGTTCACGCCACGGTCATCGACAACATCCTCGCGGGCACGTTCATTGTGCGGCCTGACTGGGCCAGGGGTGTGGAATTGTTTGCCGTTTTGGTCACCGGGATACTCTCTACCCTGCTGTTGAGCCGTTCCGGCTTCACGTTTTCGTTACTTGGCTTGATTGCCGGCACTGCCGGCTTTTACTGGGGAGCACGCCAGCTGCTGGCCATGCAGGGTGTGCACCTTTCGCCGCTACTGCCGATACTGACGCTGGTCGTCATCACCAGCTTTTTGAGCCTGTTGAAATACGCGATCGAAGCCCGCAAGCTGCGCGTCCGCACCCAGGATCTGATCGAGGCGCAGGACGAGATCATTGTCAGCATGTCCGTGCTGGCCGAGGCCCGGGACAAGGACACCGGGAAGCACATTCGCCGCACCCAGCGCTATGTGGAGATTCTTGCCAGGCAACTGGCGACCACCTCCCAATACGCGCACCTGACCGAATTTGATATAGCGCTTCTTGCCAAGTCGGCTCCGCTGCATGACATCGGAAAGGTGGGCATCCCCGACAATATCCTGCAAAAACCGGGAAAGTTGACCGCAGACGAATACACGACTATGCAGACCCATGCAGTGATTGGCGCCGAGGCGCTCACCAGGATTATGGTGAGCTCAGCCCACCCGGAAAAGCAGAACTTTCTGGATTACGCCCGCCAGATGACCGAATCCCACCATGAGCGCTGGGATGGCCACGGCTATCCCCACGGATTGCGGGGCGAAGAAATCCCCCTGGCCGGCCGGCTGATGGCTCTCGCTGACGTTTACGACGCACTGGTCAGCAAGCGCGTCTACAAAAAGGAACTCACGCACGCTGAGGTATGCGACTTCATCGCGCAACAATCCGGCACCCAGTTTGATCCAGACATCG
>DILC01000016.1:4258-35456 GCA_002424865.1 Rhodocyclaceae bacterium UBA5602 | reverse complement strand
TGTTCGCCAAACTTCTAGCATATGAACAATCCAAATCCAGGGTTGCGCTTCAAACTTGACACCAGCCACCCTGTCGACAACGCCAGACAACTTCAGGTAAGTTTGCATACTTGCTTGCAACCAACCATAACCCTAAGGAGCGAACCATGGGACAGCTGATTGACTTCAAACGGCCAGACAACACCCATTGCCGAGGCTATCTGGCAACGGCCGGACAAGGCCGGCCGGGCGTCGTGGTGATTCAGGAATGGTGGGGATTGAATGACCAGATTTGCGGCGTCGCCGACCGCTTTGCGCGCGCTGGCTTTAACGCGTTAGCGCCCGACCTTTATCACGGCCGTATCACGCAAGACGCTGATGAGGCCAGCCACATGATGAATGGCCTGGACTTTCCCGGCGCCACGCACCAAGACATTCATGGCGCCGTGACGCACCTGCAACGGATCAGCAGCCAAGTGGGCACCATCGGTTTTTGCATGGGTGGCGCGCTCACCATCGCCGCCGCCGTGCATGTGCCCGCACTCGCGGCCGCCGTCTGTTTCTATGGCATTCCGCCGCAGGAATTTGCCGATCCAGCCAATATCCGCATTCCCTTTCAGGGACACTTCGCCAACCAGGACGACTGGTGCGTGCCCAGCATGGTCGATGCCTTGGAAGCCACCCTGCAAAAAACCGGCGCCCCAGCCGAGATTCACCGCTACGACGCCGCCCACGGCTTTTTCAACGAACGGCGCGCGGATGTCTATGACGCCAATGCAGCCAGCCTGGCATGGGAGCGCATGGTGGCGTTTTTCACGCAACATCTTGGCTGACAAAAGTAACAACAAAAAATCAGCCACAAAAAGTCGGCGCTGGCAAGACGGCGCAAAGGCAAACAAAGTAGGTATCCCTTGTTTGGCAGCAATGAACTGGGGCTGGGTTCCATGCTGCTTGGAAACAACATCGTGATAGCGGTTATCCTTTTGTCAACGAAAGTTAACACGCGGCATAGCCAGTCTGGCGTATGCTAACGCCGGTCGCGCCGAGTGGTTTGACTTGATTTTTTGCGCGTGACTTTTTGTTAACCACGGATGGAGGCAAGCATGAAGGCACTTGTTTATCACGGCCCGGGTAAAAAGTCCTGGGAAGACAAACCCGCACCCACGCTGATCAAATCCACCGATGCTATTGTGCGCATTACGCGGACGACCATTTGCGGCACCGACCTGCACATTCTCAAGGGCGACACGCCAGAAGTAGAACCGGGACGCATCCTGGGCCATGAAGGCGTTGGCGTCATTGAGGAAGTGGGCGAAGCCGTCAGCAATTTCAAGCAGGGCGACCACGTCCTGATTTCCTGCATTACCTCCTGCGGGCGCTGCAGTTATTGCAAAAAACAACTCTATTCCCACTGCGAAGATGGTGGCTGGATTCTCGGCCACCTGATCGATGGCACGCAGGCCGAGTCTGTGCGTATCCCGCACGCCGACAATAGCCTCTATCCCATCCCCGCTGGCGTGGATGAAGAAGCGCTGGTGATGCTCAGCGATATTCTGCCCACCGGCTTTGAGATCGGGGTGCTGGCCGGACAGGTCAAGCCCGGTGACAGCGTGGCCATCGTCGGGGCTGGCCCCGTAGGCATGGCTGCATTATTGACAGCCCAGTTCTATTCGCCCGCCCGGTTGATCATGGTGGACACCAACTCCAGCCGCCTGGATATGGCAAAAACTTTCGGCGCGACTGACACGCTCAACTCCGCCAATGGCGATGCGGTTGCGCAAATCATGGCACTAACGAACGGCAAGGGCGTGGATGTGGCGATCGAGGCTGTCGGCATTCCTTCCACGTTTGACATCTGCCAGAACATCGTCACCGCTGGCGGGCATATTGCCAACGTCGGCGTGCATGGCAAGAGCGTCGAGCTGCATATAGAAAAACTCTGGGCGCAGAACATCACCCTGACGGCCGGACTGGTGAATACCAATACCACCCCCATGCTGATGCAAACGGTGCAAGCAGGGCGTCTTGCGCCCAGCCAGCTCATCTCCCACCGTTTTGCACTGAACGACATCATCGAAGCCTATCGCGTTTTCGGCGATGCCGCCAAAGAGAAAGCCATGAAGGTTATTCTCTGCGCTGAATAAGCGCCGCTGCTGCGCCGTATCGGCGGCCATCCCGGACAAAGAAGATGGCTGCCGACATCGAAAAACTGGGTTCTGGGTGCGCTCGGTTTCTACCCGATCCTCACAAGCCAAAACGAATATCAGTCCAAATTGTCGGCGCTGGTGATACGGCGCCAATGCGCCCACAGGCGTCCTTGTCTGGGATAATCCACCCACCCCAATTTGACTATCGAGACTTGCCATGCGCTTTGAAGGAACAGATAACTACGTCGCCACGCCCGATTTGATGCTTGCCGTGAATGCGGCGATCACCTTGCAGCGCCCTTTATTGATCAAGGGCGAACCCGGCACGGGCAAGACGCTGCTGGCCGAGGAAGTCGCGCGTGCGCTCAATCTGCCGTTATTGCAGTGGCATATCAAATCCACTACCAGGGCGCAACAGGGGCTGTATGAATACGATGCGGTGTCGCGCCTGCGCGATTCGCAACTGGGGGACGAGAAGGTCAAGGACATTGCCAACTACATCGTCAAGGGCGTGTTGTGGCAAGCGTTTGAGCGGACCACGCCAGGGGTGATTCTGATTGATGAAATCGACAAGGCGGATATCGAGTTCCCCAACGATTTGCTGCGTGAGCTCGACCGCATGGAGTTTCATGTGTATGAAACGCGGCAGACGGTGCGCGCGGCGCAGCGGCCGATCGTGATCATTACGTCGAATAATGAAAAGGAATTGCCGGATGCCTTTTTGCGGCGCTGCTTTTTTCATTACATCAAGTTCCCCGACAAGCCAACGATGCAGAAAATTGTTGATGTGCACTTTCCTGCCATCAAGCATGATTTGCTGAAAGAAGCGCTGGAAGTGTTTTTCCAGTTGCGCGAGGTGCCGGGCTTGAAGAAAAAGCCTTCCACGTCTGAATTGATCGACTGGCTGAAACTCCTGCTGGCCGAAGACATTCCCGCCGAGGCCTTGCATGCCAAAGACCAAAAAGCCGCCGTACCGCCGTTAGCTGGCGCCTTGTTGAAGAACGAGCAGGACGTGCATTTATTCGAGCGCCTGGTCGCGATGGCGCGGCAAAATCGCTGAGCGCCCATCGCTGCTTTCGCCATGTTGATCGATTTTTTCCTGCATCTCAAGCTGCGCAAAGTGCCCGTCTCAACGCGGGAGTTTTTGACCTTGCTCAAGGCCCTGCAAAGCGGTTTGGCGAATCATTCGCTGGATGATTTTTATATCCTGTCGCGCACGTGTTTGGTCAAGGATGAAACACACTACGACAAGTTTGACCGTGCGTTTGGCGAATACTTCAAGGGCGTGGCCAATCTGCCCGGCTTTGGCGGGCTGGATAGCGCCGAAATTCCTGACGCATGGATCAAGGCGATGGGCATGAAGCATCTCTCGCCGGAAGACAAGGCCAAGCTCGAAAAACTGGGCTGGGACAAGCTGATGGAAGAATTCAAAAACCGCCTGGCGGAACAAAAAGAGCGGCACGAAGGCGGCAATAAATGGATAGGCACGGGCGGCACCAGCCCGTTCGGCAACAACGGCATCCACCCGGAAGGCATACGCATCGGCGGCAAATCCGCGGGCAACCGCACGGCGATCAAGGTGTGGGAGACGCGCGAATTCCGCAACCTGGACGACAATGTGGAACTTGGCACGCGCAACATCAAAATCGCGCTGCGCCGCTTGCGGCGCTTTGCCCGCCAAGGCGCGGCAACCGAGCTGGATTTGGACAACACCATCACCGGCACGGCGCGCAACGCCGGCTGGCTGGACATCAAAATGCGGCCGGAACGCCACAACCAGGTCAAGGTGTTGCTGTTCCTTGATGTGGGCGGCTCGATGGACGATCACATTAAAGTCTGCGAAGAACTTTTCTCAGCGGCAAAAAGTGAATTCAAGCATCTGGAATACTTTTACTTTCACAACTGCATCTACGATTTTGTCTGGCGCGATAACCATAGACGCAAAAGCGAGCGCTTCGCCCTGCACGACTTGATGCACAAGTACGGCCCTGACTATAAGGTCGTGGTGGTGGGCGATGCGACCATGAGCCCGTATGAAGTATTGCAGCCCAGCGGGTCAGTTGAATACAACAACGAAGAGGCGGGCGCAGTATGGCTTGCCCGCCTGCAGGACACCTGGCCGCACACCGTGTGGCTTAACCCGGAGCCCGAGCGCTTGTGGGATTACCGGCAGTCGATTGATCTGATCCGCACGATTTTTCACAACCGGATGTATCCGCTGACGCCAGAAGGCCTGGAGCGCGGCATGCGTGAGCTGAATAAATAAACCCAAGCCCGGTAAACCATCCAACGGCGCCCATTGGCCGCACGCCAAACCGCTGCAAGTAATCTATTTTCACACACCGGTCAGAACGGCCTGTTGCGCAACCCGCAGCGGATCTTCTGTTAAAAATTTTCCTGCACAGGCTGCATCATTTTTTTTGGCACGCGCTGCAATTGCCAATGCGCTTTTGCCCATGACCAAATATCATCCAATTGCGCCGTTGCCAATTCAGGCGGTGGTTGCTGCCCTAAAAATTGCAGTGCTGCGTGAATTGCCCTCCCCGGGTCAGCCTTATCCAGGGGCTTAGCCAGGGTTTGCTTGGCGAGCTTTTCGCCTGCCGCATTGACCGCCACGGGCAAATGCGCATAGTGCGGCATGGGCACGCCCAGGCAGCGCTGCAAGAAAATCTGCCGGGGTGTGGAGACCAGCAAATCCGCACCGCGCACAACATGCGTTATGCCAGCGGCAGCATCATCCACCACCACAGCGAGCTGATAAGCAAAAAAACCATCCGCGCGGCAAACAATAAAGTCGCCAAGCCCGGTGATCAAATTGCTTTGGATTCGGCCTTGCACGGCATCGTCAAAGACGATGCAAGATGAATCCCGGGTGGCAGTGCGGGGCGTTCCTGCCGCGGCATTGCCTTCCTTCTTTACGCCTTTGCCATGCGGAACAAAATCTACGCGCACGCGCCAGGCGCGTGCCGTTTTTCCTGCAGGAAGTCCTGCCCGGCAGGTACCGGGATACAACACTGCGCCATCCGCCGCGAGTTGCGAGTCGGCCAATTCGCGCCGCGTGCAGGCGCAGGCGAAAACCTGCCCATCCAGTTTCAATTGCGCGAGCGCCTCGCGATAGGCGGCTTGCTGCCCAGCCCCCTGCTGCCAAACCACTTCGCCATCCCAATGCAAGCCAAACATCTCCAGGGTGCGCAAAATATCGTCTGCCCAGGCTGGCGAACATCTTGGCGCATCAATATCTTCCATGCGCAACAACCACTGCCCCCTTTGCGAGCGCGCATCAAGATAAGAACCAACTGCCGCCACCAGCGAGCCAAAATGCAAAGGGCCCGTGGGTGACGGCGCAAATCGGCCACGATAGATCGGCTGGGGAGGCATGCGAATAAAAAACAGTTCCTGTGGTTTTAAAGTTTTATGGGGCGTATGGGGTGCATGGAGCAAGGTTTTGATTTTTAGCCGAAGTCACTTGCCAGCCTATGGATAAAAGCGACATGAAACGATAGCATAGGCGGGCAATTTATCTTCAAAACCTACAGGAAAAATCATGGCTACTGTTGAACTGACCGCTGACAATTTTCAATCCACCATCACCGATAACGCCAATGTCATCATTGACTTCTGGGCGCCCTGGTGCGGGCCATGCCGCAGCTTTGCGCCGACTTTTGAAACTGCCGCGGAAAACAACCCCGGTATCGTCTTTGCCAAAGTAAATACGGAAGAACAGCAAGAAATTGCGGCCGCTTTTAATATCCGCTCCATCCCCACTTTAATGATTTTCCGCGACCAAATCGCCATTTATTCCGAACCCGGCGCCATGGCCGCCTCCGGCTTCGATCAACTGATCGGCCAGGCCATGGCGTTGGATATGGACGACGTACGGCGCGAGATTGCCGGTCAAGAAGCCGCCGATAAAGGCTGAATCACCACTTGGCTTTTATCCTTATTGGCCCGCCCACAATATGCTTGGCATATTGTGGGCCATCCCTGCATGACACCGATGGGAACGGCAGGCATGGGATCACTGCCGCAGGAAGCCCGGCCTGAAAGGCAAGTTCACCGGCCGATGCGTGAAAACACCCCTGGGCAGATCAAGCCGCCTTATGCGCTGTGGTCGCGCGCGGTGGTGGAACTGGTTGCCGAGCGGTTTGGCATTCGTATCCCGGTGCGCAGCGCGCAAAAACAACCCGAGCGCATCCGCCGCTACTTTCAGCATGGCCCTGGCAAATATGCCGCTTGGTGCACGTTTTTTGAAGCCGGCCCAACCGCATGGGTTTGCCCGGGAAGATGGCGGCAGGATGAACAAAAATGAAATGAAAAGATAGCAATCGTAACAAGTGTAAAACTGACGCCAAAAGTATTGACACGCCTCCTTGGCTATGAGAAATTGTTGCATCGCAACAAGCTTTCAAGGAGACCATCATGCTGGACATCGACCAAGTTAAAACCAAGGCTCAACAAACCATCATTAACACAGCCGCGTTTAATGACACTGTATTGCAAGGCACAATGAAGGCAACAGAAGAAGTGATGGGCTTTTATCGCAGAATATACGAAGGCAAGCCCACTGACCACTTTCATATTACCTATGCCTTCCAAAAAATTGTCTCGAAAAACATCGAGGCGACCCAGAACTACCTGAGGTCTTTGCTATAAATTATTGCTGCGTCGCAGCAAATCAATGCGGCATTTTTTGCAGGCACCCGGCTTGCGCTTTTTTACGTTTTCCCGGGTTAGGTCCGGATCACGCTTGATCTTTGAATCCAACCCGTTTGCCTTGTTTCACCTGCGTATTGTTTTTGGCTTTTTTGCATGCCGTCGAACTTTGCTGCACAACAGGCCTCGTCTTCAAAACTGAATCCGCCAGGCGGAATAGCCGATCAAAAGTTATGGTTGTACTGCATAGACAATAAGTCTGCGCTGGTATCAAACTGGCCACGCAGGGTTTGCGAGAAAGCGCCGCCCAGCGCAATGCTTCTTGTTGCGGAAACCTGTTTGAAGAAGATATGGCTATAACCCATATCAAGCGAACCTTGTGGTGACAGGGTGTAACGCGCGCCGAACGATAACCAGGTGCGGTCCGCATCAGGCAAGGTCATGGTGCGGTCGGCGGCGCTGGGCACGGGCGTTTTGTCGTAGGCCGTGCCGACGCGCAATTTCCATGCCTCATCCAGCTGGTAATTTGCGCCGATGCCGACACGGTAAGTATCGCGAAAGTTGTAATTCAATACCGCGACGGGCAAGCCGGTCGTTGTGCTAACCGCATTGATCGTCTTGATGGAACGCCAGTTGGTCCAGGTGACATCCGCCAAAAGATCCCAACGCGCATTCAACCGCTGATGCAAGGCCAGCGAAAGATTGTCTGGCGTTTCCATGCTTGCGTTGACCGGACGCCTGAGCACATCTTGAATGGCCTGCTGGCCTTCCAGATGCAACTTGATACGTGAGCGGTAGGCCAGGCCAACACGCGTTCCCGGCGAGAATTGGAACATGGCGCCCAGGTTATAGCCCCAGGCATCATCATCGCCTTGCAAGACGGCACGGCGTTGCGTGGCGGCGGCCACCGGCACCATCTGGTGGAATTCGACCTTGCTGTGCACGTAATTCAGGCCAATGCCCAGCGACACAACGTCATTCAAGCGATAGGCCAGGGCGGGGTTCAGGTTAATTTGCCGGATACTGGCAAACGTACCGAGAAAACGACCGGCGAAGTTGTCATCGAACCCGGTTTCGTTACCAAAAGTGGGAGACAACCCAAGCCCAACGCGTAAGCGCGGCGTGATGGCATACGCATAATAGGCTGCAGGCATGAGCGAGGTAGAGCCGCCATCGCCGCCCTGGCCACCCAAGGCAAAGGAAGGCATGGGCGTAGTGCCTGTATCCGCGAACTCGACAGAGCGGCGCAATATCGTGCCCGCAATTGCCAGGCTATGCCCCGCGGGCAAGTAAGCCATTCCTGCCGGATTGAAAACCAGGACACCCGCATCTTCCGCGCTGGCGGCAGCACCCGCGAAGGCGTTGCCATTCCCTGAGGCATTTTGGTTTTGCAGGGCAAATCCGGCCGCATGAGTCGTGGATGAAAGCAGGGATAACGCAGCCAGGCCCAGTGCTTTTAGCTTGAATAGCCGATTAAATTTGTACATGATCTTTTCGATGACATCGTATTTCAGGACCGGGCACTCCTGTTACCGCAGCGGTGATTACCGTGCTTTGCCAATCATCAAGTGCCCAGGGAATTTTCAGCTGCCGTGTTATACACCAACGCGCCAAGATCAAGCGCTGCCAGTTGCCGCTGCGTGTGCTCATAACCAATCGCGATAATTTCTTCAGCGCGGCCAAATTCGAGAAAGCGAATGTGGCCGAGCGGCGGCTGGATGAGGATGTCTGGCCGGTCAATTTGCAGGCGGGTTTGGGTGATGCTGGTTTCCATGATATTGATCGAGGCCAGCAGCACTTCAAAGATGCTGGGCAGCGGCTCCTCACGGGCCAGCCACTGCATGAACTGGGCATGCGCGGGCGCCCCCTTTGCAGTGATCTTTTGCTTCAAGCCCTGCATGGTCTGGTAATAAAGCGCCATCCAGCCTGAACGCGGGCCCGAACCGGCAGGCTGCAGGCTTGGATCAAGCGCGGCATCCGCAGGCGTTGCCAGTAGCGGCTTGAGGTTTTTGCCATTCACAATTTGATGGTTCAGGTCGACCGCAATCACCAGATCGGCACCCATGGCGCGAACCACGCTGGCCGGTACAGGATTGGTCAGCCCCCCGTCGACCAGGATGTCACCATCACGCCGCACGGGCGTAAAAATGCCGGGCACGGAAATGCTCGCGCGCACCGCGTCGATGATGTCGCCCGTGCGGATGATCACTTCTTCGCCGCTGACCAGATGTGTCGCCACGGCAGCGAACGGAATAGGCAGCGTTTCAATGCCATCGACATGAATATGATCGCGCACCAGCTCGCTGACTTTCATGCCATCGAGCAGGCCTGACTTGGGCAGCACGACATCAAAAAAAGAAACCGTCTTTTTCCAATCGAAACTGAGAAACACGGCCTCCAGGTCATCCAGCTTGCCACCGGCATGCACAGCGCCGATCAAGGCGCCCATGCTCGTTCCGGCTATGTAATCAACATGGATTCCGGCGTCTTTTATCGCGCGGATCACCCCGACATGCGCCAGGCCCCTGGCTGAACCACTGCCCAATGCCAGGCCAATGCGCGGCCGAACGGTTGAATGTGCTAGCGGGGAGTCTGCGTGGCGCATGATGAAGTTTGTTCAACTTGGATTGGCAAGCTCAATCCATGCCGCCGCGGGTACTGCTCCGGATCGACAACAACAGCCATAAGCCGCCGATCACCGCCCCCACAAAACCCAGCAGGCCAAAAAACGGCAAGCCCAGCAAACTCGGGCCGCCCGGCACGGTCATGACAATGGATGAGCCCACAATCAACGCCGCCACCACAAGGCCGACAACCAGCCGGCTGATGGCCTTGTCCAGTTGGTTGCCGACATGCTTCAGGTGCGTGACATTGATATGCACTTCCAGCCGGCCACGTCGCGCCGCGCGCAACAGGCGTGAGAGGTCTTGTGGCAAATCAACCATCAACGCCAGTGCCTCGCTCACCGCCTGCCAGCCGCGCTTGACGACAGCCCTTGGCGAATAGCGGGCACGCATGGCTTTTTCCAGCATCGGCATGGCTTCACCGGCCATATCGAAATCCGGATCGAGTTCCCGCCCCATGCCTTCGAGCGAAATAAAAGCCTTGATCAGCAAGGCCAGATCCGCAGGCAAGGCCAGCCGATGTTGACGCAAAATAGCCACCAGGTCAGCCAGCATGCCACCCAGGCGCAATTGTTTTAATGGCACGCTGTGATACTGGTCCATGAAGACCTCGATCTCCCGGCCGAGCGCCTCTTCATCCACCGCCACATGTCCGGTCCACTCCAGGAGCACATCCGCCACCCGATGCGCATCATGCTTGACGAGCCCGAGCAGCAAGCGGATCAGTTGATCACGCCGGTCAGCCGTCAAGCGGCCGACCATGCCAAAATCAATGAAGGCAATGCGGTTGCCGGGCAGATAAAAAACATTGCCCGGGTGCGGGTCGGCATGGAAAAACCCGTCCTCGACGATCATCTTCAACACCGCACGCGCACCGCGCCGGGCCAGCACTTTGCGGTCCAATCCGGCTTGATCCACCGCAACCAGATTGCGCCCGGAAATGCCCTCAATAAACGCTTGCACGCACACCCGCTCGCCGGTCCATTGCCAATACACCGCCGGAATGACAATGGGTTGAAGTTTTTCCACTGCGCCAGCATCATCTACCGCCGTATCGCCACAGCCGACTTTTTCATCCTCCCTGCCTGGGGCTTGCAATGACGCCATGTCCGCCGCATCATCGTAAGCGGAGAAATTCTGCGCGATGCGCTCGGCGCTACGGCACTCACTGGCAAAATCCAGCTCACGGCGCAACGACTGGGCAAACTCCCGCACGACATCTTGAGGATGAAACGCGCGCAACTCAGGCACTTCGTTTTCCGCCAACTCGGCCATGCGCATGAGCCAGCGCAAATCCGCTTCTATCATCGGCCGTATCTCCGGCCGACGAATCTTGACAATGACCTCGCCACCTTCTTTCAAACGCGCGCGGTGCACTTGCGCGATGGATGCGGCGGCCAGCGGTTGCGGGTTAATCTCGGCAAAGGCTTCTTCTGGCGGCATGCCAAAATCCGCACCCAGTTGCGCATGAACCGCATCCCAAGCAACCGTCGGCGCGCTATCCTGCAACTGGCTGAATTCCGCAATCCACTCAGGCTCAAACAAATCCACCCGCGTGGCCAGCATCTGGCCTAGCTTGATAAACGCAGGGCCCAGATCCTCCAGCGCGCGGCGCATCCGCACGGGCGCCTCCAGGCGAGCAAGCCCGCCTGCCGACTGCCAATGCAGAACATGGCCTGCTTTTTCCAGCGCATCGGCCATCCCCAGCCGCTGCACCATATCGCCAAATCCATAACGGATCAAAACCGCCGCGATATGCCGCAACCGGCCCAGGTCGCGCGCCGCAACCAAGGTGCTTAACAACATGAATTACCTTTATTTATTTTGCATGCAGAGCTGACTTCATGCGGTCGGCCAGGCCCGTAATCACCCCCGCAGTCACCTTGCGCATCACGTCCGCCGTGGTTTGCGCCAGGTGCATGCTGGCTTCAATCTGCGTTTTACCCATCGCCGTCATTTGCTGCGTCAAGGTTTCCAGCGTCGCCTTGATCTGCTCACCCATCAAGGTGCCCGAACGCTGGGTGTGGGTCAGCATATCCGCCCACATATCCGCTGCCATGCCGCGTGTTGCCTCAGCCGAGGTCTTGATGGTTTCCAAAAACAAGGCTTCCAGGCTTTCCAGATCAGCGCGCGTGCTGGCCATATCCTGGGTGGAAAATTTTTGCGCCCTGCCTGCCGCCTCTTCCACCGCCAATTGGGTTGCCGCCGCAAACTGCGCGAGCGCCCCATCCAAGCCAGCCACCGCGTCCTTCATGCGGGCTTGCGCCACCTGGGCCTGGCTTTGGGTTCTATCCAATTCTTCCTGCACACCCTCTCGCGTGCCCTTGAGCACCGCATGCATGATGCGATGGATGGCCTCAAGACTCATGGCATGATGGCTCATGGCGTCCAGCGTCATTTGCCGCACGGCAGCCTGCACATCAACGCCTTGCGCCACGGCTTGCTGCACACGGCTGGCGAGCGCATCATCGGTGGCCTTGGTTTCAGCTGTTTGGGATGCAGTTTTGCTTTTCGTTGCCATAATCATTCACTCCTTCACTGGGTTGATGGTAGGTGGAAAAAACATAAGGCAAAATCGCCTTGGGCATTACAGTGCAACATGGGATACCGCTTTACAAAAAGTCGTGGATTTCAATTTCAATGCGCCGCTTTTCAACATCAAGCCGCTGCAACTGCTCACGCAAGGCATTGCGCTCTTCGATCAATTGCACCGCCAAAGCCGCACCGGCGAGATTAACGCCCAAGTCATTTTGCAGGCGCAACGCCATCTGCGCCCGGCGCAATTGCTGGCCGGTAAAGCGCCACCCATGGGGCGGCACCTCCTCGGGTGTCAGAATGCCTTCATCGACTAACGCAAGAATACGCTCCGCATGCGTTGCGCAAGCCCGGCAAAGGTCGGCCAAGCTCAAGTGCGTGAGCTCATCAAGAATCACGCCATCCAAGCGCATGGCTTGCCCTGTGTTGTTCCTTGAATGATTTTCTGTATTCATCATCACGCCCCTGGTCTGTGTTCTGCGCTGGCTGCCTTGTTTTCCGTGGCACGTTGCCTTGTCCCCATTTCCGCGGCAGGCTTTTCATTGGGCACCGCATCCAATTTTGCGCGCGGATTAAACCCGCCAAACTGCTTTGCCAGCGCAAGATAAACCGCTTTGCCGGCCTCGTCCGTTGCCGGTGGCAAGACAATCTGCAGCACCACGTAAAAATCACCGGCAACAGCCGTCGTTTTTGCCCCGGGAATACCTCGCCCCTTCAGGCGTAATTTAGCGCCAGTGGCGGATCCTGGTGGAATTTTGAGTTCGACTCCCCCTCCCGGCGTCGGCACGGCTACCGTAGCGCCAAGCGCCGCTTCCCATGGCGCCAAGGGTAAATCCAGCAGCACATCGCGCTGCTCCACCCGGTAAATCGCATGCGGCCGAAACTCGATTTCAAGATAGAGATCCCCTGCCCGGCCCTGGCCTATGCCCGGCGAACCCTGTCCACTCAAGCGAATCTGCTGCCCCGCGCGCACCCCCTGCGGAATGTTCACATTGAGCTTTTGTTCGCGCACGGTCACCTGCCCCCCTGCATCCATTTCTGGCACATGCAAGACAATGGTCCGGGTCGTGCCGTGATACGCATCTTCCAGATCAATCAGCACTCTGGCATGCCTATCCGCGCCCTGCGCATGGAAACCCGCACCACTGGCACGGCCATGATGCCTGCCCGTGAACCCCGCGCCCCCGGCAGCCGCGCGGCCAAACAGCTGCTCAAAAAATTCGCTGAACTCCGCACCGCCATGCCCCTGGCCTTGCCCCGTAAAACCGCCGCCAGAAAACTCGAATCCTTCATTCCAATCCGGTGGCGGCTGGAACTCCTGGCCGTTTTTCCACTGCGCGCCCAAGCGGTCATACGCGGCACGTTTTTCCGGGTCTTTTAATGCCTCATAGGCTTCGCCGACTTCCTTAAACCGCACCTCGGCGTCACGCTCCTTGCTCACATCCGGATGGTATTTGCGTGCCAACTGCCGATAAGCGCGCTTGATCTCGTCCTGCGTGGCATTGCGCCCAACGCCCATGATTTTGTAGTAATCCTTAAACTCCATAATGATTCCTCACTTAAAAACGGCCTTGCGCTCGATATCTCACGGGGCTCCGTTTCTGTTGTTTCACGTTAAAAATCAAAAACCGTGAAGGATTGCCCCAATTGCGGCATTTCGACTTGTGTATTTTGCAACTGCGCCGCAAACACCTGCATCACATTCTCTTCGCCATGCACAAGGAAAGTTTTCGCCGCCTGGCTGTGCTTATGCCAAGCCAGCAACTCATCGCGATCCGCATGGGCAGAAAAGCCGTTGATGGTGTAGATATGCGCACGCACGGCAATCTCTTCACCAAACAAGGCAACTGTTTTAGCCCCATCAATAATGCGCCGGGCCAGCGTGCCCTCGGCGGCAAAGCCAACAAACACCACACTGGAATTTTCACGCCACAAGTGATGCTTCATGTGATGCCGCACCCGCCCGCCGGTCGCCATGCCGGAGCCAGCGAGGATCACTGCGCCACTGGTGATGTTATTGATCGCCATGGAGTCCGCCGTATCTGCCGTAAAGCGCAGCCCGCGCCAGCTCATCGGATCCCGCCCGGCCTCAAACATGGCGAGCGTTTGGGTATCAAAACACTCAGGATGGCGGCGGAAAATTTCAGTCGCGGAAATCGCCATGGGCGAATCCAGAAACACTGGCAGGTTGCGCGATAAACGCCCGCTCTCCACGCCTTCGCGCAAATGAAACAGAATCTCCTGCGCGCGCTCCAGCGCAAACGTGGGAATAATGACATTCCCACCCCGCCCGAAGGTGTCTTCAATCGCTTGATAAAGCTCTTCAACCGAGGGCGCCAGCGGCTTATGCAAGCGATTGCCATAGGTGGTTTCCATCACCACCACATCGCTCACGGGCGGCGGCGTCGGGTCGCGCAAGATCGGGCGGTTGGCATTGCCAATGTCGCCTGAAAAAACCATGCTGCGCTGCTTGCCGTCAACTTCACAACACAGGCGGATACTGGCCGAACCCAGGATATGGCCCGCATCAAAAAATGTCGCGGCCAATCCTGGCGCTATTGCCATCGGTTCGTCATAGCGCACGACGCGCCCGAAATAATCCAGCGTATCCAGCGCATCGAGCTGCGTATACAACGGCTCGGGCATTTCATTCTTGTTTTTGCTGCGCCGGGCCAATTTGCGCGCCCGCCAGCGCGCGTCCTCTTCTTGCAAGTGCGCGGCATCCAGCAACACCACACGCGCCAGCGCACGGCTAGCTGCCGTGGTGATGATCTCTCCCCTAAAGCCCCGCTTGACCAGCAACGGCAACCTGCCGCAGTGGTCCAGATGCGCATGGGTGAGCAACACAATATCTATCGACGCCGCATCAAAGCCAAACGGCTCGGCATTGTCCTCATCCAGCTCGCGGCCACCTTGAAACAAGCCGCAATCGACCAGCAGGCGGGTTCCCTTATGCTCGATTAAACAACATGACCCGGTCACGCCGCGCGCTGCGCCATAAAACGAAAGCTTCATCCACGTCCCCTCATGACAACCATTTGATCATTGACTCCCGCCGCGCATGGGCAACATGCGTTTTATCTTACGCCAGTTGCATGACATTGCCGCTACCGTGGGTGAGGTTTTATATGCGGCAAAAAGAAGTGGCGGCAAGAAAAGCCGCCCCTGTCCGGCCTGCGTCTTTTGACCATGCCCTGCACAGGCAACCCTCATCGTCCCTAGGGACGGATGCTTCGTGCTTTATTGCAATGATTGCAATAAAGCACCCAAGGCATCGAAATCTTGCCGCGATGCGATCTTCGCAACCCGGCCAAGCATTAAGGCAAGCCATGGCGCCGCCCGGCATCGAGCATGAGAGAGGCGCCCGCCATCGCATCTGCTTCGGGTGCGAGCAGCAGACAAATGCCCCAGGCCACTTGCTCGGGCTGGGTAAACGCGCGGATAGCCGATTCTTGCTTCATCTCGTCCAACACTTGCGCAACGCTCACGCCGCGTTTTGCCGCACTGGCCGCCGCCATGGCGTGCAGGCGCTCTGTGTCGGCCGCCCCCGGTGAAACCAAATGCGCCGTCACCCCGCGCTCGCCCAGCGCCCAGCTCAGCTGGCGCATCAAATTGGCCAGCGCGGCATTGGCAACCCCTGCGGTTGCAGCATAAGCCGTCGGCTCAAAACCATAATGCCCGCCGACCGCCACTAGCCGCGAGTGTGGCACTAAATGCTTTTCCACCGCGCGAAACAGCCGCAACATGCCACCAGCCTTGATATTCACCGCCTGCGCCAGCACCTCGGGTGGCGCCTCCAGCACGCCGCCCGCCACCGGCACGCCGGGCGCGTGAATGGCGATGCGCACAGGCGAACCGACCTCCCGCGCGATGGTTTCAATCGCCGCATCCTCGCTGATGTCCGCCACGCAATAACGCATGCGCGCGGAACCCGCGGTCAATTTTTTCAGCGCCTCTTCCTGTCGCCCCACGGCCAACAAATCCAGGCCTGAAGCCACCAGCCGCTGCGCCACCACGCGCCCCAAAGCGCCGGTTGCGCCGACCATCACAGCTAATTCACGCGGATGAGGGACATCCGTGCTGGTTTTCCCGTTGGTATTTGCCATGCGCATTTCCTCCTGTATTTTTTTATATTCCCGTGGTTTTTTTGCTTTTTTTGCGGAACCTCGCCGTCCTGCCAGCGCCGACTTTTTCTGCTGCATTCCTCGCAAGCGCGCCTTGCCTCAATGCCAAACCATTTTGCAGCCGTGCTCATGCCTTGCCAATTCAATCTGCAAGGTCGGGTGGGTGATGGCAAATTCTTTTTCCAGGCCCCGCGTTATCGCCTCCAGCGCCGCATCGCCCGGGTGGCCGGCGGGCATCACCAGATGCGCGGTAAGCGCTATTTCCGTCGTGCCCATGGCCCACACATGCAGATCATGCACTTCGGCCACGCCTGCCTGGCTGCGCAAAAAGGCATTGACGGCTGCGAGATCAATCGCGTCAGGCACGCCATCAAACAGCAAATGCAGCGACTGGCGGAACAAGCGCCAGGTGCCGACAATGATCACCGCCGCGATGACCATGCTCACCACTGCATCCAGCCAAAGCCAGCCTTGCCACAGGGATAAAACCCCGGCGAACACCACGCCTAGCGACACCAGCGCATCGGCCGCCATATGCAAGTAAGCGCCGCGGATGTTGATGTCATGATGGCGCCCGGACATGAACAGCGCCGCGGTGATGCTGTTGATCACCACGCCGATGGCGGCCACGATGATCACCGTGCTGCCTGACACGGGCACCGGCGACTGCAAGCGATGCGCAGCCTCCCACAGCAAGGAACCCATGGCCACGAGCAACAGCATGGCGTTGGCAAAGGCCGCCAGAATGGACGCGCGCCGCAAGCCATAGGTATAGCGCCGGCTCGGCAGGCGACGGCTCATCATTGCCGCACCCCAGGCCAATACCAGCCCGGCCACATCCGAGAGGTTATGTCCGGCATCCGCCAGCAAGGCGAGCGAGTTGGCGTACCAACCCACCCCGGCTTCAATGATGACAAACCCCACATTCAGCGCAATGCCCACCAGGAATGCCCGGGTGAACGGGGCCGACGCATGGCTGTGGCCACCAGGGTGCTGCTGATGGCCCGCGCTGTGATCGCCCATGTTTTTAGCCGCCCGGTTCAACCATTCCCGCTGGGGCCTGGCTGATCTGCCGCGGATAATTCGTCCAGCTCAGCGACCACCGGCGCATGGTCGGATGGGCGCTCCAGCTTGCGGGGCGCCTTATCCACCACGCAACTACGGCAGCGCCCCGCCAGCTCAGGGTTAAGCAAAATATGGTCTATCCGCAGGCCGCGGTTGAGGCGAAAACCCATTTGCCGGTAATCCCACCAGGAAAATATTTTTTCCGGTTGATCAAACAACCTGAACGCGTCTTGCAGCCCCAGCGCTTGCAATTGCCGGAACGCTGCGCGCTCTGGTTCGCTGCATAAAATCTGGTCTTTCCAGGCCACGGGATCATGCACATCGCGATCTTCCGGAGCGATATTAAAGTCACCCAGCAAGGCCATTTGCGTGTGCTGCGCCATTTCCTGCTGCAGCCAGCGCGTCAAGGCCGCGAACCATTTCAACTTGTAGTCGTACTTTTCAGAGCCAACTGCCTGCCCATTGGGCATATAGCCACAGACGATGCGCACACCCTTGATCGTGGCGGCAAGCACGCGTTTTTGCGGGTCGTCAAAAGCCGGGATGTCAAAGCACACACCGGCCATTTCAAACCGCGACAAAATCGCCACGCCGTTATAGGTTTTCTGCCCGTTATGCACGGCGTGATAACCCGCCGCCTGCAACTCGGCATAAGGGAAAACCTTGTCTTCCATCTTGGTTTCCTGCACGCACAGGACATCGGTTTGCGTTGCCGCCAGCCAATCCAGCACATGCGGCAAACGGACTTTAAAAGAATTCACGTTCCAGGTCGCGATTTTCATGGCTCCCCCTTCATTATGTTTATTGCGCGGCCAAAGCAATTCATGGCTCAACGGCCACCGCCGGGGTCAAGGCCGCAGCCAATGTATTGGCCAGCCGCACATAGTCCGCAACACCCAGTTCTTCCGCACGCGCGGTAGGCGCAATGTCCAAGGCGGCCAAATCGGCTTCGCTAAAGAATTCACGCAAGGTATTGCGCAGCATTTTGCGCCGCTGGCTAAAGGCTGCCGCCACGATACGGGAAAACAAGGCTTCGTCTTTAGCCAGCAAGGATTCCCCTATCGCCGTGTCGCCAGCGCCGACTTTTTGCGTGCCGCCAACAACAGGCTTATCGCGCGGGATCAGCCGCACAATGGCTGACATGACTTTGGGCGGCGGCTCAAACGATCCGGGCGGCACGGTGAATAAGCATTCCATGTGATAGTGATATTGCAGCATCACGGAGAGCCGGCCAAAGTCGCCGCTGCCGGGCTCGGCCACCATGCGGTCAACCACCTCCTTTTGCAGCATGAAGTGCATGTCATGCACCACCGGCGCGCTGGCCACCAAATGGAACAGGAGCGGGCTGGAAATGTTGTAGGGCAGATTGCCCACGATCTTCAGGCGGCCGTCAGCCTTTAACGCCGCAAAATCAAACGCCAGCGCATCGCCCTCATGCACGGTAAGCCGGCCACCCGGCCAGCGCTGGCGCAAGCGGGCGATCAAATCGCGGTCAATTTCCACCACATGCAAGTGGCCAATGCGCGCGAGCAAGGGCTCGGTCAATGCCCCAAGGCCAGGGCCGATTTCAACCACCGTATCGCCTGCACGCGGATCAATCGCGTCAACAATTTCCTGAATGATGTCGGCCGCGACCAAAAAGTTTTGCCCAAACCGTTTGCGCGCCACATGGCCGCCGAGATGATCTTTACGCTTGCCTGTTTTGGGCTGGCCTGCGCGCTGGCTGGAGGATCTGGCCATCAGCGCTGCCGCCCTGCCATGTCGATTGCCGCATCCACTGCCGCAAACAGGCTATTCGCCGAGGCGCGGCCCGTGCCCGCCAAATCCAGCGCCGTACCATGATCCACGGAAGTGCGAATAATCGGCAAGCCGAGGGTGACATTGATGCCCTCATCAAACGCGGCGTATTTCAAGACCGCCAGCCCCTGGTCGTGATACATCGCCAGTTGCGCATCCGACCCGGCCAGGACATTTTTGGTGAATAGCGTATCCGCTGGCAAGGGCCCCACGACATCCATGCCTTCAGCGCGCAGTTGATCCAGCACCGGAACAATCACCTCGATTTCCTCACGCCCCATATGCCCGCCTTCACCCGCATGGGGGTTTAAACCGGCCACCAGAATGCGTGGCCGGTTTATGCCGAACCTGGTTTGCAAATCCCGCTGCAGGATGCGCAACGTGGCCATGAGGCGCTCTGCCGTAATCGCCACAGGCACATCTTTTAACGCCAGGTGCGTCGTCGCCAGGGCCACGCGCAAACCGGCACCCGCCAACAGCATCACCACGCGCCCTGTGCCCGTGTGTTCGGCGAGATACTCCGTGTGCCCGGTAAAGGCAATGCCCGCATCGTTAATCACGCCTTTATGCACGGGCGCTGTCACCATGGCGGAAAACTTCCCGCCGACACAGCCAGCCAAAGCGATATCCAGCATCTGCAAGACATACGGCGCATTGGCCGGGTCCAACTGCCCAGCAACGCACGTGGCGGCCAGCGGCACGTGGTGCAGATTGATTTTTGCCACGGCACCTGCGGGCAAGCCAAGCGATCTGGCGCGCGCAAGAAACATCCCGCGGTCGCCCAAAACCATCAAGGGCACAGGCCATGTTCTTGCCGCTAATTGCAGGCAGAGCTCGGGGCCTACCCCTGCTGGCTCGCCTGAGGTGACGACGATCGGCCTGGCAATCGGCTCAGAGATCTTCGAGCCGGTCTTCAACATACGCACGGTCACGCAACTGCCGAACCCAATCCTGATACACCTCATCGGCCTTGCGCTCACGCAAGACCTGGCGTGCCGCCATGCGCTGGCGCTCGATACTCATCTCGCCCGTCCGCCGCTCCAGCACCTGAATCAAATGAAAGCCAAAGGGGGATTGCACCGGGTTGCTGATCTGGTTGATGTTCAGCGCATCCATCGCGGCTTCAAACTCGGGCACGGTATCGCCTGCATACAGCCAGCCCAAATCGCCGCCTTTGGATGCGGACAAGTCATTTGAATACTGGCGCGCCAGTTCAGCAAAATCTGCCCCATGATCCAAGCGCTCCTTGAGCGATAGCAACTTGTGTTCAGCTTCTGCAGCAGAAACCACCTCATTGACCTTGATCAAGATATGCCGCGCATGCGTTTGCTGCATAGGGGCATTGAGCGGCCTGGCTTCGCCACTGCGTTTTTCGACCACCTTCACAATATGGAACCCTGCCGGGCTGCGCACAATATCGCTCACCTCGCCAGGCTGCAATTTCCTGGCCAGATCAGCATACAGCCCAGGCAGGCGATCTATCGGGCGCAAACCCAGGGAACCGCCTTTTAAACCATCCGGCGCCTCGGAAAAGCTCGCCGCCACCTTGGCAAAATCTTCCCCCGCCTTGATTTGCGCGAGCGCCGTTTGCGCCTTGGTGCCAATCCGCATGAGCTGATCCGGCGTTGGGTTTTCAGGGATCAATAACAGAATATGCGACAGATTGACCACCATTTTGTCATTCTGCGCGCCGCTGTCAGGGTTGTTGAGGTAATTGTCAATTTCACCATCCGAGACAGATGTGCGTCGGCTCACCTCCCGCTCGCGTAATCGAGACAGGGTGATTTCACTGCGAATCTCCTCGCGGAATTTATCCCAGCGAATGCCGTCCTTTTCCAAGGCCCGACGAAAATCCGCCATTGAGAACTTGTTGCTTTCGGCAATGCGCCGCAAGGCGTCATCCAGTTCATCATTGGAAACACTCAAGCCACTCTCTTTGGCCTCTTGTAACTGCACCCGATCGGTAATCATGCGCTCCAGCATCTGGCGCTCAATGATATTTTGCGGCGGCAAGGGTATATTCTGCTCGCGCATCTGGCGCACTACGCTGGCGATACGGCCTTGCAACTCGCCCAGGGTAATGGCTTCGTCATTAACCACGGCAACAATCCGGTCAACTTCTACCGGACTCGCCGCCTGCGCAGAGAAAGACACGGCAAGCAACAAAACGCCTGCAACAAATCCCATTACGGCACGCATAAAAAGCATTTTCATCGTTTCCATTTTCATCGTTTCATCGACCAATCGACCCAAATCGGGCCAATCCACCCCACGCCACCCCATTCATACACATCCACCAAGGGCTACGGCGCAGCATCGCCACTTTCTTCCTTGGCGTCCAGCCTTAAAAATAAATCCCGCGCAGAACCAGCACAACCTGCCGCACGCCCGTGCAGTTACTGCAATGACCCGCCTTCCGCATCCAGTTGCTGGTTTATGGGCCCATAACCCGGCACAGCACGTTTTAGCAAGTTCAGCGGATTGGATCCCAACTTGGCAAAACCGTTCAACTCCAGCTGGAACAACAACGAATTATTCACGCGCGCCGTCTGGGTGGCCAAGCGCTGCATGACAACCCGCCCCACCCAGCAGCCGCCATCATACTCAAAGCCCGCAATGGCCTCGACCAGGCGTTTATCCTTGAGGGAATAGTTATAACGCCCCACACCATGCCAGCCGCCAGCAAAAGCCCATTGCCCGGAAAAGTCCACCTGCTGCAATTGGTCACGGGTGTAGCGGTAACCTGCATTCAAGAGCTTGCCAATTTCGGGTTGATAACGACCGGTCAGGTTAAAACGCATCAACTGGCTATCCTGCGTGTTGTATTGCGCACCGGCATCCACATACACCTGGGGCAACACGCGTCCGGAAAACGCACCCAATAAATCCGTCTGCCGCCCCGTGCGCAAGGGCTCGCCCGGCAAGCCGACATGCTGCGTCGTGAAATAAACACGCTGGCCAAAAGCAGCCCGCAGGATTTCAGCACCGCTGTCCGCATCCAGCAAGCGCGAAGTCACCATGCCGGTGAGCTGGTTTGCGTCGCTAATGCGGTCCCCGCCAACATAGCGGTTTTCAGAGAAAATCTGCGCGAAATTAAAGTCCGCCAGGCCGCTATCGAAATTGGGTATCTGGCTTTGGTCGCGCACCGGAATGTACAGGTAATACAAACGGGGCTCCAGCGTCTGGGCCAGGGCGCGATCAAACCAGTTCACCGCCCGTTCAAAAGTCAAACCACTATCCACACTGGCAATCGGCACTGTACGCGTAATGTTGTCCGGCATGCCAATTTTCTGATTTTGCAAGCTGTAGCGCGTGGCATGAACGCCAACTTTAGGCGTGACAAAAAAAGCCGCCGTTTGCAATGGCCATGAAATTTGCGGATACAGCGTCGATCGCTTGCCCTCTGGCAGGTTATTGGCTTGTGCTGAGGAAGATGTCTCGAAATTCACATACTCGCCGCTAAACCCAAACTCAGCCCCAAACGGCAGATCACTGCGGTTGGCCGTCAAATTAAACTGCGGCAAGCGCCTGTAAGGTGTGGTCACGGGCGGTAAAGCCGGATCCTGCAAGGTCTGGTAGCTTTGCGCCAATGCGGTAACCGACCACCAGCTGGCGCCATAACGCAGGCTACCCTGGCGCAATAAATTGGTTTGCGCGATGATGGCTGAGTTGCTGCCAAAGTCGCTGAAATATGTGCCATCGGAGGCGTAATTTAAATCGAGCGCGCCCGTAATGCCGTAACCAAAGTTTTGCGCATGTTTATAAGAATAAGCGCTGCGCTTTTCTTCGGTAACATGGTCTTTGGAGAGCAAATTCCCGTTAACAATACCGCTGAATTCAGGCTCCAGATAGCGGTACTCACCCGTCCACATCACACCGCGCTTGGCGATGAGGCGTGGCGCAATGGTGGCATCCATGTTGGGTGCGATATTCCAGTAAAACGGCTGGGTAAACTCGACCCCACCGCGTGAGCTGGAACCCATCGTGGGCGTGAGCAGACCGCTCTTTCGCTCATTATTCAAGGAAAAACTCATCCAGGGCGTATATAAAATCGGCACGCCCTTGAAGTAAATCGTGGCATTGCTGGCAACGCCAACTTGCGCCTCGTAGTCCATGCGCAAGTTGGCCGTGCGCGCAAACCAGTCGGGCGAACTTCCTGGCGCGGGTGTGCAGGTGCTGTACGTTGCATCCGACAAGCGGTATTTGCCCTTGCCTTCAAAATCAATCCGCGTCGCCTCTCCTTGACCGACGGTCAGATCCCCCTCCGGCACTTCCCCTATGGTCCAAATCACCGGTGGCGAACCCGCTTTAGGCTGGCTGATTTGATAAGCAGGCTGCTCAAAAAAGCCCGTGTTCTCACCCAGCTTCATGCGCATCCTGGGGCCGACCACATGCGCGCCTTCATTGAAAAGCTCGACATGCCCTTCGGCTTCCACCTCATCATTTTCCTGCCAGTGCGTGAGCTTATCGCTCTTGAGCACCGCACCGCGGCGGCGCAAGTCAACATTCCCCTGCGCCACCACCTGGACGTCCGTCTGGCCGACCATGTTGTCCGCTGTAATGAATGTGGGCAACACGTCATCCGGCGCAGTCTCGTGCGCCAAGAGTTGCGGTGATGCCTTGAGCCGGGGCCCAGGCAAAACACCGGCCGCCAAATGCGCAGAATAAGTAGGCGCCAACACCGGCTGGACCGCCACCTCAGGCGGCGCTTGCAAGACAACCGACTGGCTGGCTGCTGCCTCCCCAGCCAACAACGCAGGATCAACGGACAAGGCAGGCAAGACCTTCACCTGACCAGGCGCAACAGCCTCACTTGCAGCCGACACCGCAGCCGTTAGCGCGATGAGCGGCGCTTTGGCTGTATGAGTTGAGCTGCCCCCCTCCCCGGTTAGCTGAGTTGCGGCGCGTGCAGACCGCTTGCTGGCTTTGCCTGAGGACTTCCTTGAACTCAAAAGGGGCAAAGCCGCAGAAGCACCCGCTGCATTCACGCCATCCGACCCTGACTCCGCATCTCCGGCAATGGCCTGCGCCATCACCGCACCCGCTTCGCCCAGGCGAGCTGGCGCCACCCCCCCCAGCAAGGCCGGATCAACACTCAGCGCAGGCAAGGTTTTTACCGCGACTTTTTCGCTGGCCGCAGGGAATGCTGGCGGCGGAATGCGCCGCGTCGTGCGCTGGCCTGCGGTTTGCGCCGCCGCTTGGTTTTCATCTCTCACTGGCAGCGCAAGCGCTGCTGCAGCCTGCGCTGGCAGTGTTTTTTGTGCGGTGTCTTTTTGCTTCACCGGGGCAGCCTCTGGCGCCTCTGGCGTCAAAGGCTGTGCCTGCACCGCAGGTTCAGATGCCACAATCGGTGCATTGGGCGCATTGGGTACATTGGCCTGGGTTGAATTGCCTGCAGCGGCCGCGGCAGATTCGGGGCTCACATCCTGCACGCTCGTTTCTGCTGCCGCGGCTGATTCATTTGCCGGGACATCTGGCAACACGTCAGGCGCAGCAGCGCCCACCAAAGCCGGATCAACCGCCAGCCTGGGCAAGGCTTCCGCCCCAGCAGATACCCCACTCCATAGACCGGCCATACCAATCAGAAGGTTAGCCCAATGCCGTTGATGGAAGAAGCCGCGAGTGCGAAAAAGCATGCCGTTTGTTTATCAGGAAGTGGGACAAGCGGTCAAAAAAAACCGACGACTGACCGATGCTAGAATTTTGGATTCTAACACTGCGCCTTGACTGAAGCCTTCGCAAAAAAGGGATTTCCCCACTACCCAGGCCATGCTTGCCCATGTCCCTGGTGGCCACCCCCCGAATTTTCCCCAGGCGTCCCAATCTGCATGACACCGGACTTCGCAACGGACCTCTCTTTCATTTATCCAGCTTTCATTTATGAACCGTCAGCAACGCATCACCCAATGGCTCGCCGCCTTATGGCCAGACCGTCCCTTTTCCCTGACCCCCGCCTCGGCCGACGCGAGCTTCCGGCGCTACTTTCGTGCAGCCTGGGCTGACGGCAGTACAGCGATTGTCATGGATGCCCCGCCAGAACTTGAAGATTGCCGCCCCTGGCTGCGCGTGCAACAACTCTTTCACGCAGCAAGTGCGCATGTGCCTGCGGTGATGGCGCAAGACTTGACCAACGGCTTTTTGCTGCTATCCGACTTGGGCAATGCCACTTATCTGTCCGTGCTCAATCAAGACAACGCCACCGCGCTCTACCAGGATGCGCTCGCCGCGCTGGTGCGCATCCAGCTGGCCAGCCGCCCTGGGGTGTTGCCAGAATATGACCACGCGCTCCTCAAAAGGGAACTGGATTTGTTCCCCGACTGGTACCTGGCGCAGCACCATCAAATCACGCTGACCGGCGCGCAACGCGCGGAATTGGACACCGTATTCGAACGCCTTCTGGCGATGAACTTGGCCGAGCCAAAAGTATTTGTGCACCGCGATTACCACTCGCGCAACTTGATGCACCTGGCGACCGGCGCCAACCCCGGCATCATTGATTTCCAGGACGCGGTTTATGGCCCGCTGAGCTATGACATCGTCTCGCTGTTAAAAGATGCCTACATCCAGTGGGATGAAGAAACCGCGCTCGACTATCTGGTGCGCTACTGGGACATGGCCAGACAAGCCGGGCTGCCGGTTGCCGCCGATTTTGGCGAATTCCATCGCCAGTATGAATGGATGGGTTTGCAGCGCCACTTGAAAGTGCTGGGCATTTTCGCCCGTCTGCATCACCGCGATGGCAAGGAGGGCTACTTGAAAGACCTGCCGCTGGTCGAACACTACGTGCGCCAAACCTGCGCGCGCTACGCCGGATTCAAACCCATCCTCGCGCTGCTGGACCAGGCGCAAGGCCAGACGAAAGAAGCAGGCTATACCTTTTGATGAAAGCCATGATCCTCGCCGCCGGGCGGGGCGAGCGCATGCGCCCCCTGACCGACACTTGCCCCAAGCCCTTGCTGCACGTGGGCAGCCAGCCGCTCATCGTATGGCATTTGCAGCGGCTGGCGATGGCCGGGTTTCGTGACATCGTGATCAACCACGCCCATTTAGGCGCGCAGATCGAAGCCGCGCTAGGCGATGGGGCGCGCTGGCGCCTCAAGATTCGCTACTCGCCGGAACCTGTCGGCGCGCTGGAAACGGCGGGCGGCATTGCCAACGCACTGCCCTTATTGGGTGACGCGCCCTTTCTCGTCATCAATGGGGATATTTTTTGCGACTGGGATGTCGCCCGCGCCAAGGGTTTATTTGCCAGCGATTTGGCGCACAATGATCTTGCGTATTTGGTGCTGGTCAATAACCCCGCGCATCATCCACAAGGTGATTTTGCGCTGGCCAACCGCCGGGTCTTGCCTGATGGCGCAGATAACCGGCTTACTTTCTCAGGCATTGGCATTTACCGCCCTGAATTCTTTGACACCATCGCTCGCGGCCAGCCCGCCAAGCTCGCGCCGCTATTACGCGCGGCCGCTACCGCCCATCGGGTTGCCGGCGAGCGGCATTCCGGGCGCTGGACAGACGTTGGCACGCCTGAACGGCTGGCCGAGCTGAATACCCAGCTCAGCGGGCATTCTGAGACATAATCACCACCATGGATAACCCCACCCCCCAGCAAACGATGTCTTGCGCGCCGTACCGCCAGCGCCGACTTTCCCTGATACAGCGCATGCAGGCCGCAGGCGGCGGCATCGCCGTCATTCCCACGGCAGCGGAGCGCCCGCGCAATCGCGACACCCTGTTTCCCTTTCGCGCGGACAGCTATTTCCAATACCTCACCGGCTTTAACGAACCCGAAGCGGTGTTGCTCATCATTGCGCCCCCCCCAAATTCCGCCACCCAGGCTGCGCAAAGCATTTTGTTTTGCCGCGAAAAACATCCTGAACGCGAAATCTGGGATGGCTTCCGCCATGGGCCCGAATTGGCCAAGGAGAACTTTGCCTTTGATGCCGCCTATCCCATCACTGCATTCGATCAACAGTTCGCCGAGCAGTTGGCCGACCAACCCGCGCTGTGGTATTCGCTGGGCCACGATGCCGCATGGGATGCGCGCATCACCGCGGCGCTCAATACCGTGCGCAGCCAAGGCCGCAGCGGCAAGCGCGCACCGGCCGAGATACGCGATGTCCACGTAACGCTCGATGCCATGCGCCTGATCAAGGACGAACATGAGCTCGCCACCATGCGCCGCGCGGGCGAGATTGCCGCCCAAGCGCATTGCCGCGCCATGCGCTTTACCCAACCGGGACAGCATGAATTTGAAGTGGAAGCGGAGCTCCTGCATACCTTCCGCCGCCACGGCTGTGAAGCGCCCGCCTACCCCTCGATCGTAGCGGGCGGCGCGAACGCCACGGTGCTGCATTATGTGGGCAACGACCAGCGCTTGAACGACGGCGATTTATTGCTGATTGACGCCGCAGGGGAACTCGACGGCTATGCCGCTGACATCACCCGCACATTTCCCGTCAATGGCCGCTTTTCTCCCGCGCAAGCGGCCATTTACCAGCTGGTGCTGGATGCCCAGCTGGCGGCCATTGCCGCAGTCAAGCCCGGGGTGAGCTTTCTGGCCCCCCACGAGGCGGCTTTGCGTGTGCTGGCGCAAGGGCTGATCGGCTTGAATCTCCTGTCCGGCACGGTAGCCGAAGCGCTGGCCAACGAGAGTTACAAAAAGTTTTTCATGCACCGCACCAGCCACTGGCTGGGCAAGGACGTGCATGACGCGGGCGAATACCGGCAAGGTGAGCAATGGGCGACATTGCAACCCGGCATGGTCTTGACCATAGAGCCCGGCTGTTACATTCGCCCGGACAAGGACGTGCCCGAAGCCTTCTGGAACATCGGCGTGCGCATTGAAGACGATGCGGTGGTGACAACAACGGGCTGCGAGATCATCACCGCGGGCGTGCCCAAAACCATCGCCGACATTGAAGCCTTGATGTGCAAAAATTGATCCGCAAGCGCCGCAATCACTGAGATAACCGGACCGTGATACCCAACCTGCCCTCCAGCCAAGCCAGCCTGAATATCCACACGCCCAAAGTCGCGATTATCGGCGGCGGCCCGACCGGCATGGCGCTGGCCCTGGCGCTACACGCGCACGGCATTGCCGCCGAGATTTTTGAGGCGCGCACGCGCCAGGAAGTAGCCCAGGACACGCGCGTGCTGGCGCTCTCTGACGGCTCGCGGCAAATCCTTGAGTGGCTAAACGCCTGGCCAGCGGCTGCGGCCACGGCGATTGGCCGCATCCATATCTCGCATCAGGGCGGCCTGGGGCGCACGCTGCTGCATGCCAGCGAGATGAAGGTACCCGCGCTCGGCCATGTGTTGCCTGCCCGCGATTTGATCAACACGCTGGATGCCGCAGTCCGCGCAGCGGGCATTGCCTATTTTGAACAAACGTTTTCCCCCCGCGGCGACCGCCCTGGCGACCACCCAGGAATAGTCGGCGCCCGCGGGACGGCGCCAGTGGAAGGCACCGCGCCCCATCAGCCTTACGCGCTCACCGCCTGGGCCGAAGGCGTGGTGAACGCCGGGAACACCCCTGAACCATCCAGCAAACCAATCAGGGCGCCGCAAACGCATGCCAAAACCCGGCCTGGAACCCAGCCTGGAATAAAGGCCCACGATTACGCCCAGCACGCCATCATCTGCCAGGTACACACCATCGCGCCGCACCACCACATGGCGTGGGAGCGCTTTACCGAGCAAGGCCCGGTGGCCTTGTTGCCGTTAGGCCTCTCCTCAGGCAAAGCTTACGCCGTGGTGCTCACCTGCCCTGCTGCGGACGCTGAGCGCATTGCCGCGCTGCCCGATGCCGAGTTTCTGGCGTTGCTGCAAGCGCGCTTTGGCACGCGCCACCGCTTTGTGTCCGCCACCCCGCGCGACAGTTTCGCCTTGGGGCTGCGCTATCGCCAAACCACCGCCGGCGGGCGCCAGGTGTGGCTGGGCAATGCGGCACAAACACTGCACCCCGTGGCCGGACAAGGATTTAATCTGGCGCTGCGTGACGTGTGGGAACTGGCCCGCACGCTCCAGCACGCGGCGGACCCCGGCAGCGCTGATCTCCTTGCCGCTTACGCCAGGCGGCGTGCGCTCGACCGGCATGGCGCCATGGGTTTTACGCATGGCTTGATCAGCATTTTTTCTTCCGCCTCGCCCATCATGCGGCACTCACGCGGCGCGGGGCTGCTGGCGCTGGATTTGCTCCCCGGCTTGCAGCGTTTTGTCGCCCGCCGCATGATGTATGGCGCACGCGCCTGGTAAAGCCGCGAATCCGGCATCCAAGAACCCCAATCATTTCGCCTGAAACCCACACAGCACGCGGCAATTGCCGCCCCCCCGCGCCCTGCCCGCCTGCTGTTCAATTTTTGACCGCTTTGCGCTAGAATCCGCACCCCGTTGCAATACCCCTGCGCACTGACAACCCATCGAACCATGGATTTCCTCGGCTTTCATTTGAGCAACAACCTGTTTGTCGCCCCCATGGCCGGCGTGACGGACAGGCCGTTTCGCCAGCTGTGCAAGCGGTTCGGCGCCGGGTTTGCGGTGTCGGAAATGGTGACCTCCAACTCGCTGCTGTACGGCAGCGCAAAAACCCTGCGGCGGGCGAACCACACGGGCGAGGCAAACCCCATCTCGGTGCAGATTGCCGGAGCGGATCCTGCCATGATGGCCGAAGCCGCCAAATACAATGTGGATCATGGCGCGCAGATTATCGACATCAACATGGGCTGCCCGGCGAAAAAAGTGTGCAATGTCATGGCGGGCTCAGCCCTCATGCAAAACGAAATGCTAGTCGCCAAAATCCTTGCAGCCGTGGTCGCGGCCGTGCCTGATACGCCCGTCACGTTAAAGTTCCGCACCGGCTGGAACCGCGAGAACAAAAACGCCCCCGCCATTGCCGGCATCGCCGAACAATCCGGCATACGCGCGGTCGCCATCCACGGCCGCACGCGGGCGGACCAATACATGGGCGAAGCGGAATACGACACCATTGCCCTGGTTAAATCACGGGTCAACATTCCGGTGATTGCCAATGGCGACATCACCTCGCCGCAAAAAGCGAAACAGGTGCTGGATGCAACCGGCGCCGATGGCTTGATGATAGGCCGCGCGGCCCAAGGCCGTCCGTGGATTTTCAGGGAAATCGCCCATTACCTGGCAACAGGCGAGCTGCTGCCGCCGCCGCGCGTGACGGAGATTCACACCGTGTTGCGCCGCCATCTGGCTGACTTATACGATTTTTATGGCGAAGAAACAGGTGTCAAAATCGCCCGCAAACATATCAGCTGGTATACCAAAGGCATTGCCGGGTCAGCCAACTTTCGCCATGCCATGAACCAGATACCTGACCCTGTGGCGCAACTCGCCGCGGCGGATGAATTCTTTTATGCGCAAGCGGCCGCCAATGAGCGCTTGCAACTCAATGAACAACAGCCAGAGGATAAAGCCGCATGAGCAGCGAAATCAGTGAATGCGTGCGCCGCAATCTCAAACAGTATTTTGCCCATCTGGACGGCCAAACCCCGCACGCGCTGTATGCCATGCTGCTCAAAACCGTGGAAAAACCGCTGCTTGAAGTTGTCATGGCGCAAGCCGCCGGCAACCAGACCGTGGCGGCAGAAATCCTCGGCATCAGCCGCGGCACCTTGCGCCGCATGCTGCAAGACCATGATCTGCTGTAATCCTTGTTTTCCATTTTTTAGCCATTCACCGTTGAGGTTTTAATGAAAGTCACTCAAGCGCTCATCAGCGTTTCCGATAAAACAGGCGTTGTCGAATTTGCCCGGGGCCTTGCGCAACTTGGCGTCTCGCTGCTCTCCACGGGGGGCACGGCCAAACTGTTGCGCGATGCGGGGCTGGCCGTGACGGATGTCGCCGATTACACCGGTTTTCCTGAAATGCTCGATGGCCGCGTGAAAACCCTGCACCCCAAGGTGCACGGCGGCATTCTCGGGCGGCGCGACCTGCCCGCGCACCTGGCGACCATGAAAGCGCACGGCATTGCGCCGATTGACCTGGTGGTGGTGAACCTCTACCCCTTTCGCGAGGCCGTGGCCAAGCCCGACGTGACGCTCGACGAGGCGATCGAGAACATCGACATTGGCGGCCCCGCCATGGTGCGCGCCGCGGCCAAAAATCACGGCAATGCAGCGGGCGGCGTAGGCATCATTACCGACCCGGCCGACTACACCCCCGTGCTGGCGGAAATCAAAGCCACGGGTGAAGTCAGCTATCCCACGCGCTTTGCGCTGGCCAAAAAAGCCTTCACCCATACCGC